>NZ_CP084555.1:0-43303 GCF_021870055.1 Arthrobacter sp. FW306-06-A | reverse complement strand
GGCCGCACAGTGATTCGAGGCGACCTCTGGAAGGGCTTCCATCAGGACATGGGCAATGTGTCGCGGGAAGGAGGAGTCGCGTTCAACAACGGGAAAAAGCCCGTCCGTCTGATCAAGCAACTCATCCGTTGGGCTAACAACAACCCCGACGCCGTTATTCTGGACTTTTTCGGAGGCTCTGGAACTACAGCTCACGCAGTGATCGACATGAATTCCGACGACGGTGGTCACCGCCAGTGCATCCTGATCACGAACAATGAAGTGAGTCGAAAGGATGACTCGCAGCTCCGTCGCCGGGGGCTTGAGCCTGGTGATGAAGAGTATGAAGCGCAGGGCGTATTCCATGGCGTCACGAAACCGCGTTTAGAAAAGGTGCTGGAGGCTGTGGAAGACCAGTCTGCGGTCTTCCTGGAGGTTACCTACGAGGACGAGAACTTGGTGGCTCTAGGACGGAAGTTCGAAGCGGTTGCCCCACTGATATGGCTAAAAGCAGGTGGCACCGGAGAAATAATCGACAAGATCGACCCAACTGGGTTGTCGGCCCCTACAGATGCGACCTACGCGATCATCTTCGATACGGACGCCGCGGGGCTCGCGATCGAGGCCCTACACGCGGGTATCCATCGAGTCTTCATTGTGACCGACTCTGAGGCCGATTTTCGTACCATTGTGGCGGCCCTTCCAAGCCGTCTCCAAGACACCGCTGAACGCTTGTACTCCAGCTACCTGCGTTCGTTCGAAATTAACCGGGGCTGATCAAGATACGATGCAAAATCAATCCGGCCAGATGTTCCTGATGGGGGAATGACCACATGCGCTACGAGCTTTTCGACTACCAACGAGAGGCTGTCGAGAAGCTGGTTCACCAGATCCGGCAGCGGCAGGCCGGGTTCGCCGGACCGTACCCCGAGCACAGCGCTCTTATCCTCGCGGCGCCTACTGGCGCAGGCAAAACCGTTATTGCCACTGCCGTGATGGAACACCTCCTGGGCGAGTCAGATATCCTCGACGAGTCTGAGGGTCGCACCGTGCTCTGGGTAACCGACGACAAATCGCTGAACCAGCAGACGCTCCAGAAGATGCTCGTAGCCTCGGATCAATGGTTCACGACAACATTGATCGAGTCCGGCTCGTTCGACCAAGAGACGTTTGAACGACGCGCCCTGTACTTCATGAACACTCAAGCGGCTTCCAGTACAACGAGGCTCGCGAACAATTCGGACACCCAGTCATATCCGATCTGGGAAACCATCGCGAACACCGTCAAGAAGCTTGGCAAGGATTTCATCGTAATTATTGACGAGGCTCACCGCGGAACCCAGCTCAATCGCGACGCCCCGACAACAGTCGCGAAGATCATCGACGGCACTCCGGAGTACGGCCATGAGCGCGTCCCCGTGGTCATTGGTATTTCTGCCACTGCGCAGCGGTTCGAAACGTCCATGCGGTTGAACTTTTCCAACCACGAGTCGAGCCGCATCGTCTCCACAGTCACGGTGAATGTACAGGACGTTAAAGACTCCGGGATCATCAAGGACAAGGTGGTCCTGTTTTCTCCCCACGAAGCCGGCTCCGTAGAGGCAGACACAACGCTCATGCGCCTCGCCGTGCAGCGCGTGAAGGACTACGAGAACAGATGGGTGACTTACAGCCTGCAAGAGGGACTCGAAAAGCCGGTCAAGCCAGTGCTCGTGGTGCAGGTCGAGAATGGCGCCAGTGACGACCAGCTCGGCACACTTGCTGGGATCGTGAGGGAGGAGTGGCCTGGGATCGAGATGAAGAACATGGTGAATGTCTTCGGCGAACACACAACGCGCAATACGATCCACGGCAACATCAACTACATCGAACCCCATCTGGTCGAATCGCAGAGCGACGTACGGGTCGTCTTTGCCAAAGATGCGATCACGACTGGATGGGACTGTCCCCGCGCTGAGGTCTTGATTTCATTCCGCACAGCGGAGGAACCGACTTACATTGCTCAGCTGATAGGGCGCATCGTCCGCCAGCCGCTTGCTCGTCGGATCATGTCGGACGAGTCTCTAAACGGTGTCTACTGTGTTCTCCCGAACTTCAACGGTAAGCAGGTGAGCAAAGTTGCTGGCTTCTTTAACGAGGGACCCGAGGGAACAGAGGCACTTCCGTCGGTCGTAACCGTTACGGTAAACAACGCATTCAACGAAGACCTGCTTATCGGGGACCTCGACACTGAGCCTGAAGTCGAGCTGGAGCAGGTCAGAAACGAAGTCAAAGCCGGACACGCAACGACAGAGCAAGTTGACCGTGCTATTGGGGGGAATGCTTTTGTCCCTAGTGCGACCGATGTCCCGCCGGCACCGGAAACCACTCCTAATAAGGGCCCAGCCACGGAGGCTCGTAGGCCGGACAAAGACTCTAACCCGGCTGAGGCGGAGGCTCTGCCTGCGACCGCTGCTGACCTACCTGGGCAGGCTTTGCCCAGCCCTAGTTTGCCCCAGAAGCAAACCTCGCCGAAACGGCCGAAATCACTGATTGCTGCCCTGGAATCGATGCCCACGTACACTATCCCGAACCGGCCAGCGAAGGGGTCACACATAGCGCGCCTTCACAAGCTGGCAGCGTTGCTCTCCGGTAGTAAGCTCCAACCCGAGGCCAAGAAGGCCGCGGATAATCAGCTGCACGCGTTTCTTGATGGGCTAGCGAAGACCAAGGCCGAGGAGCTGGACAAGCGTGTCGAGGCGATTGCGACCGTTGTAGTAGGGTCCAAGGTTTTCACCACTGACGGCCAGGAGCTCGTTGGCGACCTCGAAGCGCAGAAACGCAACGTCCGCCTCGACGAGCACAACATCGATGGGGTATTCAAGGAGGTCAGCCGCCTTCACCTCCGGGACGGTCTAGCAGACTCGTACTGGAAAGCGCAGACCTCCGACGAGGACTCCGATGTGCTCGACGCGAAGATTAGGATTGCAGCGCTGGGTTCCATGCCGGAGATCGCCCCCTTGGTTGAAGCCCGTGCTGAGCAGCTCGTGGACGAGTGGCTGGACAGGTTCAAGTTGCGGATCAGCGAGCTCGGGGAAAAGTGGCGCAAAGAGTTCCAGAAGCTCATTGGAGAGACTCGTCGCCCTTCAGAGGGCAAGATCGTTATCCCGAATTCGATTAGCACTGATCTCTCCGACAGCGGTAACAGTGAGGACGCTCTCTCAAAGCTCCGCCAGTCGCCCGAGAACCGATACACGAAGCACATCTTCTCCGACCCGGGCGCTAGGGATGGAACCTTCTATACCAAACTGAGCCCTTGGGAGGACAAGATTATCCGGGCCGAGATTGCTCGGGATGACACAGTTGCCTGGTACCGGAATACCCCTCGTGGGGGTGAGAAATCCCTCTGCATACCGTACGAAACGGTGAAGGACAGTAAGAAGACTTACGCGGGGATGTACCCAGATTTCATTGTTTTGCGAAAGGAAGAAACAGGCAAAGGCTCGAAGCTTTGGCCTGTCATCATCGATCCGCATGGGCACCACCTACCAGACTCGTCCGACAAGCTGCGCGGCCTGATTGCGTATGCGGAAAAGCACGGCGCTAAATTCAAAGCCATTTACCCAATCGCATACGACGCAACGGACAAGAAGAGCCGCGCGATACCGTTGCATCTCGCTGAGGTTCGCGAAGCTGTCCTTGCCGACCTCGACGCTGGCATGAACCTGGTGGAGCTTTACCGAAAGCACGGCGGCCAAATCTGACATCTCCGGAGGAGAAGTTCTCGTGCTCCACATAGAATCCCCGTTCGATAGAAGCGAGGCTAGAACAGCCCTGCAGGAGGCTCCTCACAGGGCAGCGGGGAGAGTTTGGAGCGGTGTCCGTCGTCCGGGCTGCAGCCCTTGAATGGCCCATCAGCTGAGAGCAGCACGGACATGTGATGGTCTGCATGGTCGCGCCACCACACGCTCATTCCCGTGGTTCCGTCCAGACGCAGAAACTCCCAGGCCCGCCAGAGTGCTTCCAAGCGGCTGATCGCTTCCGCGTGTTTCCACCACTGCGGGCACCAGGTCACTCCGCCTTGTACGTTGAGCTGCCGGCGGTAGGTGGTGGCCAGCTTGTCGCTGACGAACTCCGCGACGTTCGGATAGAACAACTCAGGCGCGGCCGCGTCGTCCTCAGCCGGCTCGGTGGCATCAGCTCCGGAGTCCTCCAGCTCGTCGTCCCACTCCCCCAGTCCCTCACTCATCGGAGGCACCCGCAGTGATCCAGCGGTTGCCGGCAGGGGACGTCGGGCGGTTGGCCGGATCGTGCGCAGCGATTGACGCCCGCACTGCTTCTGCATGCGGGCCGCTCATCCAAGGCACCGTTTCCAGAAGTGCAGCGGGGGTACCGGAGGCGAACATAATTGCACGGCCCCGAGGGAACGAGGCAAGGTCCGAAACGTCGAGGGTGCGTTCCTTGCGGTCATCGTCGTGGCTGTAGGAAGTCCCCTGTTTGGACCGGCTTTTGGTCATGTTGGAGTAACGGTACTCCCCCACCAGCTGCGCGAGCTCGTTCAGGAACTCAGCTTCGGCCACGCCGCCGCCGTAGACCTTGATATTGGCTGCGCTCCACAGCTTGCGCATCCCATCACGGCCCCAAACCTCCACGCCCTGGGACCAGGACTGGAGGATGGTCATCAGAACGATGCCCCGAGATCCGTAGTGGCTGTACAGGTTCGGCAGCTCACGCCACCGGCAGACGTTGGCCGCTTCGTCTAGGACACCGATCATGGGCGTGGCCAGCCGGCCGCCAGGAGAGTAAACGGCCAGCTCTTCGGCGGCCTCGACCGTGGCCACGGTCAGCGCCGTCACCAGCGGGCCGGCGGTGCCCTTGCCCTCTTTGGAGAGGCTGTACAGCGTGCCCTTGGACCGGACGAACTCTGCGGGATCGAACTGCGGCCGCTCGTCGTTTTCGCCCTGTGGAGTCACCCACCGGGCGACCTGACGGTTGGTGAGGCACGATGCCATTTGCAGCGCCGTACCGTACACGCCGCCGCGCTGCTTCTCGGGCGCGTTGACGACGCCGCCGACAGCGTTGGAGGTCTGGAGGAATCCGCGGGCCTTGAGAATGTCCACCGCTTCGTCGTCCGCCGGCCTGGTCAGCCAGGTATGAACCTGCGTGATCGGTCGGCCGTCCAGAGCCGCGGCGAGCAGGAGGCCGGCCAGGAGATCCTGGCCGGCAGGATCGAAATAGGCATCCGTTTTGGCATCCGGGCCACGGGAGCCGGCGGCGAAGTGGTCAGCCAGGCGGGCCGCCCGCACTTCGTCCGTGACGTAGCTGAGAGGGTTCCACCACCAGGTGGGTTCCTCGAGCGCGACCGCCTGGGGATCGAAGACCCAAACCGGCCCATCGGCGGCCCGGACGTCGCGCGTGCCGTCAACGATGTCCCGCTTGTTTGAGGTCACCAAGGCAGCCCCCGGGGCGGCCAGGATTGCCGGGATGGCCCGGGAGGTCGTTTTACCAGTCCGAGGCCCCCACACGTCGACGTGCATGTCTTCCCAGGAGCCGTAGACCATCTGCCCGCCCAGGACCGTTTTGCCGATAGGGACACCGGGCGATCCTTTGACGCCCAGGCGCTCGGCCGTTGCCGTCGCCCCTCGCAGGCTCAGCGCGCGCAGATCCCGGCCCTTGGCCATGTGCTGGGCGGCGACGTCCACGCGGGAACGCCTGGAACGGCGGCGTAGCACGGCCCGCACCACCAGGACTGCCATGGCCACGATCACGACGCCGATGGCGATCAGAACGCCTGTGGCGGCCGCCGGCCACGTGACCTTGTGTGCGAACAGGCCGAAGACCAGTTCAAAGGGGTTGGCCGGCAGCTTCTGGCCGTCGCCGGCAATCATCGACCCTAGGTGAACGGCTCCGGTCACCGAGCCGACCCCAAGCACCACTACGGTGATGAAGATCCAGAGCAGGATCGTCTCACCTGTGAGCTGGGACCGCTTGCCGCCGTTTGGTGCACCCATCAGTTTTCCCCTTCGTCGTGCCAGCGCTTGTTCGTGTCGTGCAGGGATTCCTCAACGCTTGTCAGCTTGAGCGCCACCGGGACACCCGGGCGGCCGCCGACTTTGAAGAGGAACTTTCCCAGGCCAGGACGGACGCGCTTGCGCGAGCCGCCGACGTCTGTCCACGACCCCGGATCGGCCCAGGAGATGAGACGGGCCTGCTCGGCACGCGAGAGCGTGACGGCCTTGTTTAGCTTCTCCATCTCGCCGCCGGGCAGTGCCCCACAGACGACCATGCCGGAGCGTTCCACAAAGCCGCGGGCCTTCATCCGCTCGGACTCGGTTGGCAGGGCTTCCAGGTCACTCATGGTGTGCGTGATCATGGCCTGGCCAACGCCCTCGGTTCGGTTGAGCCGCGTCAGCGAGTCAACGCGGTCCACCATGCCTTCACCGGAGCGCAGCGCCCGCCACAGCTCGTCCATGACGACGAAGTAGTTGCGGCGCGGCTCCAGGCCGGCGTCGGCCAGGGTGTGCGCCACCTGGACGGTGGCGAACCCGGTTGACCAGCAAGCTAGCAGCGAGGCTGCCTGAATGTCCCGCTGCGTGTCGGAGATCCCCGAGAGGTCGAAGACGACCGGCTTGGTGAGGTCCATCGGCTGATCGGTGGGCTGGGAAAACATGTCCGAGAAGCGGCCTGAGCCGTCCAGCGAGTACAGCGACTGGCGCAGCTGGTCCGTCGCGTCCAAGTATCGGCTCATGTCGCCACGGTCAAGGGCAATCGCCCGCAGCTCGTTGGGAGCATCCTTGATGACCTCGATCAGATCCCCGATCAGGGGCACCCGGTCCAGGCGCTCGTCCAGGATGTGCAGTGCGCGGTCGATCAGAGATTCCTCGTGCGCGCTGGGTTTGGCGTTGCGCACAATCGTGATCAGCGCCGTGATCATGTTCAGGCGCCGGTTGTGCGAGTCCGCCATGAGCTGTTCGGCCAGCTTCTCCGCCTTCACAGCTGCAGCGAGCAGCTGCGCGGCCACTTCCTGGTCCGTGGCCCGGTTGGCTTTTGCCCGGTGTTCTTCGGCCGAGGCGAGCAGCCGGACAGCTGCGCCCGTGGCTTCGCCAGGGTCCAAGACATTGAGATGGCCACGGCCCGGCCCCAGGCTGATGACCTGGCCGTCCAGCGCACGGATGAGATCAACATAGTCGGGCTTCAAATCGCCCAGGATCAACGGGTTGATCCCCCGACCGGCAAGACCCAGGACGATGTGCCGGACCAGCGTGGACTTGCCGTAGTGCGGCAGTCCGAGGACGAACATCGACGGGTTGTTGATCATCCCGTGCATGAACCAGCTGATCGGATCTCCCCCGAAGGGCGCTCCGGTGTCGGTGTGGACACCGATCGGCACGCCCACAATGGGGGTACCGCTGCCGCCCACGAAGGGCCACAGCCCGCAGACCTGGACGGAGGTGCCGCGCCACTCGTCGGCGGCCGTGACATATACGGCTTCGCCCTGCCCGCGTCCACGCCAGCCCCGAAGGCCTGGCCGGCGAACGACGGCGGCCGGCAGAGTTCGGGTGCCGGCGGGAGTGCGCTTGTGCTTGGTCTTGCTGCCGAACATCACATGGCCTCGCGGATCTCTTCGGGCACCTTCAAGTGCTTGGGCAGGACCAGGCCAAGCGGCAGGGACGCGGCGAAGGCCGAATCCTGGGAGCCGTAGACGCGGCGCAGCAGCAGACGGGCGGATGGGCCGAGATTGCCCTCCACAACGGCTACGGCGTCATCTAGGTCACGCGAGGAAAGCACCGTGGCCGTGACGATCAGGCCGAAATTGACCAGGCCGGCCCCTTTGGCCTCTTCCGCTGCGGTGGCCTGAGCGGCGCGGGCGTCCACCAGAGCGCGAGCAGTAGGCCGGTTGGTCGACGAGGCCCGGGTCAGGGCGCTCGTCTGGTCAGACTCCACAATGGCAGCAGCGCGGCCTGACTCGATGGGCCGGTACAGCAACGTGACACGCTTGCGGTCGATCTCCCCGTGCGGGGCCACGAGACGGGCGAGCACGGAAGCCAGCACGTGGCCGCGCGGTGCTCCGGTCATCGTCCAGGACACCGAGTGCCCTGAGTCGTGGCGGTAGGTATCCCACCCGGCCTGATGTGCGGACGGCCCGACGTCACCCCATGTCAGATCAACCGGAGTGCCCTGGTAGTGGGCTTCGTCAATGAGACGGGCGGCCGCCGGATCATAAGCGACCCGTACGACCTCGCACAGCTCCTGAGCATTTAAGGGCGCGCAGGCACCGGCCCCGGTGGATTCCAAGCGTTCGGTCAGGCCAGGAAGGCGCGAAGCAAGATCCTTGGCGATCTCTTCCGCCGTGCGGCGCTTGCCACCGGACCGAGCGGCAGCACTGAACGTCAGCGCGACCCATGCCCGAATCGTGGCAGATCCCTGCGGGTACGTCTCAAGGGCTTCCCGCAGCATGGCCTTGGCTATAGCCGGAGCATCCTCGTGGATGTTCGACTCCACTTCCCGGCGCAACCGCGCCCCGGAATCGGGCGCGGTTTCAACCGTGACGGACGCGGCTACGACGGCTGGCTCATTCGACAGTGACGCCAGCCAGCCGCCCCAGTTGGCCACCCATGCGTCCACCTGCTCGGGATCAACCAGGGACGCACCATCGGGCTGGGTGCCGAAGACCACCGTGTAGTGGGCGGTGGACGGGAGGTGGATCAACGCAAACGGCCGGCCGTAGGAGTCCGCGAACTCGTAGAGCTTCGAGCCGGCAGAGATCCCCGGCAGCTGGAACTCGCCCCAGGGCGTCAACCCCAGAGGGCCGGAACGGTAGATGTTCGCCTTCTTACGTCGTGCCGAGCGGAACGCCAGTCGGGCGAAAGCCCGCTCCCCTACGGACTTGTTGTGCTTGTCCGTTACCGAAACGACGGCCAACGCCAGCCCAAGGACGAGCAGGGCAATCAGGCCGGCGAGCCAGCCACCGACGAAGAAGCAGATCACGGTGATGATGAGACCGATGAACAGGCCCGCTGTAGCGAGCCCGCCCAGCGTTCCGATGCCAGCCTTGCGCGGCCGCCTCCAGTTGCCGTAGGTCGGTTCCCGGTACGTGTTCTCGATAGCCGCCATGTCAGGCACCCCCTGTTGATTCTTCACTCATGTTCTTAACAGCCCCGGCGGCCGCCTGGCCGGCCTCAACGCCCTTCTGTGCAGCGAGCACGCCCACGCCAATCGGGCCGGCTGCCGCCGCTGCGCCACCGCCGGCAGCGCCACCGCCGGATGCTGCTGCTCCGGTCCCGGAGTGCGCACCTGTCGCACCGGCCCCCTGGCCGCCAGTCTTGCCGGCCGTACCTGACGTTCCGGCAGTGCCCTGGCTCCCCGTCCCCGAAGGTCCTTGAGAACCAGAAGACTGATTAGACGTGCTGCTCGTTGTTGTGCTGGACGATCCTCCGCTGCCCCGGCCGGCACTGCCCATGTTGATAGCGCCCGAAGCTAGGCCGCCGACCGCGCCCGCGGCCAGGGCACCACCACCACCGGCCACGGCGCCAACCATCGGCGTGACAAACCGCATGAGGGCCGGCATAGCGAACAGGGCAATAACCATCAAGGCCAGCCCAGTTACCGTCGTGAGGAGGGCCGAGCCGAAGTCCTTGCCGTCACCGCCGTTACCAAATATCTTGGTGCCGCTGAGCTGGAAAGCCGTAGCGTAGATGATCGCCGCCGCCGGCTTATAGAGAATGAAAGCAATCAGCCAGGCTGTGCACTTTTGGAACCAACCCTTACCGGCCTCGGTGTTTGTAAACGCTGCGGCCGTAGGGAAGATCCCTGTCAGGACGACGAGCAAGCCGCCACGGATGATCATGAGCACGATCTGGAGAACGGAAGCGAGAATCGCAATCAGCCCCAGGAGGATGATCATGATCGAGCCGATCGGACTGGTGGACGAGAGTGCCAACATGGCAGTGATGTTGTCGTTAAACGACGTTCCATCCGTGGAGTTGTTGATGATCCAGGCAGAGAACTGATCCGCCGCGACGGTGAGCAAGCCGACCGCTGCCACGCCGGCCCCCGAGACAACGATCAATGTCGCGAGCGAACGTACCAGGTCTCGCAGGGGTGCTCCCCTGCGTTCGATGATCATCTTGGCCGCTCCCACGAGCACAGACAGCACAGCAAGAGCGGCGGTCCAGAAGTAGAGACTGTTCTGCAGGAACAACACCGGATCACTCGCGGTGGACCCTCCTGGCGCAGTTGTCAGGTTGGGAGTTCCGACGTTCACCCAGAACGTCCCAAGAGTCTTAACCGTCTGCCCCACGGCATCAGCAATCGCTTTGGCCATGTTCTTGACCGCATCGTCTGCGGCATCTTCAATTGCCGTTCCCGCATGGCATAGAGGATTGAAAGCGTTCCATCCTGAGCAGTCGGCCATTTACACACCGGACCATTCGATGTACCCGCTGAGGTCCGCGATTTGCCGGGCACCGGCGTCCCCCGTGGCAGGAACGACGATCTTCCAATCGCCACCGAACCACTGCAGCGGAACCGGAATGGATATAAAGGCCCCGTTAGCTCCCTTGAAGGCAAGATCAATGACGGTTCGCTCCGAGTCGTAGGAGCGAACCGTGAACCCCGCCAGCTGGGCAGCGACAGATTGCGGGGCGGCGCTCGGCGAGGATTTCAGCAGCGCGTCACGTTCCGGCCCCGGAACTGCCAGCTGCTCGTAGACCAGAGCCGCTTTACCCGAACCCGAAAGCGCAGTCACGTTTACGGCTGCGTACAGTGCCCCCATCGGAGAGTGTGCAAAGCATGAGCGGAGGCCGTTGGCTTCCGTTTTCCCAGGGCCGAACTGCTTGGGCGACGTCGGTGCAGCAATCTTTCCGACCAACTCCCACTTGGTGTCCGCCGGCGGGGTGGCCGGCTTGGCTTGGTCACCGGACGGGAGTCCGCACACGCTGGCCGCCGAGGTTGCGCTCGGCTGGGCGCTGCCGGTGCTCGTGCCAGTGTTGCTCGGTTCAGGTGACGGCGTGCCGCTGCCTTTGGGTACCAGGGCCAGGATGATTCCAAGCGCAACAATGATCGCCACGACAACAGCCGAGATGATGAACTTAGGCTTGGTCAGCGGATTCTGGTCTTCGTTCACTGTCGGTTCCGTCATGGCTCCACTCCTCCTTAGACCAGGGCACCAACGACGCCGCCGGCGGAGGCTGCCAGGATGCAACCGCCCAAGACCCAGGCAAGACGGCCGGCGTGCTCGCCGCCCTCACCGCGCCGGTTGTTGATCATCATCGATCCGGCGGTGATCAGGATGCCGGCGACGGCCAGGCCGAAGACGATCCAGGCGACCCACTTGAGGATCGTCAGCAGGCCGGCGGAACCGGGAGGGGCCTCGCCTGTGCCCGGGTTCGGGATCTCGGTAATGACAAAGCTGGACCATTCCATGGCCTTGGAGAACAGCATGAGTTTTCCTCTTTCTAGTTGGCCGGGAGTCCGGCGGTGGTGATTGCTGCGATTCGCACATGGTCAAGCACGGTGCGGGCTTCCTTGGGAAGTTCTTCGGGCGGCACGTTGTGACCGAAGCGCCACGCCTCGATCCAGGGGACGTGCCACAGGTGAGGTACTCCCCCGCCCACGACGCGGGCGAACTCGCGGATTTCTTTGGGGAGCCGTCCAGGAGCGTCGGCCAAAACGACGAGGCCGGCGACGCGGATTCCTGGGACAGTTCCCGATGCCCATTCGGTGGCGGCCAGCTGCGCAGCGCGCAGGCCTGACACGTTGGTACGGGCCACGAGGACGACGGTGGATCCAGAGGCGGTCAGCGGCCAGTGGTGCTCAGCTGCCCTGGTGTTCTTGTCCAGGCGCGCAAGCGAGGTTTCACCCGCGCCGCCGTGGACGCCAAGCCACCAGAAGTCCGGGGTGATCCCCGAGACGTTCCATCGAGGAAGTCGGTCAGCGTGGTCTGGTTGCGGGACGCTCAGTTGCGGCCTGGTTGCGCCGGTGGGAACGAAGGCCGGTGGCTCTTCGACGCCGGGAGTCGGTTCCTCCACGGTTTCAGCGCCGAAGGTCACCCACCGGTTTTTAGAGATTGACATTTAACATCCCCCTGTCATGTCCGCAATGATCGTATCTGTAAGCAACGTCATCAGGAGGCCTCCATGTACGCAATCATACTAGATCGTAGTAAATCATGCTGTATTATCGCATCATGGAGTGGGGCGGCGCGCTAGTGGACCGTAAGTACCTGGACGCACTGTTTGGCGCGTATCCAGAGCGGATGAATGTCCAGCAGCTGGCCGAGGCGCTGAATCAGTCAAAGCAGACCACCTATAAGTGGCTACAGCACGGCGTGATCCCCGCCTACCAGATCGAGAAGACATGGTTGATCTCGCGCGATGAAGTGCGGGACTGGGTGTGGGAGAACCGCAACACGCTCCGAGATGGCGGCACTCCAGCACCGAACGAGGACCAAGACCAGGCCTAGCAGCATTGAATGTGAGGGGGACACATGCAGTTTCAAAAGAGCGGGCCAGTGCTGGTTGTCGGGGCGGTTCTGACGCCGATTGTCCTGGTTCTGTCCATCATCTTGTTCGGCGGCGGCTCCCAAGCCGCCGCCGACGTCTGTTCACCCAGTGGCGGCAGCGTCAGCGTTGACGAGAGCAAGCTGCCCAAGGTTGCGGTCTCCGGATACCAGGGCGAGCAGCTGAAGAACGCCGCCCTGGTGATCAACGCCGGAAAGGCCCTTGGCCTGTCGGCCAGAGGACAGACCATCGGTGTCATGGCAGCCATGGGAGAGTCCGGCTTGCGCGTCCTGGACCACGGCGACGGCCCAGGCCCAGACTCCCGAGGCCTGTTCCAGCAGCGCGACAACGGCGCGTGGGGGTCCTACCAGGACCGCATGAACCCCACGGCCTCCGCCACCAACTTCTTCAAGGCACTCCAGGAGGTCAACGGCTGGGAACAGCTTGAACCGACCACGGCCGCACACAGGGTCCAACGCAATGCCGACCCTTTCCACTATCAGTCCTATTGGCCGGCGGCCGTGGAAGTCGTCGCCGCCCTGGGCGACGTCAAGACGACCGATACGGGCGGCGAAAGTTCCTGCGGCATCCCCGGCGAATCCGGCAAGGGCGATGACCTGCCGTGGCGTACGGCCCAGATTTACCAGCCTTCTCCGTTGGGCATGTACAACCGCGAATGCGTTGACTTCGCCCTCTGGCGTGTCAACCAGCAGCTGGGCAGCACCAGTGCCCCTTACAAGGTGCACAACAGCACCTTCCGGCCTGATGGTGCTGTGCTCGGCTCCGCTCTCACCTGGAAGGACGGCTGGGACGCCAAGGGCTGGCCCACCGGCCAGACGCCCCGCGTCGGCGCGGTCGTCTGGTACGCCCCCGGCGCGGGGGGCTCTGACGGTACCTATGGCCACGTCGCCATCGTCAAGGCCGTCAACGGTGACGGCAGCTACCTGGAAGAGGGCTACAACGGCAACCCCGCACCGAACGACCACAGCCACTACACCCGCACGGTCCAGAACGGCACTCCTAGTGCCTTCCTGTACCTGCCTGGCAGCAAGTAACCGGAGGAATCATGAAACGCACCCTGACAGCCCTTGCGGCCGTGCTCGTGTGCACGGCCTGCGCGCCAGTGTCCAGCACAACGCCCGCGGAACCGCCGCCCAGCACTACCACCACGGCGCCAGCCACGCTCAGCGCCGGAGGCAAATCCCAGGCCCCCGGAGGCACGGCCCCTGCCACCCTGGGCATTGCTTGGGACGAACCGAGCAAGACGGCTGCGCTTGAAACCGCCACCAAGGCCATGAAGCTCTACGCGCGCCCGACAGTCAACGACAAGGTCTGGATCCAGGAGCTGGGACAGCTCCTGACCGGCCAGGCCGCAGCCGATTACCAGTACGTTGACCCCGCCAACATCCCGGTCACGAAGATCACCGGAACCGGCCAGCTCAAGATCGATGAGCACAACGGCTTCGGCTGCCATGTCGTGTTCCCGACCGACGCCGGCGACTACGACGTGCAGCTGCTGCGCAGCGCGGCCGACAAGCCCTGGCAGGTCAACCGCTTCACACCCCCGAACGGCACCAAGTAAGGACAGATGATGGAAACTCAAGCACTCGACTTCCCCAAGATCGACGCCGTTCTGCGCGCCAACGGAACCGGCGAGGTCACAATCAACGGCACGTCCCACGCGATCCAGGCCGACGACGAAGCCGCCGTCCTCAGCCAGGCGCTGCGCCTCATCACCGACACCGCCGCCGAGCTCGGCCGGCCCGTGAGGGTCAGCACCACGGACCCGGACGGCCAGGGCCTCATCATCGTCTCCCCCGAGGGCGTCGTCAGCGAGGCCGCCCCGGCCAAACCCAGCCCTCGGCGGCAGCAAGACCCCGTGCCGGCCATGGCCGCCCCTGTGCCATCGCCAGCCGCCGCCCCTGTGCCTGCGTCGGCTCCCTCCGGCCCTGCGACGGAGGAAGTGCCCGAACCTACGGCCGCGCCCGTAACGTTCGGCGCGGCTGCCCAGCGCGCCAAGGAACCAGCGCCGGCCGCCGAAGCAGCTGTTGCGGAGCCCGCCACGCGCCGGAGCCTCAAAGAGACTTCGTTCCTCGTTAGCTGTACTGACCAGGGACGTTGATCGTTAGACAAGTGCCCACTTGTCACACAAAGAAGCGCTTGTCTATAGTGTGGGTATGACAGTTTCACTGGATGTTGCCATGCCGCGCACGGACCTGTCGGCGCGGGATCACGCGCGGATGCTTGCTCCGTTGTTGAAGCCTTTGTCAGACGAGAACAGACTGATGATCGTGCTGACGCTTGCGGCGGGGGCGTGCTCGAACAAGCAGTTGCAGGAGGCCACCGGGTTGAGCCAGGCGCTGGTGAGTCACCATGTGGCAGCCTTGCGGGAAGCGCGGCTGATCAGTGTGCGGGCCGAGGGCCGGTCCAACATCTACGAGCTGTGTTGTGAGCAGTTGGCGGCGCCGGTGCAGTGGCTCGCTCACTTGGCGACTCTCACTCCAGAGGGACAGAAGGCGTGCTGCACTGCCCCAGCAGGGGAGGGTCAGGCATCGACTGAGGGTGCTGCGCGGTGATTCATGCGGTACAGACCTTCGGGTTGATCCTGGTCGAGTTGCTCGTCCTGTTCTCGCTGATCTCGGTTCTCGTTGCGCTGGTGAACCGGCGGTTCGGGCCGGATCGGATCCAGAGCTGGATGGCCGATGGGCGCCTTCCCGGCCCGGTCAAAGGGCTACTGCTGGGGGCGATCACGCCGTTCTGTTCCTGTTCGACGCTGCCGGTGCTGGCTGGGATGTTGAAGTCGGGGGTGGCGTTCCGGACGTCGATGACCTTCCTGATCTCGTCACCGCTGCTGGATCCCATCATCGTGGCCGGGGTGGTGCTGCTGTTCGGCTGGCGTATCGCGTTGGTCTACACGGTGGTCACCGCCGCATGGTCCCTGCTCGCCCCCCTCGTATGGGAACGACTCGGTATGGCCAGCCAGCTCAAGCGAGTCAAGGTCGTCGGCGACGACAGCACCCCCCGCCCCTGGGCGGGACTGCGCAACGAGATCCGGCCCGCACTCGGCGAGGCCTGGGCCGATCTGAGACCGCTGCTCGTCCCGATGGTGCTGGGTGTCTCGGTCGGTGCATTTATCTACGGTTTCGTGCCTCAGGACCAACTCGCCGCGGTCGCTGGCGACGACAAGCCATGGGCCGTGCCGTTGGCCGCCGTGCTTGGCGTTCCGCTTTACGTGCGGATCGAGACGATGTTGCCCATCGGCTTGGCCCTCAGCTCGGCCGGTATGGGGCTAGGGGCAGTGTTCGCGCTGATGATCGGCGGCGCCGGAGCCTCGCTCCCCGAGATCTCGATGCTCACCGCCTTGTTCAAGCCCCGACTGGTCGTCACTTTCGTGGTCACTGTCATCGGCACGGCCATCGCCGCTGGCTACCTCATCCCACTGATCGCCTGACCCCACCACCACATTCCCAACCACACGAGGAGAACAAACAACCATGGGACTCAAGGACCTCTTCACCGCACGCAAGCAGGACAGCAGTTGCTGCGGAGCCCAGATCGTGCCCGACGATGACGACCAGCCCCAGAGCGAGCAGGGAACGCCCACCGAGACGGCTGCCTCTTCAGCGCCGAACCGCGAGGACACGGACGGCAACTGACATACCGAATCGATGGGGGCTGCACCACAGGGTGCAGCCCCCATCACCGTCTCCACCCGCTCGTCACCAGGAAGACCACCATGCCCCACGCCAATGCCGCCCTCACACCGCGTCACCGCTTGAAGGTCGCCCAACTCGTCGTCGACGACGGATGGCCGATCAGCGAGGTTGCCGCCCGCTTCCAGGTCTCTTGGCCCACCGTCAAACGCTGGACCGGCCGCTACCGAGCGGGCGAGTCCATGCAGGACCGGTCTTCCCGACCGCACCACTCACCGAACAAGATCAGCCCGACGGTCACTCGCCGCTGTATCCAGCTGCGGCTACGACTCCGAGAAGGACCCGTGCAGTTGGCGTGTCGGCTGGGGATCGCGCCGTCGACGGTCCACCGGATCCTGACCGACGCCCACCTGAACCGGCTGTCGCATGTGGACCGCGCCACGGGGGAACCGGTGCGCCGTTACGAGCACGACCATCCCGGCGCGATGCTCCACGTCGACGTGAAGAAGCTCGGCAACATCCCCGACGGCGGAGGCTGGCGCTACGTCGGACGCCGACAGGGCGAGAAGAACCGGGCAGCTACACCAGGCAAGCTCAGGAGCAAGTACTCCGACCCGTTGATGGGCAAGGCCTACGTCCACACCGTCATCGACGACCACTCCCGCGTCGCCTACGCCGAGATCCACGACGACGAAACAGCCCACACCGCCACCGCGGTCCTGGTGAGGGCCGTCGAGTGGTTCAACGCCCGCGGGGTGACCGTCGAGCGGGTTCTGTCGGACAACGGCGGGGCATATCGCTCACACCTGTGGCGCGACACCTGCGCCGAGCTCGGTATCAGGCACAAACGGACCAGGCCGTATCGCCCTCAGACCAACGGCAAGATCGAGCGCTTCCACCGCACCCTGGCCGACGGCTGGGCATACGCCCGCTGCTACACCTCCGAGACGGAGCGCCGCGGCGAACTCGACGGATGGCTGCACTACTACAACCATCACCGGCCCCACACGGCCTGCGGGAACCAGCCGCCCTTCTCACGATTGACCAACGTCTCCGGTCAGTACAGTTAGCGCGCCCGTGCTGGAGCCGGCTACGCGCGGCTGGCGCGGCGCTCTCAGCCGGCTGGGCTTCCGTATGGACCCCTCGCCCGAAGAGATGGCCGAACGGGAAGACATTCGCACGGTGAGCCAGCACTGGCCCGGCCCCCGAACGGTGGCCGTCGTTAACCGCAAGGGCGGCGCGAACAAGACGCCCACTGTCGTCATGCTCAGTGCGATCCTGGCCCGTTACAGCGGCGCGGCAACTGTCGCCTGGGACAACAACGAGTCCCAGGGGACGCTTGGCTGGCGCACGGAGAAGGGCGGCCATGACAACAGCGTCCTGGACCTCATCGACTCATCCCAGGCACTGCTCTCCCCCAGCGCCCAGTCGGCCGAGATCGCTCGGTTCGTCCACCACCAGACCTCAGACAAGTTCGACGTTCTGCGTTCGGACGAGAACGACGAGGGCGACCACGAAGTGACGGCCGAGGAAGTGGACATTGCCCACCAGGTGCTCACTCGCTACTACCGGCTGATCGTCATGGACTCCGGTAACACCGCCAGGGCCGCCAACTGGCGGCGGATGATTCACCACACGAACCAGCTCGTGGTCCCCGTGACAGCCATCGAGGACCGTGCCGAGGCCGCACGACTGACCCTCCAGACGCTTGAATCCCGTGGCGGCCACGACGCCGAGCTGGCACGCAACGCCGTCGTGATCGTGTCCGAGTCCACCGACGCCAAGCGCAGCATGAGCGGCGACGCTCTCAAGCGCGCCAAGGACGAGGCCCGCAGGATCGCTGACGGTTTCGCACCGCACGTGGGCGCCGTCGTCCGCATCCCGTACGACCCCGCCCTGGTAAACGGACCCATCCGCTACGACGCCCTCCAACCCGCTACCCAGCGGGCCTGGCTGGCTGCAGCGGCTGCCGTCGCTAAGGGGTTTTAGATGTGGCCTGAAACGACACGCCGCACCGTATACCCAGCTCCCGGCGTTTCAGAAACTAACGTGAGGGACATGGCATTTCAGAAACGCGCACGCGGAGGGCGACCTTCTAAAGGGGACCGTCACGTTCTGACTACCCGGCTCCCCGTTGCAGACGCAGAAAAATTGTTCGCTGTGGCAGATCACCAAGGGCAGTCAGCTAGTGAGTTCATTGCTCATGCCGTTGCTGAAAAGCTCGCTGCCATTGATATGGCGTCCGTTACCGGCCAAGGGGAACTGCCTATCGGCCGCATCGCCTCTTAAACGAAGAAGGCCCACCGTGAGGCGGGCCTTCGTCTGAAGTTATAAAGCTCTACACCCACTTGCTTGGCGGCTCTCGGGTGAAGGGCTCCCACAGTCACACCCTCTTTTCAGAAAGGTACTGCATGGGCTCTAGTGTACATGCGCGCCCTTTAAACGACAGTGATTCACGGCCTTTTCCGCGCCAACGCCGTGTCAACCGCGCGCGCGAAACCGACTCGGCAGTTGTCCTGGCCTCAGTACCCAAGGGCAGCGTGCGGGCAGCCCATGGCCGGCAGACCATGGCCGCGCTACTCACGCACGAGAAGTTCGCGCTGCGCAACCGCAACGGCCGCGCGACCATCGTCGCTGTCCTCTGCGCCCTCATTGAGCGCGCAGACTACGAGAGCATGACGGCGCGCCCGGGCTGGGAAGCCCTCATCCAGGCCACAGGGACGTCCAGGACGACTGTGGCTCGTGTCCTGCGCCTCCTGGCCTCCTGGGGCCTAATCGGCCGCGTAGCGTCCGGCAGGCAGGCTAAATACGCCGCCGCCGGCCCGGACGGGGAACGCATCAACGAAGCAGCCGTCTACGTTCTGTGCGCACCGTCGCCGCTGGCGCTTGTGAACAAAGTTGGCACCCCTCCCGCCCTAGGCGGTTCTCACCTTAAAGAGAAAGAGTTAACCCATACACGCGCGCGAGGAAAAAGCTCTCAAATCGACGTGGCTCCGCCACGGCTCATTCCTGCAGGCGCCGCAAGCGGCGCAGCTGCCGCACAGGTGCCATGGCGTCCAGAACTGCAGTGGCCAGCTCACCGGACGACAAAACGCCATGGACAGCGTGTGGCCGCCGCGTCCGAGATCCGCTATCGGAGCTTTCCCCTGCGTTGCATGACGGCCAAGGACGTCGCCAGCTCCTGCCGGGACTTCTTCCTGGCTGGCTGGACCGTCGCGGACATTCTGCACGCCCTCGACTGGCGGCCTGACGGCACGCTGTGGCCGCACAGCGGCGCACCGGACACCAAGGACGCCTGGCGGATGCGCGGCTGGCTGAGGCACCGCCTCAGCGCCTGGCGCACCGAGGCCGGCGAGCCGCTGCGCTCCCGCGATCAGCAGGCAGCGGCCCGCGCTGCTGCTCTCCGCCGTGAGCAGGAGGCCGAGCGCCGGAGGATCCTGGAACGCCAGGCCGAGCGCGCGGCCCAGCTGGACGCCGGCGAGTCCCCCGCCAAAGTCACCGCCATTGCGGAGATCCGCGCCATGTTCGACGCCAACAAGCGCCCGCGTTCCGGTCGTCGCGCGGCCGCGCAGCCGAACCGGCCGGGTCCCCTCGATGGGTAGCCTCTCGCCCACATGTGCACAGCAAAAGCAATCTCCTTCGGGCTTTTCCTGCACACATGATGGACGACAGGAACCAGCTGACCGCCTGCACACAACCGCCAGGTCACCACGCGCAGGAACCTCACCCACCACAACCGGCGGATGTGCACAGCCTCCTCAAACGGTCTTACACCACTTGCGCGCCGGCCGCGCGGGCGGTCACGTTCCACTCATCAATCCGGGAGCCAAGCATGTTGCTCAGCTCCCGTGCGGTTGTTGAGTGGAGGTAGTGCCGGACGCCATGAATCGTGACCTCGATGCATTCCCCCTGGTCGTCACCAGTCAGCGCAACGCCCACATGGCCGTCCGGCCAGTTGTTGGGCACCTCCGGCTCATGTGTCACCGCGACCGGTTCACGTATCACCTTGATCTGCTGGCGTTCGCCCTTCAAACGGCTTGCTTTCCCCACGTTCCTCCTTCATCCAAATGGTTCAGCAAGTATCCCTGACGACGGCCGACGGCAGCGGCACACTTCCCCATGGTCTAAGACAAGAGCGCCCGACTCCCCCACCCGCTTGGGCCGGGTTCTTTCAGCCTTGGACGACACGGGACAACGAGGCTAGGCCACCTTGACCAGGCACAGGAACCACCGGGGCCGGCTGGGTTCTAAGGCGCTGGGGGATTTGCGCTGAGGTGCTGTCCGTTCTTGCACCACACCCACCGAGCGCCGCGCACGCCAGGAACGAAACCGTCAAGACGGAGCCGAAAAAACCCCGAGAAATCAAGGAAAACCGTTGACCTCTAATGCTTCTAATAGTACTATTAGAAGTGAAAGTAACAAACGAAGGGGGAACCTGAGATGAGCACGGAAACAGCAGTCGTCACGGTCTACACGAAGCCGGCGTGCGTCCAGTGCAATGCCACTTACCTGGCCTTGGGCAAGGCCAGCATCAGCTATGAGTCGGTGGACGTCACCGCCTCCCCCGAAGCCTTGGAATACGTCCAGGATCTCGGTTACTCCCAGGCTCCGGTCGTCGTCGTCAATGCAGACGACGAGAACCACTGGTCAGGCTTCCGGCCTGACAAGATCGGCCAGCTGGCCGCCGCACTCAAGCTCGAATGCCCGTAATAGTTCCATTAGAAGTAAAAGAGGCAACCATGACCGAAACCATGCAGCAGTACAGCCAGGCCGAAACCAACCGTCTGATACGGGCCGAGCTGAAAGCGTCCTATCCCGGAACCAGCTTCACCGTCCGGGCCTGCAACGGGGCCGGCATCACTCAGACGGTCATCGGCTGGGAGATCCGCTACCGGCCGACGTCGGTCGAGTTTGACGGCTACTTCTCCCCCGAAACCTGCGAGCTCGCGGCAGGGCCGAGCGAGGCGGAGATCGACGCTCTGGCAACCCGCTACAGCTCCTGGGAATGGACCGGCAACGACGGCGTGAGGGACCAGGCGCCCGAGCGCCTGGTGGCCACCGAAACTGGCGAGCTGCCTCATCTGGTCCGCTATGGGGCCGGCAACGTCACGGCCTACCCGAGGTATCGAAACATTGACCTCTAACAGTTCTAATAGTACTATTAGAACTGTTAGAGGTACTTAGTGAAAGGAGATCGACAATGACGATCATTACCCACACCCGCGAGGCGGGAACTCTCATCGAAGGCACCGCGAAGGGCGACGGCTCCAACACCATCCTCAAGGCGGCCGGCTGGCACTGGTCCCGGAACCTGGGCACCTGGTACGTGCCCCACACGCGGGACAGCGCAGCGCGCCGGCACCTGATTAATGACACCGCCGAGCAGCTGCGCGAAGCCGGTTTTGCCGTAGAGGTCGAAATCAACGACACCGCCAGGCCTGCGGCCACCGTCGAGCAGGACAAGGCCCAGCGTGCGGGGGAGAGGGCCGAAGCTCTGGCCACCCGTGCAGTGCGCAGGGAATCGGCAGCAGAACACGCGCAGCAGCTGGCACGCGCGGCCGACGCCCGCCTTCCCGAGGGAGGAGAACCGATCAAGATCGGCCACCATTCCGAGAACCGGCACCGCAACGCGATCGCCAGAGCCAACCGGGCGACCCGCCGCGCTATCGCCGCCGACCAGGAAGCCAAGCAGGCCGCCGAACAGGCAGACACAGCAGCACTGGCCACCATCCGGCGCTACAACCCCGTTACCGTCGCCAATCGCCTGGAAACCCTTGGCGCGGATCTGCGCCGCGCAGAGCGCCAGCTGAACGGCCACACGCGCACCCTCTACAAGACGGGGGATACCCGCTACGTGGAGGCGTCAGAGCCGGCCCAGGGAGACTACGCGGACCGGCTGCAGGCACGCATCCAGGAGCTGCAGGACCAAATCAGCTACTGGGAAGGAGTCAGGGCCGAGCAGATCGCCGCCGGCATGGCCGGCAACTACAGCCCGGAGACGATCAACAAGGGGGACCAGGTGAAGTTCCGAGGCAGCTGGTACGAGGTCCGGCGAGTCAACCGCAAAACAGTCACCATTCCCTCCATGGTCGGCGGCAGCTGGACCGATACGGTGCCGTACCACGAGCTGTCCGGCCACCAGCCTAAAGCGTTCTAAAGTTATCCTCTATTACTTCTAATAGTACTATTAGAAGTAATAGAGGTTTTCGACGCAGTGTGGTGAAATGGCGCGGAAGTGCTGGACAGATTCACCCCTAAAACTACTAATAGAAGTATTGGAGGTATTTATATGAGCGCGCAGATCATCGCCATATGCAATCAAAAGGGCGGCGTCGGCAAGACGACCGTCACCGCGGGCCTTACGGAAGTGCTGGCCCACCGCCTGGGCAAACGGGTTCTCCTGGTAGACGTCGATCCCCAGTTCAACGCGACGAGCAACATGGGTGTCAGCGGACCAGAGTTCACCCTGAACGACGTCCTGGCCGGGGGAGAGGGCAACGAGGTCATCCCCGGAGTCATGGCCGATGCGGCCGTGCCGGCCGGCACGGAGTGGCAGGCCGACGCTGAGAAGGGCCAGGAGTGGCCGGCGGTCCACTTGGTTGCCGCTGAGCGCGCCCTGGCGGGCCGGGAGCAGGACCAGATGATGGGCAGGGAGCACCGGCTCCGGATTGCGCTCGACGGGGCCACGGAGGCCTATGACGTCGTGCTGCTGGATTGCCCGCCGTCACTGGGCCAGCTGACGATCAACGCCCTGGTGGCCGCTCACAGTGCGCTCCTGGTAACGGAGCCGCGCGCATCGTCCGTCGAAGGACTGTCCGAGATCGTCAAGACCCTGGGCAGCGTCCGTAGCCTGTTCAACCCGAGCCTGTCGCTGGCCGGCATCATCGTCAACCGCGTGAGCAAGCGCAAGAGCGACCAGGCCGAATGGATCGAGAAACTGGAAGCGGACTACGGCGCCCAGCTGCTGCCGCCGTACCTGCCCGAGCGGGAGGCTTTCGCCAAGGCAAACTCGGCTGCGGTGCCGCTGCGCAACTACGGCCCGAACGGCCGCGAGCTGCTGGACCGTTTGGAAGAGATCGCACGCACCATCACGAAGGAGGACTAGAACCATGGCAGAGAACCGACGACGGGGGAGTGCCCCGGACAAGGAAGCCCTGGCAGCTCTAGGAACTCCCGGCACGTCGAGGCTGCGCAAGGCGGCCGCCAGCGACGTCGTGACCGAGCTGGCCGGACAGGCTGCCGCTGCACCGGCCCCGGCCCCTGTTGAGCCAGCCGCTAAACCGGCCAAGGCAGATCGGCCGGCGAAGGCCGCCCCGAAAAAGACCAGCTTCTACCAGCAGGAAGAGGACGCCGACCGGATGCGCGCCGCGTACCTGAACACGCAGATGCACACCCGCTACCGCTCCCTGAGTGAATTCATCAACGCCGCCATTGACGAGAAAGTCAGTGCCCTGGAGCAGACTTACAACGGCGGCCAGGAATGGCCGCCCCTGGCCGCCCGCGAGATCCCCCAGGGTAAGCCCCTCGGCAGCTGACGCCGACCACCGAGAGAGGAAAGCACCATGGACGAGGAAACCCCCGAAGTCATCCGCGCGGCGGATGACGCCTACGAGGCAATCCGCACGATCAACCACTTGACGATCACTCAGGTTCACGCTGCCCCCACCGTCTACAGCGTGCTGGGCAACCTCAAGGGAGTGGGGCACCTGCTGCCTCAGGCGTGCACGCAGCTGGCCAAGTCTCTTGGCCGATCCCTGGACGAGTACGACGTGTACGAGGACGACGACCGCGACCCTGTTGCCTCCGTGGCCACCGCCACGGACCACTTGACCAGGGCGGCGCAGCTGGCGGCGGAGCTTGGGGCCGAACTGGAGAAGGCCCAGAGCGCCATTTCGCGCCAAGGCTACCGCGAGACGCCAGCTTCCTAGTAGGTGAGGGCAAAGAGTGACCTAAGTGGCTCAGACACCGTGCTCGCCCGACTGATTCAGAAGTAGGTCACTGGCTCTCAGGAGGCCTTTGCGAGGTAGCGGTACAGTGTGGCCACAGACACGCCTACTGCGTCCGCTATTTCCTTGGGGCTCAGTACCCCAGCGGCGTGCAGTTCCTTTGCCCTGGCGATTTTGGGACTGTCCAGCAGGGGAGGCCGGCCCCCGTTGCGGCCACGTGCGCGCGCCGCAGCAAGCCCTACGTTCGTGCGCTCCCTGAGCAGGTCACGTTCGTATTCTGCGAACGCACCGTAGATTCCGAGCATGAGCTTCGCCTGGGTATTGTTCCTGTCCGTGCTGAGCATGGGGTTGTCCAACACGCGGACACCGACGCCGCGTTCCGCCAGTTCCTGGAATAGCTGAACCAGATTCCCGAGGGACCGCCCCAAGCGGTCCAGCTTGGCGACAACCAAGGTGTCACCCTGCCGTAGCGACTCAAGGCACTTGTCCAAACCCGGGCGCCTAGCCTTTGCCCCGCTGACGCCGTGATCAATGAACAGGTGCTGGCTATCTTCCTTTACGCCAGCCGCCCGCAGTGCGTCGCGTTGCCCGTCCGTGCTCTGTTCTGCCGTGCTGACTCGCATGTAGCCAACCAGTGCCATTGCCCCGGCTCCATTCTCATTTACTCGCTTCCAACCATGGTTCTGAGAATTACTTTATGCGAATGAGTTTCGAGAACACACAACTCCTTTGGTTTCCACAGTGTGAGTGTTAACTCGGAATGGCGGTTAAGTCGCAGCTTGAAATGGCGGCTGCGCCAGCAGCTTGGTGGCACTCCCGCCGTGCGGGTCGAAAAGCCGGTGCTCTTGTTCCAGCAGGGGCGACAAGCCGGTGCTCTAACCGCGTCTGGCGACTCCGGCTCCCGCGTCGCTTTGAGGCAGAGACATGGGAGCGCCCCGATGCGATTGGGGGATGCATCGGGGCGCTTGCCAACACCATATTAGAGGGATTTTTTCAAGTCAAACCGTGACGGCGGCATCCGGGAGTTGACGTCCATCACCCCGACCCCGGCACCCATCGTCTCAATCAGTCGAGGTCTGTGCGACGCCAGCCGGCCCGGTCCAGAGGCTTTCAGCCGTGGGCAGCCACGGAGTGGGACTGCCCATGGTTCCAGGTCTTCAGTCGTGATTGGTAGTCGGCGGCGGCGATGGCCAGGGGTGCTTGGCCGAAGAAGACCCGGAGGGGCGGGGTGGCGGAGTCCACCCGGATGAGGACGGCCTCCCAGGTTGCTGCCGGGTTCCCTGGCGGCCCGCGGCGGCTGGTCCGGTTGGCAGACTGCTCGCGGACCTGCCTCGTAGACAGGAAGTGCTGTGGCGCGCCGGGCGGAACTGCCGCCCCAGTCGGTTGAGTACTGCTAAGGGGGCCCAATCAGGACCTCACATCAGTCTTTGAGCTGCGTGAGTAGAAACTTACGAACCGGCAACGGTCGCGAAATCAGTTCCGGCGCTCACCACTGATTAAGTGATTCCATTCGTTCCCTCTGAACGCTCTGAAAGGATCCTGATGCCGCATCTCTTCACCCCGTATACGCTGAAGGGCGTCACGCTGCGCAATCGCATCGCGATGTCTCCTATGACGATGTACCGGTCAACCGACGGCAAACTAGACGACTTCCACCTCATGTACCTGGGAGCACGTGCCGCTGGCGGATTTGGTCTTGTCTTCCCCGAGCAGATCGCCATCACCCCCGACGGCCGCACGACAATGCACTGCGCTGGCCTCTACGACGACGACCAGATCGAAGGCCACAAGCGGGTCGTTGACATGATCAAATCCATGGGAGGCGTCGCGGCAATCCAGCTAGGTCACACCGGTCGCAAGGGCAGCCTTGTCACCCCATGGGAGGGTGGCCACATGTTGCCCCCGGAGCACGAAGCGGGCTGGCAGACCCGTGCGCCATCTGCCATTGCCTATGGCGGCGGCATGCCCTATGTACCGCGTGAACTGACAACGGACGAGATCGCGCAGATCATGCAGGACTACGCCGATGCCACACGTCGGGCCGTCGAAGCAGGGTACGAGTGGGTGGAGATGCATTTCGCCCATGGATACCTCGGTTCCGAGTTCTTCTCCCCGCTCGCGAACCAGCGCACCGACCAGTACGGCGGCTGCCTGGAAAACCGCACCCGGTTCCACCTCGAGGCCCTCGACGCGGTCCGCAACGTTCTCCCCGACTACATCCCGCTGACGATGCGTCTGGGGATCGACGACCTGCACCCCGACGGCGTCACGGTCGATGAATCGATCACGGCAATCGGCTGGATGAAAGAACATGGCCTGGACCTCGCCGACGTCAGCATCGGATTCAACACCGACATGATGCAGGGTGACATCCCCATCGGCGCTCTGGGCGGCATGGTGAAGAACGCGACGCGTGTTCGCACCGAGGTAGGAATCCCGGTCGCTACGAGCTGGAACCTGGGCCAGCCCGAGCTTGCCAACAGGGTGATCGAGGAAGATCTGCTCGATCTCGTTTACCTCGGGCGTCCCGCCCTCGCGAACGCCCACTGGCCCGTCTACGCTGCGCGGCTCCTGGGCTACCAAGACCCCTTCAGTCTTGTCCCGGAGGACTGGGCCTGGTGGCTCCGCAACCTCCGAGGCGCCGACGAAGCCATCGGCTGGCCCGCAGCCACTAACGGTGCAGCCCTGCGAGACGTCGCCGGCGTCGCAGCAGCAGCTCCCGTCATCGAAGAGAACCCTATTTCCGAAGAACTCGCCGAGCTGGAAGCTGAATTCGAAACCGTCTGACCAACCCCAACCCCGAGCAAAGCCCTGGCTTCTACGAAGCCAGGGCTTTGCTCGGGGTTGGGGTTGCGGGGGTACGAGTCGCGGCGCAATCGGCGCCTGCCTCGCCCACTCGCAAGCCTTTCGGAATGGCGGCTATTTCACAGTTCCATTGGCGGTTCGGCAATACCAAATGACAGGATTGAGCGAGCCGCCCGATGCCTTTGCGGGAAGCCAATGCAGCCTACCGTACCTGCTGACTCGCTTCTCTTCCTCCTTCTCGCTACTCGAATCTGGCGGCGGGACATGGTCGCGGACTTCACCCGAGGCAACTTCCGCCTCATCGACCGGATCTTCACTCCAGATGGAGGCGCGTCATCATCGAAGCGGCACGATCAAACCACGTCATCGGCACCAGCTAAACCGCCAATCGAAAAAAGTGAAATGCCAGCATTCACAACTACAGATGAGGGTCGTAAACGACCGTATTCGCTACAGACAAGCAGGTGCGTTTAGAAAATTCCATGCACACTCGATTTTTGTAGCGAAACTCAGTGCCGGTTTCTACGTGCCGGTTCTTCTGCTGGTTGACGGGTATTGGTACATTTGAGCGCATGGGACATCTGTTGGGCTACGCCCGGGTATCGACCGGGGACCAGGACGCGGCCCTGCAGCAGGACGCGTTGAAGGCAGCCGGCTGCTACCGCGTCTTCACCGACACGGCTTCCGGGTCCCTAGAGTCCCGGCCGGAACTGACCAAGGTTCTGGATCAGCTCCGGCCCGGGGACACGCTGGTTGTGTGGCGGCTGGACCGGCTCGGCCGGTCCATCCGGCACCTGATCGACCAGCTGGCCGATCTCCAGGAGCGCGGCATCGGTTTCCGGTCCCTGCAGGAGGCAATCGACACCACATCCTCAGGCGGACGTCTCGTCTTCCACGTGTTCGCAGCCCTTGCCGAATTTGAGCGGGATCTGATCCGTGAACGGACCAACGCAGGGCTTCAGGCAGCGCGGGCTCGCGGGCGCGTTGGAGGCCGGCCCCCGCTGCTGACCAAGGACAAACTCCGGACCGCCCGCCGGATGTATGAGCAGAAGGATATGACGGTCGAGAAAATCGGCGAGGTTCTGGGCGTCAGCCGGACCACCGTTTACCGGGCACTCCGGCGCGAGCCGGCCCCTGTTGCGCCGCGGCGGCGTTCAACAGCCACACAGAAAACAGTCCGGTGACGGCCGGAGGCAGCGGCACCCTCGCCGGGGACACTGCCTCCATGCCTGATCAGACAGCGTTGGTGCGCTGGCAGATCCTGCGCCGGCATACCGAAGAGGGTGTGCCGCTGACGACCCTCGCCGCACTCGAGGGCATCGGGCTTCGGACGCTGCAGCGCTGGCACGCGGCCCACAAACGCGATGGCATCGCCGGGCTGGCTACAGCCAACCGCGGGACCACCCAACGGAGGAGCACCCCCGAGCTGGTCGCACTCATCGAAGGCCTGGCCCTGGTGAAACCGCCCCTGCCCATAGCCGCCATCGCCCGCAAAGCCAACCGCGTCGCCGCCGGCCACGACTGGCCGCCCGTCTCCTACAGCACGGTCCGCTCCATCACCACGGGCCTTGACACCGGCATGAGAATGCTCGCCCAACAGGGAACGGTCGCCTACCGGGACACCTATGAACTGGCCTGGCGGCACCGGGCCGAACGCCCCAATGCCATCTGGCAGGCAGACCACACCGAACTGGACATCCTTGTCCTGGACGCGAACCTGAAGCCCGGGCGTCCGTGGCTCACGACGATCCTGGACGACTACTCCCGCGCGATCTGCGGCTACATGCTCTTCCTTGGAGCACCGTCCGCTATGAACACCGCGCTGGCACTGCGGCAGGGAATCTGGCCCAAGAACGGGGCCGGGTGGCCGATGTGCGGGATCCCCGACACCCTCTACGTCGACCACGGGTCGGATTTCACCAGCAACCACCTGGCCCAGACGGCGAAGGACCTGCACTTCGAGATCACCTACTCAACGGTCGCCAGACCCCAAGGCCGGGGCAAGATCGAACGGTTCTACGGCACCATTAATACGGAACTGCTGGCCGAACTGCCCGGACGGCTGGCCCGCGGGCACCCGCCTCCGGCGCCGGTGCTGACACTCAAGGAGCTGGACACGGCGATCTGCCGTTTCATCTCGGAGGACTACCACCAGCGCGAGCACCCCGAGATCAGGGCCACCCCGCATGATGCCTGGGTAGGTGATGGCTGGCTGCCCCGGCTTCCGGCAACCATGGACGAACTGAATCTCTTGTTGCTGACCGTGGCCAAACCCCGGATCGTCCACCGCGACGGCGTGCACTTCCAGGGGCTCAGATACGTCTCGCCCCTGCTGGCCGCCTACGTCCGCGAACCCGTCGTCGTCCGCTACGACCCGCGGGATGTGACCGAGATCCGCGTCTTCCACAAGAACCAGTTCATCTGCAGGGCCGTGGACCCCGACCACGAAACCTCCACTCTCACGTTGAAAGACATCCAGGCTGCACGATCGGCGCGCCGCCGGGAGCTGCGCGGACAAATCAACCAGCGCATCGCCGTCGTGGCCCGGCACCTGCCGGACCTGGCGTCAGCGAAACCGGCTCCCGCCCCGGTCCCTGTTGATCAACCCAAGAAGCGCCCGAAGCTGCGCACCTACCTGGAGGACGACCGATGACAACACAAAGCTTCATTGCCACCAAAGAGCACCGCCGGTTCGCCGAGTTCGCGGACGCGGTGCGCCGCCAGCACACCATCGGCATCTGCTACGGCCAGGCCGGCATCGGAAAGACGCTCTCCGCCAGGCGCTACGCCAACTGGCACAAGGCAGAGAACCTCCTGGAACAGTGGGGTCCCCGGGACGACTCCGACTACCAGATCTACGCGGCCCTGGCCCGGGCACGCAGCGTCTTCTACACCCCTGCCGTTCTCACCTCGCCCAAACAGATCCACGCCGAACTCGAGCACATCAGCACCCGCGTATCGATCTGCGTGGACCAGCACCTGGAAAAGATCGGCAAGAAGACAGGACCGCACACCCGCACCGGTAAGCATGTTGAGCTCCTCATCATTGACGAATCCGAGCGCCTCAACGCCACTTCCCTGGAGCTGCTGCGCGACCGCTACGACCGCGACAACATAGCCCTGATCCTCATCGGCATGCCCGGGATTGAAAAATGGTTCAGCCGCTATGCACAGCTCTACAGCAGGGTCGGCTTCGCCCACGAATACCGCCCACTCGCACAGGAAGAACTGAATTTCGTCCTCGAGCGCCGATGGCACAAACTCGGCCAAACCCTGGACCCGGAAGACTTCACCGATGCCCAGGCCATCGCCGCCGTCGCCCGGATCACCCGAGGCAACTTCCGCCTCATCGACCGGCTCTTCACCCAAATCGAGCGAGTCATGAAAATCAACGAACTCAACACCATCACCGACGACGTCATTGAAGCTGCACGCTCAACCCTCGTCATCGGAATCAGCTAGAACCGCCAAACCTAGCTGTGAAAAAACCGCCAATCCGAACTAACAGTCACACCACAGCATGATCGTGTCTCCCGTGGTCGCCATTCTCATCCTCAGCAAAGGATCGTTTTTGAGAAGTGACACCTGCCCGTTTAGAGAGGGGCATAGAGACAGATAAGGGGACACGTCCCCCGTTCTCCCGATGTCGGGGGAGCCGGGTGATAGTTCCAGGGTTATCGATAGCTACTACTCTCAGCCAACCGGCGAAGGCGACTGACCATATCCGTTGACGGTGAGTACCCGCCCGACTGCTCGATAAGGAAATTCCGAGCAGCAGCGGCCCGATCCCTGGCCGTATAAACTTCCTGCCATGCCCTGGTGGCGCGTAGCTTCAAAGCAAGCTCATCCATTTGCCCCATCAGCTTCGAATATTCCGCCCCCGCGTTGTCGCGGACGAGGCGACTTGCCTCGCTCAAGATTTGCGTCACCATGTAAGGGTCGTCGGTGGACTGGAGCTTCGGCTCCAGAAGGGCTTTGCCGATCGAGCCGCGGCTATGGAGTGTCCCGCTGCGATACTCGGGTTCACATTCCAGCTCTTCAGCCAGGCGCGTAATGCGGATGCGGACGGCCCTGTACAGATCAGTGCGCTGTGCGTGCTTTTCTTCAGACCAGTTCTCCCGAAGCTCCTCCAGCTCTCCTTTCCAGGCCGGCACGGCCAGATAGAGGTACACCGCGCCACTGGCAATCCACTGAACGAATACACCGTCGATCTGTCCGGCACGTTCTTGCCAGAGGCTCAGGAGCTGCGCTGGAAGGTCCGGATTCGCTTCATCCTCCGCGTCCCAGCTTTCGATAAGTTCGGAGGGATCGAGCCGCGAAACAGTCAGGGACACGAACGGCGCGAATGCGTGCTGGGCTAGGTCAAGCAGTTCATCAACGGAAGTAGTTTCCTGCTGAAAGACGACAGTTGGCTCCCCGGGGAACGCTGCTTCCATGAGGCGCAATCCACGCCTATCAGCGCCAGCGCGAAGCTCCAATACCAGGTCCTCGAAATCGTCCACCTCCGCACAATATCGGAAAGCACACCTCCAGGGCTTGAAGCCTTGAAACGAGACGCACAGAGGGCCGAAGCAGTCAGCATCAGCCCGGCGGCGTGATCGCTAAAGATGCCCGCGGCAAGCGGAGGAGTTGGAGAAGTCGGAAGGATTGTTAAGAACTTCGCGCAAAACTATAACCGGAACAGCGAACTGGTCGCCGTCGCTCGCGTAAACGACGCCAACCAACTGGCCTCGGTCGTTGATTAGAGGGCTGCCGGAGCTTCCGTGCTCGATTGGGGCGTCATTTACCAGCATGGGCAGTGATGACCATCCGACGGGGTCAGGGCCGTAGCCCAGAACTTTTCCGTGCGTGGTCGTCAGCGGACCACCTAATGGGTAGCCCACGGCTGTGACGTTAGTGCCTATGGTCGGGTTCTCGGGGGCCAGGGGAATCGTGGCGGGCAGCTGTTCGTTCGTCCAGACCAAGGCGAGATCGGCTATGACGACAGCCCCCGCAGTTGTCACCTCAATGTCGTGGCCGTCGTAGGTGCTGACCTGCAAAACGGCTGCGCCGCCGATGACGTGGCGATTTGTGACGAAGACATGGTCAGAGATAGCGAATCCCGACCCACTCGAAACGCCCCCACATCCTATGTTGACGTTGCGCACCCGCAGCGCTGCCCGCTCATAGTCAGTAAAACCGCTAAGCGTAGGCACCGTTGTTGCGCGGGTATTCGTGGCTTGCGGCGCCGGATTAGCGGCTTGAGTCTTCGGAACGTCGTGAGAAGGCGGCGGTACGAGGCCGCAACCGACCAGCCCGACAAGGAGAATCGATGCATGCAAGATTATTGGTAGCGCCAAGCGCAGCTTTGGCATCAGCCGGCAAGCTTTTTAGAGAGGGCTTCGCTGTCGGCACGGGCTTGATTGCAACCGGAGTTGATCTGACGCGCATAGTTCAGGAGAGAAGCGGAGTCGTACGAGTCGAAGTCGACCAAATAGGTCTGAAGTTTTTGCAGATCCTTGATGCAAAGGTCCATGCCCGCCGTGACGTTCTGAGACATCACGACCAGCGTGGCGTAATGGGCCGCTTCATCACCCGTCTGCGCCTTTTCGTCCGACAGAGAGCGAATGCGGTCGGTAGCAGTCTTATATTGGTCCGTCACTTTGCCGAGTTGGGTCCTTAAATCCCCGGCCTGGGCTTTCTGGTCATCACGCTGCTTGGTCATTGCGTCCAATTCTTCGCCCGACTTTATGGCTGTGTCCCGCCACTCCTGAGCTGAGTATGTTGAATAGTCCCAGCCAAACCCAAGGCCTACGGCAGCCAGGAACAGGAAAACGATGGTTACAACAAACGGCCACCGCCTCGGCCGTCTATGAGTAGGCGATACGGACTCTTGGCTGGTTTCTAGATGCAACTCGTCCATATTGCTTTACCCATTTCCTCCTGCCTTGTTTTTCTGCGCACAAGGCTGACCCTTGGATTCTATGCTCAGGTGGAAAGCGGTCACTATGCATCTAGGATGCGGTTGGTGATTAAGACGGCAAAGGGATAGGTGAACTTTTGGGATTCCAGGCAATGGCAGTACGAGCCTCATCTGAGGAACAAGCAGACTACTGCTTGGGGCAAGAACAATCGCACCAGCAATCATTCGATGCATGTATGCGGGAACTCGAACGAAACAGCGGCCAGATGGGCCTTGTTACGATGTTGGTCATCGCGGGCATCATCGTTGCTGTCTACTTCTACAACAGGGGCCGCTCAGACCAGACGCGGGAAGCTGGTTTTCAGGACTAATTACGAACCATGGGCCTGGCCCTGCACTATCCCCGTGACGTTGCAGATTCCAACGCAACCGTGGCCTGCACGACACGACCTTTCTGTCTCGTTGGTTGCCTTGCTTCTTCGGCCTATAAGACAAAGCTATTGGCACCTTATTTTCACGTTCAGGAGCACCGGGCTCGGCCAACGATCCCATACCGCCGGATACTGTTCCATTGTTCGTGAAGGGCCTACTAAGGCAGCAAAACACTGCTGCCCGAGTTCAGATCCGATGAGCCTGAACTTTAACTGTCCTGCTGGCCGTCAGAGGGGTGTTCGCGGAGGGCCGCGGCAATGGTCCGGACTGCGGCCGGGTCTTCGGCCCAAGGTCGTCCCGTTGGCGTGCACGCGTGAAAATTGATCACTTTCGACCGTTGGGCAGCCTCCGTCAGCTCGTCCCAAGCAGCTTGAAGATCCTCCGCGTGCTGCCGTGAGGATGTGGGAGTATCCTCGGCCGGAGTTGAAGGTTTGGACGGTGCTGCCGCTGCAGCTTTGCGCCGAAAAAGACTTCGGAAGGCCATTCCGTTCATCCCCCTTCTGTTCTGAGCGCGCACAATCAGCGTAGCAACGGGACTCGGGGGCGCCGACGCCCATTGACTCAGCACGCCTGAAGTTCCGGCTATAACGTTAGTTATGACCGTGATAACATTGGTTATATCGAAGGAGGTTCGATATGACGATCACCAGCCCCGAGAACGCCATTGCCAATGCCCGCCGTGCCCGCGCACGCCGCGAGCTGGGCGGCCTGGACTACATCAGGAATGTCCGCGCAGCAGTGGAAACTGCTGACCAGCGCGTAGTCGCCCGCGCCCTGGGCGTCAGTCAGCCGGCCATTAGCCGGCTGCTCTCGCAGGCCGAGGCCAGGGGTGTGAAGCCCGTTCCCGAAGGTTTCAGCGGTGCCAGCCCCTACGAGATCGCAGAGCGCTACGCGGCCGGCGACATCGACCGCGACGCCATGATCCGCGAGCTGTCCGCGTGGCCTTACCCGAAGAACGAAGGCGCGGTCGCAGCGGCGGCCGAGTGGGAGTCCACGCCATACCTGGACACTCCGGGATCGTTCGCGGAAGTCGGCCGGGCGTTTGATGAAGGCCTTATCGACGGTGACGCCTACGACCAGATTCTTGATGCCTCTGACGAGGCTCCCGAAGTCTGATGACTACGCTGTAAAGCGTGACTACCGAAGACCAGGCAGCAGCGCACCGCGCCACCTTGGAGGGCTTGGGCGCAGACGGGGGACCGCTGACCGCCCAGAGCAAGACCGCGACCGTCCAGAACCCGGAGTGGTTCAACGTCCGACGCGGTGAGCCACGCCAGGACCGCCGGCGGCTGCACAACGAGATCCTTGCACGTTTCGTCGAGTCACGCCCCGAGGTTCGCCGCGACAAGAAGGCGATTGTCCTTGCCGGCCCTCCGGGCGCCGGCAAGTCCACCGCGCAGGCGGCACTCATCCAGGCAACCCGGACGCAGCCGGAGCACTGGCTGCCGATCAATGCGGACGACTTCAAGGACGAGCTGCTGCAGCAGGCCCGCCAGGATGGAAGCTACGACAGTTACCTGGTGCCGGACGAAGTGCGCGCACTGGAAGCGTCGGGGGAGAAGTTCTACCCGCGCGAGCTGGCAGCCCTGGTCCACACGGAGTCATCCATCCTCGCCAAGAAGGCACGCAACGAGGCGCTTGAGTCAGGGATGAATGTCATCATCGACGGCACCCTGGGCAACGAGAAGCAGGCCAGGATTCTGCTGGACCGACTGCAGGCTGCCGGCTATGACGTCCTGGTTGCCGACGTCGAGACAACGCACAAGGTCAGCGAGGCGCGCACCATGGGCCGCTGGGAGCGCGGCTACCTCGATGCTGAAAACGGAACGGCCGCCGGCCTCGATGCCGAGCTGGGCGGGCGCTGGGTTCCGCAGTCGTTCCCGGCGTCGCTCTTCAACGAACCAAGCGACACGGAATCCATCTGTGCAGCCAATGCGGCGGCAATCGCCGCAGACTACGGATGCGTCAGCGAGTACCAGGTTTACCGTGTCGCGGACAAGGACGCCGGCCCCAAATTGGAGACTACCCAAGGCCGCGCCAAGGCGGGCGGACCACTCCTTGATAGCGAGACCCTGGCCGCCGTTCGAGCGTCCTCAACTACCCGCGCTGTGAGTACCGCCCGCCGGCCGCAATCAGGTAAGGATTTCGGAAGGTGACAGCGCTGCTTTGATTCTGATGGAGCCGGTGTGACGGAGACATGACGGTGAGCGCAGGTGCCGCCGTTTCCTGGGTTCGGAATACTACGGTTGGGGTAGAGGGTACCAGCCCTTGTTTGGACCCGTATGTCCTGATCGTGGGCCTGGCGGTTCAATCAGATCTAGCTCTAGGAGGAGCAGTTGGCTAAGTCGGTGTTCTACAGCTTTTACTACGACCAGGATTATTGGCGGGTGCAGCAGATCATCAATATGGGTGCCGTAGAAGGGCAGCCCATCCTCAACGCGCAGGACTGGGAAGAAGTCAAACGGAAGGGTAAGGCTGCCATTGAGGAATGGATTCACACTCAGATGTCTTACAAGTCTGCTGTTGTTGTGCTGATCGGCGCTGAGACCGCAAGCCGACCATGGGTGCAGCACGAGATTGCTCATGCGTGGGACAATCGCAAACCTCTTGTGGGTGTGCGCATCCACGGGCTTGCCGACAGTAATGGCTACACAGCATCTCAAGGTGAGAACCCGTTCTCAAAGGTAAGTCTCAACGGTGGCGGTACTGTCGGTGACCACGTTCCTGTCTTTACACCGTCTGGCAACAACAGCCAGATGGTTTATGCCGATATCAAGAGCAACCTCAGCAGTTGGGTTGATAGTGCCTTCAAACGCGGCTAATTGCCCGTTTTGCGAGATCGTTCAGTTGGATGATCCTGACGCGAGAGAGGTTTATCGGGACGACCATGTGGTGGCGTTCTTCCCGCTTGAGCCTGCAACTCTTGGTCATACCCTTGTCGTGCCTCGCGAGCATGTTCAGGATATTTGGGGCCTTAAGGAGGAAACCGCATCACGACTTGCCCTTGTGACAGTCCGATTGGCAAATGTGATGAGGGGTGCCCTCCGTCCGGAAGGTTTGAACGTGATCCAGTCCAATGGTGAGGTGGCAACGCAGACGGTCCCGCACTTGCACGTGCACCTGGTACCGAGATGGAGGGGGGACGCTGTTGGCCGAATATGGCCGCCTGAGACCAACTACACCGAGGATCAGAAGGATGTGGCCTGGGAGAAATTGCGCGCTGCTTGCCGAAAGGAAATGCTCTCGTGACAAACCGAGACAAGGGAAAGGGGCGTTGGAGGATCTGCTTCCAGCGCCCCTTGGTTGCCCCGACTGGACACGAAGAAATCTCGCCGGATGATCGGCGGAAGCACTTGGACTTCATCCAGGCAACAATCACAAGGATGTCGGCAGCAGCAACCACAACCAAAAGTTGGATGTTGCCCGTTGTAAGTGCAACGTATGGCTATGCCCTCGTGCAGAAAGCCACATCGGTGGCAGTTCTCGGGATCGCGGCCGTGATTCTTTTTGCATACTTGGACGCGAACTACCTGCGTCAGGAAAAGCGCTTCCGGAGGCTCTACAAAGCCGTAGCCGAAGGAAAGGACAAGATTGCCACCTTCTCGCTTAATCCGGACGACGCTATGCCCCCAGGTGATAAGTCAACCGAGGAATGGGCAAAGTGGATGCCGAGGTGGATCAACCGGCTATTTCCTGGCCCGGCGGTCTGGAAGTCTTGGTCGGTCGGACCCTTTTACCTTGCTCTCATAGTGGCAGGGGTAGTTGTCGCTGTGCGAACAGATGTAGCTACTTGATTGGTTCGGTGAGATATACCGCCAACACGACATTGGGCTGGTTATCGGCCAAACAAAAGGGCCCCCGAAAGGGGCCCTTTTTTGCGTTTCTGGTCCACGGTTCCCCCCCCATCCCGATAAAGGCCGAAATGCTGCGCAGGGTGCGCGGTCACGGGTGGGCCGAAGGCTCATCACGAAGTGACGTGCAGCGCCCTTGACGGTGCACCAGGAGCAGTGACAATCAGAGGCCGGGATGGGGGAGTCTCTTAGGAGGCTGTGCACATCCGCCGGTTGTGGTGGGTGAGGTTCCTGGGCGTGGTGACCTGGCGGTTGTGTGCAGGCGGTCAGCTGGTTCCTGTCGTCCATCATGTGTGCAGGAAAAGCCCGAAGGAGATTGCTTTTGCTGTGCACATGTGGGCGAGAGGCTACCCATGGAGGGGCTTTAGCGGCGGGCCGTCGTTTAGTTCTTTGGGTCTTAGTAATCCATGTTGTTGATCATGTCTTGTCTGTGCACGTGGTATTCGAGGAAGCGCGTGAAGTTGCCGTCGGCTTTTGCTATGGCAAGTTCAGAGCGGAACTCGTTGTCGTAGCGAACATCCAGGCCCGATTCAATCCACTCCATTGCCTCTGGTAATACTGTGCTCAGCCAAGCGTCGATCTGGTCGAACAATGCGAACACTTCGGCAATATCTGACTCGCGGGCGGCAATGAATGAGAAATGGGGGCTTTCCCGGACTCGTGTGAGTCCTACTGGGACAGCCGCTCCGACGCCTGGGGTGTGCAACCAGATAGTTGCTCCGTGACCCTTTTCGAAGCCGCCGTGGGAGTACGGGTTGCGCCATCTCTCTACGACCTCTGTGAGCTGGCGACGGAATGTACCGCCGCCGTCGGCATGGCCCAGCACCCGATCCCACTTGTCGCCCCAGCGTGCGCCAATCAGGTTGGTCACGTTGTCTACTTCAGGGTCAAAGTCCCCGAAAGGTAGGGCGAGGACGAGGTCGTGCTCCAGGAGGCTGAGGAAAGCGGATATAGCGGCGATCATGTCGTGGAACGAGTTGAGCTGCATCTCCATCTCGCCGCTCTTGAATGAAGTCCATTTACCCGTAGGGCTTTCTCCGGTCTTCATCTCATCTTCGATGTGGTCGGGCGATTCAGCTCGTACGCGAAAGTAGTCGTAGGCACGGCGTAGGGAATAATGCTGGTTCAGAACCGTGGCGTCACCTATGCCAAGAATGTCTGGCGCCGCATCCAAGATCAGACGTTCTACCGTCTTGCTGGTTCCTTGGAGCTTCTTTATGACTTGTGACAGCGACTGACGGGCTTCCACTTCGGGTCGGTCAGTTCGGAGGTATAGGCGGACGCCGAACTTTTCGTGAGCGAGGGTGCAAGGCTCACCCTTGTAAGTGAAGCCCACCCACCACGCCACCTTCTCATCCGGTCCGCCGGGGGTTAGGCCAATCAGGGTGAGGGCATACCTAAGAAGCACTGGTACCGGCGCATCCGTTGGGGACACGGTTAGCTTGTAGGTGGGCGTACGCCAGCGCGGATCGTTACGTTCTAAAGGAGCTTCGAAATCCCGAAGTGCTGTGCGTTTCAGCTTCGCCCCTGCTTCGCTTTCGCCTGGTAACCCGGTCATGGATGAGTATGTGTTTCATCGGCCGGCTGTTCGTCTTGCGGAGTCGGTGGCACAGGCGTGTTCCGGCGCGTTGCGCGCTTTCGTACACGCAGCTTCTTCTCAGGTTCGCTGAGGCCGGCCGAGCGCAGTTCCTCAGCGGTCCAGCCTGCCGTAAGTGCAGCCTGGTAGCGCCGTGCATCTTCGTCTTCTGCTGTGCCCAGGGCGTCGCGCGCGTCGGCCACTTTCTGCCGCGACTTGACCAGCTCACGCACTGAATCCATGCGCTTGCTCAGACGCTGCTGTAGCTCGTTCTCGATCTTCTCTGCATCAATGTGGGTAGCCATGGCACTCAGTCTAACGGAGCCTGTTTGAACGCTGGCAAGGACTACCGAGATGACACAGTACGGCAACGCCGCACGCTCACCACCTGCCAAGGCGCAGTTTTTGCATCAGATCGCCGGACGGAGCAAGCTATACACTTATGTGCCATAAGTGGGCTTGATCCTCGACTTCGTGCCGAGGATGCGTCACACTTGACGTGTGATCCCGGAGAATCCGGGGCGCTGCGCTGGGCATGGAAAGGCGGTACGGCAATGGCTGAGGAACAGAGTTCCAGCCGTCGCTTGAACCGTCGTCGCCGTGCGAACATCGACGGGGAAACCCAGTACGTGCGGGTCTCCATGTCGGAGCAGGAGCGGACCCGTCTTTACGTACTGGAGGAACGGACGGGGCGCAGCCCATCGGAGATTCTGGTCAGTGCTGCGCTTTACTCCCAGTCCTCCGATTCGCTCGCGGAGCGTCGCGCCCTGGCTACCGAGTTCATGGCGGCCCGCCGCTACCTGGCTGCGCTCTCCAACAACGTGAACCAGCTGGCGAAGCATGCCAATGCGACGGATGAATTTCCCGAGGAAGCCCGCGTAGCCCTGGGGCGTGTGCGTGCGATTGCTGAACGCATGAATGGCATCATCGACGGACTGGCCGGCTGATGATTCCAAACATCACCAAGGGCGACCGCATGGCTGGTCTGTTGGTTTACCTGGCCGGTCCTGGACGGTCTAACGAACACACCGACCCGCACCTGGTGACCGGCTCCGCACCGATCATGGCGTGGCACAACGACGATCAGCTGAACCGAGACGCCGCCCTGTCGATTGCGCATCAGCTCGACCAGGCAAAGAACGTTCTTGGTGTGGACGTCAAGGGCGGACATGTCTGGCATTGCTCGTTGAGTTTGCGCGCGGAGGAAGGCGAGCTTGCCGACCAGAAGTGGGCGGAGATCGCCAACGAGTTCATGGATGAAATGGGCTTCACCGAGGCCAGCGGCAAGGCCCCCGTGTCATGGGTGGCGATCCGCCACGGGCACAGCAAGGCCGGCAATGACCACATTCACATTGCGGCTTCTATGGTGCGCGAGGACGGCACAAAATGGAGCAGCCACCTGGACTACAAGCGGGCCCAGGAAACGGCCCGTGCGCTGGAGAAGAAGCACGGCCTGGAAGAGCTTTCTCCTGTCTACGCCATGCGTGGACTGCGCCCCGGTGAGCGCGAAGCAGCCGAGCGCCGCGGAGTGGAGGAACCGGAACGACGTTCACTTGCCCGCAAGGTTCGGGCTTGCGCCACCGTCGCCCAGGACGAGGCTGAGTTTGTCCGTCGCTTCCGGCGTACGGGTGCCATGATCAAACCGCGTTACGCAGCTGGCCGTGATGACGTCGTGGTTGGCTACTCTGTTGCCGAACGTCCGCCCAAGGGAGGCCGGCCCGTATGGTTCGGCGGTGGCCACCTGGCCAAGGACTTGACCCTTCCGCGACTACGCGGAGCGTGGGCCGACAGTCCTGAGCTGGCGGACGGAGCTGTAGCCGAATGGGGAGCAGCCGCACGTGGCCGGCGGCCCGTAAACGTGGGCCGTGAGGCGCACGAACCAGATCCCCAGATGTGGGAGCAGTACAGCAACGAAGTCGCCCGGCTGCGGGAGAGCTTGCGAGCTGTCCCGATGGACGATCACGCCACTTGGGCGCAGGTCGCCCGGGAGACGTCCGGCGCGTTCGCAGCCTGGTCAACTGCCACGGAATCGACACCGGGACCGCTAGCAGCTGCGGCCGACGAATTGTCCAAGACGGCACAGCTACGGCGTTACCCGGCCCGGCCGGTCCGCAGCGTCGGCCCGTCTGCCCGGGGCGCGTCCCTGGTTCTCATGGCGGCCACCATGGGAGGCACCGGAACGGCAGCGCAAGCGATCATGCTGCGCCAGCTGCTGAACGTGGCGAAGGCCGTCCACGACATGCACAAGGCGTCCAACGACCTACGCAGGGCACGCCAGATCAGTAACCTGGTGAAGACCCAGCTGAGCCAGGTGGCAGCCGCGCTGCCGAGCGTCCCCGCGTCAGTGCCGGCGGTAGACAGCGAGGCGGCCGAAGCTGTGCGGACGAGCGCGGCGGGCCAGACTCCGGCACGCTCCGCCGGCTCAGTGCTGCCGCCGAAGTACGAGCAGGCACGCACCCACGAAACCACCCGGCGCGGGGCCACCCGCCCGGACATTGAGAGATAACACCAGGAGGGGGAACCATGAGTGAATCTGACGGCATCGACGAGGCTATCGAGGGAATGTCACGCGTCGGGCTGACTGTCGCCGGCCGGCTTGGTGAGCAGCTGGCCAGGGCACGCGAGCAGGCCCTGCGCCGCGCCCAGGCGGCCGAGGAACAGCAGGCCCGGGAGTTGCAGGCCCGGTTCGACGCGGAACGGGCAGCGGCCCGTGCACAGCTCGCCCCAGTGATGGACAATCGCTGGTGGGACACGGCCAGCGGCCGCGACGTCGAACGGGTGCATGAGGCGGCCACGGCATGGAAGGACCACGACCCGGCGGCGCGCAGCGCGGCGGAGGTGATCCGGGACCAGGTGCAACGTCGCTACGGCCTGGACGTGGACAACCTGGGCGCCGACGATACGTCGGTAGCCGCTGCCTTGGCGAAGGCCGAACGGGACCGCGAACAGGCAGAGCAGGAGCGCAGCGCCGGCCGTGACGAGAACGCCCAGGCTGCACAGTTGCTGGCTGAGGCCGCCCGGGAGGACCAGGACCGCGAACAGGACGTGACCGAAGAGAACCAGCGGCCCGAGGCGTTGGCCGAAGAAGCAGGCATCAAGTACGACTCGTCCGAGCGCCGGCAAGAGCTGGCCGCCAGCCTGGAGGACGTGGCCGACCGCGAGGCGGTTCAGGCACGGCTTAGCGCCGACCAGGACCAGGGCACCCCGCCCAGCGCGGCGGTGGCCAGTGCTCCGGGACGCAATCCGAAGGCCCGCAAGACGCGCGGAGCCAATGGCCAGACACAGCTCCTGCAGAAGGGCATGAGCCGCTAGTTCCATGAGTCCTTATTTGCGCGATGTAAATAGGGTCGGCGTCTAGCCAATAACATTGTCGACGAACATCTTTATAGGGAAGTAGGGGGCCATCCCGCTGTGGCGCATATTGACGAGCTAGTCCAGAAGGTCAGCGACCCGGTGCTCCGGGAGGCTCTTGCAGCGCAGGTACGTACACTGACCGACCGCAAAGAGTTCGGGCTCGTCTTTCAGCACCACTTGCCAGAAACTGTTCGTCTGCCGAAGCAGCGTATCCGCCGCGGTGACACTGTGGAACGCCGAGCGGTAACCAGGGGGTCGAGGTACCGGGTCGTGAGGGCGCGGGCCGCCGAGCCAACTGTTTCTGTCATTGAAATAGACGGAGCTGGGGACCCGGCGGGCGAGGGCGAGGTCCTGGAGGTACTTCGTTCGGACCTCGTGGTTGTAAAGCTGTTTGGCGAGCCTGTGTACCCTGGCTTCCAACAGCGCGGCTTAGTTGGCGTGGCGGAGACTGCCCGCCCCAGCCATGTCATTATCAACGGCGAGAATTTTCATGCGCTGCAGGCACTGGAGTACACCCATTCCAAGAAGGTCGATGTCATCTACATTGATCCGCCGTACAACACCGGGTCGAGCGACTGGCAGTACAACGACCGGTACGTCGATTCGTCTGACCGATACAGGCATTCCAAATGGCTTTCCTTCGTCGAGCGTCGGCTGAAGATCGCCAAGGCTCTGCTAAAAGAGTCTGGCGTCATCTTTGTGAGCATCGACGATAACGAGCAGCACCGTCTTCGGATGCTGTTGGATCACGTGTTCGGAGAGGCCAACTTCGTCGATACCCTCGCCGTCGAAATGTCCACCACATCTGGGCCAAAAACGACCAATGCCCAGCAGGGCACCATCGTGAAGAATGTCGAGTTCGTCCACATTTACCGCAAATCCGCGGCCTTCGACGACGTGAAGCACACCCCGTTGTACGACAGCGTGAAGCAGTGGGATAGCGACTATGCCCTGTGGCTCAACGAGGACGGCACGATCACCGATTTTGTCGCTGAGATTGACGCTGATCCCGTTGTGCGCGCCGACATTGAGAAGTTTGGATTCGTCACAGCTAAGGGGAAGTTCCTTGGGATGAGAGCCATGGATGGTCTGCTCGCTGTGTCCGAGGCGGCGAATAAATTCATCCTGGATAACTTGCATCGGATAGCGAGACGCGACATTCCACCCGTTTCCTGCCAAGACGTTGATGCACCGATCAGAGGCTGGATCGAGGTGGAGGCAGACCACCGGACCTATATTCTGACGAGACTTAGGAGCGGGACACTAAACCAGGTCTATACGCTCGTCCGAAATTATCGCCGGTCCGATGATTATCGCCCTAGCTTC
>NZ_CP084554.1:0-116734 GCF_021870055.1 Arthrobacter sp. FW306-06-A | reverse complement strand
GCTAACCCCCGCGCAGCTCGCGGAACTGCAGGAGGCATGGGCAGAATTCGCCGAAGCGGCTAAAGGCTCCGGGGCGAAGAGCTTTCACGCCTGTACCCGGACCGGCAAGCCCTGGCACCAAGACCCCGCAGCCGTACGCAGTATGGCGGCGTTGCTGCGCCGCGTACGGGATGAGGACACGACACCCGGCACCGAGCCGGACAGGTAGGGCCGGGCCGGCCCTGGTCAGGTGGCCCGGCCTGCACCGGGTCTAGGTTTCCTGGTCCTTCCGGACCTTGGAGATGGCGCGGTAGGCGGTGATTGAAGCGCCCAGCGCTGCCAGCGAGAGCACGAAATTCACGATCGTCAGTGGTTCCATAAGGGTTTCCTTATCGTTGAGTTGAACCTAGGCTAAGAAGGAGCCCGGTGGCCGCAACCATTCGCGGTTACGATCACCGGACTTTGAGTAGCTACACCTTCCTTGCTTTACGCTTACGCTTCCGAGTGCCAGCTCGGGAGCGTTTGCTCGTTAAGAGCGCGTTCCGCGTGGAAAGCAGAGCGATGACCGCTGTCGCCAGGCTCACGACCGAAGTCGCGAGCTTGATCAGTTCGTCGATGCTCATGTAGCCACCTCCTTCCTGCCCCGCCGTGCGAGGCCCCCACTGGTCCAGCCGGTCGAGGGTGGGCCGTCAACCCCGAAGAGTGCACGGGCAGGGCCGCGAAATAAGGGAGCGCAGCGACCGCGTGGCCCTGGTGGGGCGCGTGGGTTGACGGGTCGGGCCCCCGGACGGCTACGATCAGTGGCCTTGTACGGAGAACAACCCAGCCACATGTAGGGCAAAAACAAGGCGCTTACAGGCCGGAGCGAAGCGCAGGACCGGTTCCTGGGTGGAGCGCAGCGGAACCCAGGGCTTGAGGGAACGGGTTATGCCCACTGGCGGGCAGGTGGAGCCCTCCGCACAGCTCAGGCTGTCCCCATTGGGTACAACCCGTTCTTTGTCGTACCCCTCCCCCAGAATGAAACGTGCGGCTTAGACGGCCGCTTTTTATTGGCGTGTCGATTCGAATATACGTTCTAAGGTTGTGTTATGGGACCGGAGCAAGCTGCCGCGCTGCAGGCGCAGTATGCACGGCGTGCCGGCCCGATAGGGCTGACCGTGGAAGAGCTCGATTTCGAGCACTTCCCGGCCAAAAACGGGTACCCAGGGATCCCGGTGAAGGCGTGGATACGGTTCCCGAACTGCGCGGAACTCGTGGACGGCGAAGTGTTTGCCTGGACAGCAAAAGCTGCCGAAGTGACGTGGAAGGACGGGCCGGTGACCTACCGGACCTGGGTGTGGAGTGTTAGCGGCCATGAGAAACTGCCCATAGGCGGCCACGAAAGTGCCCACTGACGGCCAGTAAAACTGCCCGACGGTGGCCATGAGATCTGCCCACTTCCTTACTGAACCGACCGCGCCTTAAGCGGCGGGAGCCTCTCCCTGGGGTTTGATGACGGTGTCTAAGCGCACCAAGCGAACCAGGAAGAGGCCCTGTATGAAGTCTGACGGAGAAATCATGGAAATCCTTGCTGCCTACGATCTGACCGGATCGTTGCGCGCCACCGCGGAGCTCACGGGCTGCTCGCACCACACCGTTGCCAAACACGTCACCGCCCGGGATGCCGGCAGGCCCATCGGGGAGCCGACGGCACGGGGCCGGGTCACCGACCCGTACCTGCCCAAGATCGAAGAATGGGTGGAAGCCTCCAAGGGCCGGATCCGGGCCGACAAGGCCCACGAGAAGCTCCTCGCCCTGGGCTATACGGGTTCGGAGCGCTCCACCCGACGGGCGATCGCCCAAGTCAAAGCAGCGTGGCGGCTGGGCCACACCCGCATCCACCGGCCCTGGATCACAGAACCGGGGATGTGGTTGCAGTACGACTTCGGCGACGGGCCCCGGATCGGCGGGGTGAAGACCATCCTTTTCGTGGCCTGGCTGGCGTTCTCACGCTTCCGCATCGTGATCCCGCTCAAGGACAGGACCGCGCCGAGCGTGTTCGCAGCCCTGGACCGGTGCTTCCGGCTCCTCGGAGGGGCGCCGACCTACGTCCTCACGGACAACGAAAAAACCGTCACCACCGCCCACGTCGCCGGGGTCCCGGTGCGCAACCAGCAGACCTTGGACTTCGCCCGGCACTACGGGGTGACCGTGCTGACCTGCCAACCGGCGGACCCGGCCACCAAAGGCGGAGTCGAAGCGTCCGTGAAACTCGCCAAGGCCGACCTCGTGCCCAAAGACACCAACCTCCGCGATGACTACCGCACCTTCGCCGAGCTCGAGGCCGCCTGCACGGCGTTCATGGACGAGGTCAATCACCGTGAGCACCGGACGACGCGGCGGAAACCCGCGGCCATGCTCGCCGAGGAAGCCCCGCGGCTGCACCGGATCCCGGACACCGCCCACACGGTCGCGTTCGGCCTGGCCCGCGGCGTTCCGGAGAACACCCCAATGGTCACCTTCGAAAACGCCCAGTACTCCGTCCCGGCCCACCTGCTCGGAGCCCGGGTGTTCGTCCGCACCCACGGCACCGGGCCCGGCGAGCAGGTCATCATCGTCCACCACGGCACGACCGGGCCCGTCGAAGTCGCCCGCCACGAACGGGCACGGCCCGGCAGCCCCGCCATCAACGACGAACACTTCCCCGGAACCCGGGCGAAGCTCCCCGGCGACTACGAGGTGAGGGCCCGCAGCGCGGACGAGGCCGCGTTCCTGGCCATCGGCGAAGGCGCCAGAACCTGGCTCGTCGAGGCCGCCGCGGCCGGGACCGCAAGGATGAACGTGAAAATGGCCGAAGCCGTTACGCTGGCCAAAATCGCCGGCACCGATCAGGTCGACCGGGCCCTGGGCGACGCCGCCCTGCATGGCCGGTTCGCGCACCCGGACCTCGCCTCGATCCTGAACGCCAACATCCGCCGCACTACCACCCACGCCGCCAATGAAGCCACCTCCCTCACCCAAGGAACAGGGGCGTGGGCCGCGATCGGCAACCCCGCAACCATCACCACGCCGGAGGAGGCCCGATGAGCCCCGTCACCACGACCAATACCGCGGCTCCGCCGCTACCGGCGGACCTGGAAGCCCTGATGCGGTCCCTGAAAATGCCCCACGCCCGGGCGCTGGCCCCGGACCTGATCGCGACTGCCCGCGCCCAGCGGTGGGAACCGGCCGAGGTCATCAAGGCCCTCTTCACCGAAGAAGCCGCCGGCCGGGCCCGGTCCATGCTCGCTTCCCGCCGCAAAGCAGCCGGGTTCCCGACCGGGAAGACATTCGAGGCGTGGGACCCTGCAGTGTCCTCCATCCCGGCCCCGACCCAGCAGGCGCTGCGGACTCTGGAATGGGTCACCCGTAGGGAAAACCTCGTCGTCTGCGGGCCCTCGGGGACGGGGAAGACGTTCTTCCTCGAAGCCCTCGGCCAGCAGGCCGTCGAAGCCGGCATGCGGGTCGCCTGGTTCAGGCTCGAGGACCTCGGCGTCCTCATCCGGGCCCACCGAACCGATGACAGTGTCACCCGGGCCGTCGCCCGGATTCTCCGAGCCGAGCTCGTGGTGATTGACGACATTGGCCTGCTGCCCGTGGCCACCGACGCCGCCGAAGGCCTCTACCGGGTCGTGGACGCAGCCTACGAAAAACGCTCGGTCGCGATCAGCTCAAACCTCCACCCCGCCGGATTCGACGAGCTCATGCCCAAAACCCTCGCCACCGCCACCGTTGACCGACTGCTGCACCACGCCCACGTCTGCCAGACCAGCGGCGATTCCGTCCGCCTCACCCAAGCCCTCGCCGGAAAAGGAGTCACCCGCTTGAACTGACCAACCCAACGATGGCCAATCCCGCCGAAACCAATCAGTGGGCAGATCTATTGGCCATAACCGGGCAGTTTTACTGGCCACCAGCGGGCACTTTTTGTGGCCGTCCATGGGCAGAAACAACTGGCCATTGACAGTGGAGCTCGGCGGTAACCCGCCGGGAAGAAATGATGAACAGGAATTTGGGAGAGCGGACCAACCGTGACAGCAACAGTGAGTGAAACAACCCTAGGCGCCCCCGTGGACGTCAGATTTACAGCGGCCGGCACTCCCCTGGCCGTCCGCTACGACGGCCGCGTGTGGGCAGTAGCGGCAGAGCCGCTGCGTTGGTTCACCAGGGACTCCTGGTGGGAGACACAGCGGACCGTGCCGGTAGGGGTCGGCAACGTTGTCGACATCGAACACTGGAGGCTCCAGGTCCGGCTTATCTACCCTCCGGTGGGGTTCACAGGGATGTGTGTTCTGAACTAGGGTCGACTCGGAACGCACGGATTATCTACCCCGACGAGGTACGTCCGAATGGCTCAGTCATCGATTCCGTTTCCGTCGACCAACCACCCGAACCCCTCGATTCCACAACATTGGATCGCGTTCAGGGTCATCCACAAGGCCGGAGGCCCGTCATGGGCAGTTGTGGACACTTGCACCTACGAACTGCATCCTGAATCCAGCTCATACCTTCACTACCTCTTTGGTTCCTCCCGGTCCACGAACACCCTCAGGGCATACGCGCAACGCCTCGCCGCGTATTTCACCTGGCTCGGTCCGGCCCGGCTGAACTGGGCCGACGGAGTGCCCGTCGTTTCCCGATTCATCCGGGAACTCGCTGTCTCTCCGTTGCCCAACGCTGAATCGGACACGGAATACCGCGAGCCCCGTTACCGCAGCGGGAAAACGATAAATCAGTACGCCGCGGCCCTGACCCAGTTCTACATGTGGGCCGCCCGCAATGATCTGATCAGTGAGAAGACTGCCGCCGGCTTCTATGAGACGCGAATCGCTTACGGCTATTCCGGTGACAGGCTCCTGCCGGGCAAGGTATCCAAGGCCAGGGCTGTCCGGGTCAAGGAAGTCGAAGAAGCCCCCAAGCTTCTCGACGAACACGCTGCCCACTCGCTGCTGTCAGCGATGGCCAACCGGCGTGACCGCTTCCTGGTGGCACTGATGCTCGAAACAGGCCTCCGAATCGGCGAAGCACTGGGCCTGCGGACCGAGGATCTGCACCTCTTCCATGACTCCCGCGGCCTCCGCTGCGCGACCTCCGGCCCACACATCCATGTCCGTCGGCGCCAAAACCCCAACGCCGCCTTGTCAAAGTCCGCGAATCCCCGCAGCATCCCCGTCACTGAAACGGTCTGCACCCTGTACCACCTCTACGCTGAGGACCGCATCGACCGCCTGGACGTGGACTCAAGCCCCATGGTTTTCGTCAACCTGTACTCCCGGTCCCACGCCGGAGAGGCAATGAAGTACTCCAACGCCGTCAAGATCTTCTACCGCTCCTCAGGCCGCGCCGGCCTCCGGGTCAACCCGCACATGACACGGCATACCGCTGCGACCCGCTGGAAACGGGCCGGAGTGCCGGGACCGGACGTCCAGGCACTACTCGGGCACCGCAGCCCCTCGTCACAGCACGTGTACGAGCATGCCAGCGACCAAGACCTTCGCGACGCCATCGAAAGTGTCCGGTCAGGTTCGGAGCAGCACCGATGACCGGCGCACGGCAGACCACGCCTGATGTTGCTCCTGCCCCAGCACGAACGGAACCGGTCGACCCGTCGTTGGACCTCTCCCGGTTCCAGGACATGCTCGCCCAAGAAATCCGGGACGATTGGCGCCCGAACGAATGGGACAGCACGACGTGGATCTTCACCGGAGTCCCAGGCCATCTGGGGACCCTCGTCAACGGTTGCAGCTTCCCCGGATGCTCCCGTCCCTCATTCACCCGCCGTAGCGGGCTGTGCAACATCTGCACGGGACGCTACATCCGGCACACCAAACGCATGGGCGCCATGAGCGCTGAGGACTGGATCAACCGGGCAGCCGAGCTACAGGGAACGAACTGGGTATCCCGCATCGTCCCGATCCTGTGCTCAGTGACAAACTGCACAAACCGCAGTAAAGGCCTGGGCGTGCCCCTCCTGGCCGCCACGGACGGAAACCCCCGACGATGGCACCAGAAAAAGGACCGGTTGCCTCCCTTATGCCTGGGCCACCACCCTGTCAGGACAGTGCCAGACATCGCAGCCTGGGTGGCTGCCCAGGAAGCCAAACCGGTCACGGCACCGGAATACTGCGCCGTCCCATGGTGCGGCTACAAACGGCACCCCGCCAACCGGATCGGACTCTGCAGGCTCCATTCAAAGCTGATCGCCACCCAGGGAGAGCTGACTTTGCACCTCGAACGGGAAGCGGTCGTCTCGCTGGAACCCGACGGCTACCGGGAAATCCACGCCCCCTCCCCCACAACAGGCGGATGCGAACTCAACCTCGCTGCATTGCGCCAGCGGCACCCGAGATTGGCCACGGAACTGCTGTGGGCCCTTCAGCACCAGGACCGTATTGGCTTCCCCATCAATATCGTCACGACCCGGGCCCTCATCCGTTCGGCCATGGACTTCCCGCAGGCCACGAAATCCTTCCTCAACGCCGACACCCGGGCCCTGTCCGAAAGCAAGGTCATGCGCTCGGTAAATGCCTGGTCGATGTTCCGTGTGGTGCGGGCCAGATTACTCGAACGCTACGTCCCGTGGTCCACCAGCGGCGATCTTCTCCGGTCAGACCTCATCCCATTCGGTCTGCTGACGACGTCATCCAACAGATCCGGGTCGGCCCGCTCCCTAGCAGCCCTGGACTTCCGGCCAATACCCCTGGAATGGGCCCGGCAAATGGCCAAGCTATGGATCTTGGAGCGATCCACCACGGAGACTTCCGCGACGACCCTCATCACTCACGTCGCACGGCTCTGCACGGACTTTGTCGTCCAGTGCGCGGCGCGGAACCTCCCCTCACCCACAAACGCGTCCGACCTCACACGAGAACATGGCAAGGTCCTGGCGCAGGCGCTGGCAGGTCTTGCCCGGCTCGATGGGCAACCCCTACCCAACAGCTACAAACGGCTCCTTGGATCAACGCTTGCCGGCATGATCGACTACGCCCGGAAAAACTCGGACCTGTTCGAAAACACCACTCTCTCCTTCGCCCTGGACTACGACCTGCAGATCCCCCTCGAAGACAATCCGAGGTCAGACGAAGACGATGAGACCGGACGGGCTGTTCCCGAACCCGTGATCGAGTACCTCTTCGAGCAGCTACCCACCGCACGAGTCTCCAATCCCGCATCAGCCTCTGCCCCCAACGCCGTCTACAAAGCAGCGTTCACCTGCTACCTGACCCTTTTGCGCGACGCCGGACGCCGACCCAGCGAAACCGCAGGTCTCCGCCGTGACTGCCTCAGCTACGACACGACCGGCCAAGCCACCCTGCTCTGGCACAACGACAAAGGAAGACGCAGGGGCAGGCGCCTGCCTATCTGGGCGGAAACCGCCCAAGCCCTGGAGACCTGGTTTATTGTCCGGGATCAACACATCACCGCGATGCCGCCCGGGCAGCAGGACTGGCTTTTTCCCACCTTCCGTCCCAGGGCCCGTGACAAACACCTCAAGACAACGTGGTTCAACAAACGGCTCCGGGACTGGATCGACCTCGATCTTCCAGACCTGCCAGGCCCCAATAACGGCCCCGGCGCAGGAACGCCGTTCTGCAAGACCAGTGTTTTCGCCTATGCGTTCCGCCACTCCTACTGCCAACGACTGGCCGACGCAGGCGTCCCACAGGAAACCCTCCGCCGCCTCATGGACCACCGGTCCGCCGACACGACTGCCCAGTACTACACAGTGACCAACGCACGAAAACGCAAAGCCATCGAGTCCGTCAAAAGGCTCTCCTTCGACGCTCTGGGCGCCCACTCCCCCGTTACCGAAGACCTTTACTCCATGGCCGCGGTCGCCGTCCCGTTCGGCAACTGCACCGAACCGACCAACATCAAAGCAGCGGGCAAAGCATGCCCCGCACGTTTTCAATGCGGCGGCTGCACTTTCTTCAGATCTGACCCTTCCCATCTCCCAGACCTCAAGGCGCATCTGGAACGGATGAAAGAAGACCTCGCCTGGCAGGTCGCGCAGAACCTTCGACCCTCACTCATCACTGACACCCGGAACGAGATCGAAGCGTTCACCGCCCTCATCACTGCGCAAGAAACACGGCTGGCCGAATTGCCCGGCAGCGAAAGGGAGTCCCTCGCGGAAGCCTCCGCCGTACTGCGCCGGCTCCGTTCCAGTGTCCCGACCGCCGTCGAGAAACCCTTCATCCCAGTCGGAAGCCTCAAGATCAAAACCCGCACCGTCGAGGACGAGGAATGAGAACCCACTCAGGCTCGAAAACGGCCGCAATGGTGCAGCAACGAAAGAAAGACAGCAAAATCAAAAGGCAGGCAGTCCTGGCCACCATCGATGCGATGACAGGGACAAACACCCCTATCACCGTCGCAGATGTTGCGCGCCGTGCCGGCGTCAGCCCCTGGCTGGTCCGCCAACCGCCCCTCCTCGCGCACGTAAGAAAAGCACAGGCAAGCCTAGGTGGACCGACCACTGAACGGACACCAAACCCAGCCACCGGCTCGCTCCTTGTCGAACGCGACCTTCTGCGCAAGGAGAACCAACGGCTCCGCCATGAACTACAGCGGCACCAGCTCCGCATCTCCGAACTGCTTGGGGACCAGATCGACGGCACGGACGCCCACTCCCAATCGGTCAAGGTCCAGGAACTGATAGACCAAAACGCCATTCTTTCCCGGCAAGCCAGCGACGCGAGCCAAGAGCTCCGGCAACTGAAACAGAAAGTAGAAGGGCTTTCCTCGGACCTGGAGGCAGCCCACAGCGTCAACCGTTCCCTAATGGCCGAAATAAACCGCCCAGCACGGAGCCGCTCCTAATTCCCGGTGAGTCCGGCGAAGAGCTTCCGGACGCGACACTTGTTGTCAGCCGGACCAGACGCATTCCAGACTTTCGATGCGCGGACAGTTCGTCCGGTTTCTCCAGCATCGTTCCGCCCGGTCATGGTTTCGAGCTCCGCTCATCACACATGCAGTCCATGCAACGACATGGTTCCCGCCCCGGAAGCCAGACATCCTAGGCTGCGGACAGCAGAGAGTTGACGGCTGAAGCAATCGTTTCGGGGTGGTCCTCCGGTGTGAAGTGTCTGCCGTTAGGGATCCGGATAAGTTCGCAGCCCAGTTCCGCGGCGAGCCGTTCACCGAATTCGATCTTCTGGAATCGATCCGCTTCGCCCCAAACCACCCTGGCGGGAAGCCCCAGTGTATGGAGCCGTCCGGAGACGCCCTTCGTGTCCTGCGAGGTGAGCGGAACGACCTGGCGATTCAGTGCCTTAGCCGCACCGTGCGCAATATAGGGCGCCAAATGCTCCCCTATTGATTCAAGGGCCCTTTGAGGGTTGTCGTGACCGCGGTGAACGAGCTGCACCATGGTCGGATAGATCATCGTCGCAGGAAGTCGTGCCAGGACGGGTGCGAGGCGCTGCATCATTTTCACGCTGGGGATTGGCCACGAGTCGTAGGAGACAGAGTTGGTCAGCAACAGGCCGGCGAAAGCATCCGGCTGCCGCAGTGCCGCGATTTGTGCGACACCCCCTCCCAGATCGTGGCCAACAAGGACCGGTTTCTGGCCAAGGTCAAGGGAGCCTATCCATTCCAGAAGGTATCCGGTCTGGGCCGAAAGGCTGAGATCCTTGTTGGCACCGTCAGGGATGCTTGTGCCGTAGCCGGGCATTTCCCATGCCAGGCAGCGGCCCTGGACCAGAGGCATGACGTGGCGCCAGAGGCGTGGTGAAGTGGGAATGCCGTGAAGGAAGATGACCGGGGCACCGTTCCCCTGTTCGGTCCACCGCCCTTGGGCACTCTCCCGCATGGACTGCAATTCAGTCATTACCATCTCCTTGAGCCTTGCGCAGCGTTTGGGGGACCACGTTAGCCTGCCAGCAAGATGTTGGACAGTAATTGCTGATGCACAGTTCACCACCGATCCCGATGTGGTGTGTGTTCGAGATCGCAGAAGAGCCGCACGGGTCCGCCTATCGTTGCCGCATCGGAGCAACATCATTGGCCCGTGTTGGTAGGGGGCATTGTCCGGTGCATCCGCTTTAAGGAAACGGTGAGAGGTAAGGACATGGTCAGGGCAATCTGGAATGGGAAAGTCATTGCCGAGTCGGAAGACACTATCGTGGTTGAAGGCAATCACTATTTCCCGCGTGGGGCAGTGAATCCGCTCTACCTGAAGGACAGCGACATGTATTCGGTCTGCCCGTGGAAGGGGCGGGCCAGTTATCACACGCTGGAGGTAGACGGCCAGGTCAACGTTGATGCGGCATGGTTTTACAGTGACCCGAAAAAGCGGGCTGCGCCGATCAAGGACCGTGTTGCTTTCTGGCGGGGCGTGCGGATCGAGGAATGACGCGGCCGGGATCAGAGGTAGCCGGGATCAGAGGTAGCTGCAGATCCTGGATTGGTCACACGCAGCCGGGTCCCCGGCTGCTACGGCCTGGTAGGAGGCGGCGACCCCTGCCCGCAGTGCGGTCAGTTCCGCAATCCTCGAATCCAGTTCGGCCAACTGGCCGGCCAGAATATCCCGGACATGGGCACAGGGGGCGCTGCCGGGTTCCCGAACAGCCAGGATGCTGCGGATCTGGTTCACGGACAGCCCCGCCGCCCTGCTCCGGCCAATGAAATCAAGCCGGTCCAGGCTGTCTGCGTCGTAGTGACGGTAGCCGTTGGTGCCCCGTGGCGCAGGCGGGAGCAGCCCCTGCTCTTCATAGAACCGCAGGGTCTTGGGCGTCATCCCCACGGTTTTGGCAACTTCACCGATACGCATATTGTGGTCCTCATTTTCCGTCATGGGCCACGACAATTTTGAGGGCCCGGGCGATCTCTACATTCCAGTTTAGGTGAAGGTTTCCCCGTCTCTTGGAATCTTCTGTGCCCAGGAGCGTGGTGGTCTTCTTGACCTTCCCCCACGGGGGAAGGTGGAGGGTGGGAGGAGGAAGTGCAAGCACCTGTCCGAAACGGAGCCAGGCCCGTCGCGGGCTCGTCGTCAATGCCATCAATGGAGGTTCCATGTCTGCCGTACAGCGTTTTGACTTTGATCTGGCGATCATCGGTTCAGGTGGCGGTGCCTTCGCCGCGGCCATCCGTGCCACCAACTTGGGCAAGAGCGTATTGATGGTCGAGCGGTCCACCATCGGTGGGACCTGTGTGAACACCGGGTGCGTTCCTTCCAAGGCGCTGCTCGCCGCTGCCGAGACCCGGCATGTGGCCCTCGACGCTGGAAGCAGGTTTCCGGGGATCGCTTCGGGTGCCGGCGCGGTGGACATGTCGGCATTGATTGGCGGGAAGCGTGCCTTGGTGGAAGGGATGCGCTCGGAGAAGTATGCCGACCTGATTGAGGACTACGGCTGGGAGCTCCGCCAGGGAACCGCGGCCTTTGCCGGCACACCTGAAGACCCGGCACTGGACATTGTCTCGGCCGGCGGCGGCCAAGAGTCGGTGTCCGCGGCACACTACCTGGTGGCCACGGGTTCTGAGCCTTGGGCTCCCCCGGTGCCGGGACTGCAGGACACCGGCTACCTGACATCGACGACGGCGATGGAACTGGAGGAGGTCCCGGAGTCCTTGCTGGTGGTCGGCGGCGGTTTCGTGGCCCTGGAGCAGGCCCAGCTGTTCGCCCGGCTGGGATCCAAGGTGACCATGCTGGTCCGCTCCCGGCTCGCCTCATCGGAGGAACCCGAAGTCTCACTGGCACTAATGAGCGTCTTCACCGACGAGGGCATCCGGGTCATTCGCCGCGCCACTCTGGCCTCGGTCGCGACCGATGAGAGCACGGGCGGTGTGACGGCGGTGGCTGACGTCGCCGGCAGCCGCCACGAATTCCGTGCAGCCCGTCTGCTGATGGCCACGGGACGGCGCCCCGTCACCGATGGACTGAACCTGGACACGGTGGGGGTGAAGATCGGGGACCGCGGCGAAATCCTGGTGCAAAACACCCTGGCCAGCACGAACCCGAGGGTCTGGGCGGCGGGCGATGTGACGGGGCACCGGGAGTTCGTCTATGTCGCGTCCGCCCACGGCGCTCTCGCTGTGGACAACGCGTTCAATGACGCCGGCCGCAAAGTCGACTACCGGCACCTGCCCCGGGTGGCCTTTACCAGCCCGGCCATGGCCGCCGTCGGACTGACCGACAAGGAAGCCAACGGCGCGGGTGTCAGCTGTGAATGCCGTGTCCTGCCGCTGGAGTATGTTCCGCGGGCCCTGGTGAACCGGGACACTCGCGGCTTCATCAAGCTCGTGGCCGAGAACGAAACTGGGAAGATCCTGGGCCTCACCGCAGTAGGCAAGGAAGCAGGCGATCTGGCCGCGGCAGGGGTCTACATCCTGGAAGCAGGGATGACCGTGGAACAGGTCGCCAATCTGTGGAGCCCCTACCTGACCATGGCCGAAGGCATCAAGATCGCGGCCCAGTCTTACACCACCGACATCTCCCGGCTCTCCTGCTGCGCAACATGACCACGGACCCGGGGTACGCCAACACCAACGAGAAAGGCAGGAACTGATGGAGGAACACTTCGATGTTGCTGTCCTGGGCATGGGCCCGGGGGGCGAAGTGGCAGCCAGCCGGCTTCTGAAGGCTGGGACAAAGGTTGCCGTGATCGAACGCGAACTGATTGGCGGTGAATGCGCCTACTGGGCCTGCGTTCCTTCGAAAACCCTGCTCCGGCCGCCGGAAGCGAGGACTGCGGCGGCCCGGGCGGCCGGGGTCAGGGGAGCTGAGCTGGATTGGGCTGCTGCCAGTGATTACCGGGACTACATGATCCGCCACCTCGACGACAAAGCGCAGGTTGACGGCTACACGGGTCAGGGCGCGACGGTCATCAAAGCCGAAGGGAGGATAACCGGTCCCGGCACCCTGCAGGCCGGCGACAGGACAATCACCGCCGACCACATCATCATCGCCACCGGCTCCGAAGCGGTCATCCCCGACCTGGAAGGCGCAGAAGACGTGACCACCTGGACCAACCGGGAAACGTTCACGTCCACTACCCTGCCGGGGCGGGCGGTGGTGATTGGCGGCAGCGCGGTGGGCGTCGAAACAGCCACGTTCCTGGCCCGCTTCGGCGTCAACGTGACCCTGGTTCACCGCGGCACGGGCTTGCTGGAACGCGAAGAACCCCGGGTTGGTGAACTGGCCCGGCTCTACCTGCAAGAAGCCGCGGTGAAGGTGCGCCTCGGCGTCCGGGCTGTCCGTGCCAGGCGGGACGGAACAGACAGCTTTTTGGAGCTCGACGACGGCACATCGGTGAGTACCGACGTCGTCATCTTCGCGACCGGCCGCCGGCCACGGAGCAAGGACCTCGGCTTCGAAACGGCAGGGGTAGCTCTGGATGCCCGGGGCGCGGTGCAGGTCGACGAGCATTGCAGGGCCGCAGACAATGTGTGGGCGATTGGCGATGCCACCGGCGTCATGCCCTTCACGCACGTGGCCAAGTACCAGGGCCGGATCGTGGCAGACGCCATCCTCGGCCGGCCACGCCCGGCCAGCTACGAGGGCATCCCCAGGGTGGTTTTCGGGGACCCGGAAATCGCGGCCGCCGGGATCACCCAGGCCCAGGCCGACGAGCAGGGACGAGCAACAGCGTTCGCCGAACTGGACCTGGCCAAATCACTTACCCGCCCCTGGACCTACGAGCAGGAACCACGCGGGAATCTCGGACTCCTCACCGACACCGACGAGGGGATCCTTATCGGGGCCTGGGCGGTGTCGCCCTTGGCCGGGGAATGGATCCACCAGGCTTCCCTCGCGATCCGCGCCAAAGTACCCATTGCCGTCCTTCACGACCAGGTCGCCCAGTTCCCCAGTTACAGTGAGGCCTTCCAAACGGCCCTCGACAGCCTCAAATACCGAAAGGAAACGCTATGAGCAGCGCAAAAAATGTCACCGACGGCACGTTCGAACACGAGGTCCTACAAGCAGACAAGCCAGTCATCGTGGACTTCTGGGCCGACTGGTGCGGACCCTGCAGGATGGTCTCCCCCGTCCTGGACCAGCTCGCGGCCGAGCACGCAGGAACAGTCGACGTCGTGAAAGTCAACATCGACGAAAATCCTCAAGTCGCGGCGGAATACGGCATCACCTCCATCCCTGCCATCTACCTGTTCAACCACGGCGAACTGAAATCCTCAGTGATCGGTGCCCGACCCAAGCAATACCTCGAAAAAGAATTCGCGGAGTACCTGCAAACCTCACACTGAACCTCGGTGGAGATCATTGAAGGAAAACGAAGCGTCGAAGACGCAAGCAGCTTTACGCACAGACGGCCGCCGCCTAGGTGATGGGCCGGGACGCCCCGTACGCCGGGCGGCTCCTCTTCACCCCGGCTTCCGGTGGTGCCGCTGATCCTGACGCGTCAGTCGTTACCCCAGCCATGGTTGAGCAGATGACTGAAAAGGTCAGAGATGCTTTTGGGCCCGGCGAATCCCCCGGTGATACCAGGCGGTACCGTCCGGAAGCTCGTGGCCGGTACCGACCGCACCTTGCACGTACTACTGAAGGAGAACTGGATGAAACCCTCGCTCATTGTTTTTGACGTCAACGAGACCCTGTCGGACATGTCCCCCATGGGCCAGCGGTTCCTCGACGTGGGCGCGCCGGCACACGTGGCGAAGCTGTGGTTCGCCAGCTTGTTGCGGGACGGTTTTGCCCTCACCGCCGCCGGAGACAACGGCAACTTCGCCGGGATCGGCGCGGAAGCCCTACGGGGCCTGTTCACCGGCATGGACCTGAATCGGGAGATTGAGCCCGCGGTGCAGCATGTCATGGCCGGGTTCTCCAGCCTCGCGCTGCACCCTGATGTCGTCGCCGGCGTCACGGCCCTGCACGGTGCCGGATACCGCCTCGTCACGCTGACCAACGGCACCACTCAGGTGGCAGAGAAGCTCTTCACCGACGCCGGAATCCGGGAGAGTGTTGAGCTGCTGCTCTCGGTGGAGGACGCCCCGGCCTGGAAACCCGGCAGGGCCTCCTACGAGTACGCGGCCTCTGTGTGCGGTACCCGGCCGGAGGAGATGCTCCTGGTCGCGGTCCATCCCTGGGACATTCACGGCGCGGCCCGCGCGGGCCTGGCCACCGCCTGGATCAACAGGACGGGCGGCCCGTACCCGGCCTATTTCCAGGGACCGGATCACACCGTGTCCTCCCTTGCTGATCTGGTCCCGGCCCTGGCCGAAGGAAACTGAGTCCCGACGTGGCTGTTCGGTTGAGTTCGGAAATGCGGGCGCTGGCTCACCAGCTGCGGTATGAGCCAACGCCGCGCAGGATCAGGGCGGACGCCGGCGGCCGGCCCATCGTGGATTCCCGGGATGCCTTTCTCGTCTTTGAGCCGCGGAAGCTGACCCCGGTTTTCGCGGTCCCGGAAGAGGACATCGCCGCAGATCTCCAGCCCTCTTCCAATGACAAGGCACGGGCCGGGCAGCGTTCGCATTTCGCCGCCCACACAGCCCAGGGCCAGGCACTGCCCCTGAGGAGCGGGGACCTGGAACTGCCGGAAGCCGGGTTCCGGCTCACTGACGCAGCCCTGGCCGGTCATATCCTGCTGGATTTCGACGCCTTTGACCGCTGGCGGGAGGAAGACCAGGTGATCGAAGGCCATCCGCGGGACCCCTTCCATCGGGTCGACGCACGTGCCTCCTCGCGCCGGGTCAGGGTGGCCTACGGGACAACGGTCCTGGCCGAGAGCGCCCGGCCGGTGATTGTCTACGAGACGATGTTGTCGGTGCGGACCTACCTGCCGCGGGAGGACGTCAACTTCGGGGTCCTGGAACGCTCCTCACACAGCACCATCTGTCCCTATAAGGGCACGGCATCGTACTGGTCACTTACTGGCGCAGGATCAAAGGGCGAAAATATCGCCTGGAGCTATGAAGATCCCCTCCCGGACTCAACCCAGCTCACGGGCCTGATCGCCTTCTATGACGAACGGACCACCATTGACGTCGAAGGAAAAACCCATGCGTGAAGAACAACAATTGCCCAAGGCAGTAGATGTCAGAGGGACCGCGCCGCCCAGGCCACGGGCAGGAGGGGTCGAGGCCACGAGGGAAGAATCTGTAATCAGGAGCAGGCACAAGACGTTGCCGCAGCGTGATGAAGGGAAGGACATCCCGGCTTTGCCCGGCTCTGATGCCGGGGCTGCGGGCAGAATCGGGTTCGCACTTCGGGAACTTGGGCACCTCCTGGCGCGCTGGCAAGACCGCAAACCGGCCGCAGCGAGCCCAGGAGCCAAGCCTGGCCCTGGCTGTTCAGGGACTCGTCCGGCATTGGCCGGCCCCTCGGGCGTGAGGGACCGAGAGGGAACGCGCTGATGACGCTTTTGCAGACGGCGGGGCAGAGCGTCCTGGAGGCATTTTTCATGTTCTGGGCCACCTTATGGGCCCTGATTTTCGGATTCACGTTGTCCGGGGCCGTGCAGGCGTTCGTGTCCCGGCACGAGATGCAGAAAGCCATGGGTGACCACCGGGCCGGGACCGTGGTGCGCACCGGGTTCCTCGGTGCAGCGTCTTCGAGCTGTTCCTACGCGGCCACCGCCCTGGCGAAATCACTGTTCCAGCGTGGCGCGGACTTCACTACCGCGATGGTCTTCATGGTCGCCTCCACGAACCTGGTAGTTGAACTCGGCATCGTGTTGTGGCTGCTGATCGGCTGGCAGTTCGCGCTGGCCGAATTTGTGGGCGGGGCGATCATGATCGCCCTGTTCGTCCTGATCGCCCCACGCGTTTTCCCCGCCGCCGAACTCGCCCAGGCCAGGGAACGGCTCAACGCCCGCGCTTCCGCCAAGGGCCATGCCGCGGAGTCTGACGAGGCTGAGCGGCACGGGGTGAGCCTGCGGCAGCGGCTACGGTCGAAGGCAGGGTGGGCGGATGCGGCCGGTTACGCTGTCTCGGACGTGAGCATGCTCCGCCGCGAGCTGCTCATCGGCTACCTGGTCGCCGGGATTCTGGCCGTCGCCGTGCCCGCTTCGGCCTACAGCGTCGTGTTCTTCTCCGGCCATGGGTTCTGGACGGATTTGGAAAACGTCATCGTGGGCCCGTTCGTGGCGTTCATTAGCTTCGTCTGCTCGATCGGGAACGTTCCCCTGGCCGCGGCCCTGTTCAAGGGCGGCCTGAGCTTCGGCGGTACCGTCGCGTTCGTGTTCGCGGACCTCATCGCCCTGCCGCTGGTCATCATTTACGGCAAGTTCTACGGGCGCCGGATCGCCTCCCGGATCTTCTTCTCGTTCTGGGCGGTCATGAGCGTTTCCGGGCTGATCGTGGACCTGCTGTTCCGTGCCCTGGGCATCCCCGCCCCGGACCGCCCGACAGAGATCGCCCGCACCTCCTTTGAATGGAACTACACCACGTGGTTGAACATCGCCGCCATCGCCGTCGGCGCCGTCGTGTACTGGCTGTACCGGAACAGGGAACACTTCGGCGGGATGGAGAAATACGCCAAGGACCCGGTGTGCGGGATGCAGGTGGAACGCGCACACGCCCCGGCCATCCATACCCACGCGGGAAGCACCTATTACTTCTGCTCCGACCGGTGCCACGAAAAATTCGTCAACGACCCCGGAAAATACATCAACCAGTCGGCTGCCGAACCCATGCCACCGGAGAGCAGTGCTTCGGAGCCGAAGGCGAACCGTGGCGAAGAGTCCCCTCGCATACCGCAAGAAGATACCGGTTTGGCGGGCGGCACCGGGACGGACCCGGTGTGCGGTATGAGCGTCGATACAGCCAGCCCGGGCGCAGCCCATGTTCACCACGGCAGAACCTACTACTTCTGCTCAGAAGGCTGCCGGGATACCTTCGCCGCTGACCCAGCCCGATACTCACGTGTCTGATGCGCCTTAAGCGCCCGCCTGCAGTGGGTTGGTTCGCCGAACCTCAGCTGCTGCCGAGGTTCTTTTCCTTGAGCCAGGCCGCTGCCGCGTCCCGCGGGCTTTGTTTGGCATCCCCGGAGACTTTTTTGTTCAGTTGCACCAGGTCGTCCGTGGTGAGGACCCGCGATACTTTGTTGAGGATGTCCTTGGCTTTGCTGCCCGCCCGGTCGCTGCGGATCAGAGGCAAAACCTGCTGGGACGCGAAGTTGTTCTTGGGATCTTCAAGGGCGATCAGGTTGTTGCCGGCAATGAGCGGTGACGTGCTGAAGATGTCCGCCGCCTGGATTTTGTCATCCAGCAGCGCCCGGAGGGTCACGGGGCCGCCGCCGTCGTTGAAGGGGACAAACTCCTTCGGGACGCAGCCGTAGTTCGCCTTAAGTCCGGGCAAGCCCTGGGGCCTTTCCTGCGCCTCGGGCGGCATCCCCAGCGCAATCCGGTCGCAAACCTTCCCCAGGTCCTCGAGGGTTTTCAGCCCGTACTTGGTGGCGGTTTGTGCTGTGATGACGATGGAGTCTTTGTCCTCAGCAGCGGCCGGTTCGAGCACAGCCAGCCCGGACGGAAGCTTGCCCGGCAGTTCTTTCATCACGTCCGCCGCGCTGGTTGCCGTGGCGCTCTTGTCCACGTACCGCAGCAGGTTGCCGCTGTAGTCGGGGACCAGGTCGATTGAACCGTCCTGCACGGCCCTGACGTAGACCTCCCGGGATCCGATTTGCGGTTTGGTCTGGGCGGGGACGCCTCCTGCATTGAGGGCACCGGCGTAGATCTCAGCGAGTGTCTCACTTTCGGGAAAGTTTGCTGACCCCACGAGCAGCGGGCCTGCGGCTGTCGCCGCGCCTGTCCCGGGTTTGCCTTGCAGAGGGTTTGATGGTGAGCTGCAGGCGGACACGCTCAGAACGAGCAGGAAACCGGTCATTATGCTGGCCGGCCGGATAAAAGAGTTCCACATAAGTCTTCCTCGAGGGTAGGTCCTGGATGACCGGGCTGTAGCTGCAAAGGGTGCCGGCAAGAGGCCGGACGAAGCAACCGCCGCCGGTTCCCCGGGGACCCCGGCAGCGTGCGGGGACACCCGTGGGAACGGCGTGGCGCTAGGAGTTCAGCGGCGGTGCAGCGGGAACGTCCAGCTCTGTCCCAGCGTAATGGTTGAAGTAGTTCGTGAAGAGGTTCGCGGCGATGTGTGCGAACGCCTCGGCGAGCTCTTCGTCAGTCCATCCGGCGTCCAGTGCTGCCTGCCACACGGGCTCGGAGACGTTCCCGGTCCGGGCCGCCGCTTCGCGTGCTACCTCAGTGATGGCGGCGAGTTTGGGGTCGAAGTCCACTTCACCGGCACGGATCGCGATGATTTGTTCTTCGCTGAACCCGGCTTTATGGGCCGAGACCGTGTGCGCGCCCTGGCAGTAGTCGCAGTCGTTCTGGTTGCCGACGGCCAGGGCGATGGCTTCCTTGGTCCGTGCATCGAAGGTTCCGTGGGCGGCTATAGCCTGGGAGATGCCGTTGTAGGCTGCGATCACAACCGGTGAATGAGCCATTCCGGCGTGTATGTTCAGCAGCTTTCCCATCCGCTTTTCCATGGTAGCGGCCAGGTCTTTGGACCCGTGGGGAGCGGTATCGAGGGTGTGTGCGGGAATGCGGGGCATGTGTGGCTCCTTTAATGTCTTCTGTGGTGTCGGGTCGATAAGGGCTGTCCACTTCCGGGGTGGGAGGTCCCCGGATACCGGAAGGCGCGGGAGTGATGGAGCGGCCGCAGGTCACAGGCCGCTGCTCACTGCCGCCGAACGGAGGGCTCTCGGGTTCTGGATGGTGATGCGGCCGCGGCCCTGGCGGATGATTCCTTTGCCTGCAAAGTCTGCCAACGCCTTGCTGGTCGCTTCCCGGGTTGCGCCGAGAAGACCGGCGATCTGTTCGTGCGTGAGGCGGATGGCTTTACCTTGGCCGAAGCGGCCGCTCGGCGCGGCAGCGTCGAGGCTGATCAACAGAGAAGCGGTGCGGGCCAACAGTGGCCGCAACGCGAGGTCTGTGAGGCGTTCCTCCAGCCGGGCTACCTGTTCCCCGAGCAGCCGGAAAATGCGGATGGCTATGCGGGGGTCAGAGATCAGGTACCGCTCCACGTCCTCGACGCCGAGCTGGCAAATGGCTGAGTCCTCGATGGCCTCGGCGTAGTTGTCATACATGCGCTGGCCCACGAGCAGCATTTCCCCGAACACGGCCCCCGGCTCGAGGATCGCCATGGTGAGGGCCTTCCCGTCCTCGGTGACACGGAAAATCCGGATCCTGCCCGATTTGAGGATAAACAGGGCGGTGACGGGCTGGGACTGGCTAAAGACAAGTTCCCCGCGACGGAACATCCGGGCCGGCGCCATCATGTCCATCGCGCGCATCTCCTCAGCGCTCAGGTCCGCGAAGAGATCCACCTCGTTGAGGCACGTGAACGGATCATCGGGCCCTGAGGTGAGGGGGTATGGTTCCCGTTGGCCCGGAGACCAGGGCCGGGGGCCACCGACGGCGGCCTCCAGCCCCTCTTCCCATTTATCGCTCATCGGCGGTCTTCAGGACCCGGACTGCGACCACGGCGAGGATGATTCCGTAGATCAGGTGGCCCATGAGAGACCATCCGGCCGTCGCGTTCACCATGAAGAGCGGCATGCCGAGCATCATGGGCATGATCAGCAGGGGGCCAAGAACCCACCAGAGCGCCCCGTAGGCCATGCCGATCAGCGCTCCCCTCTTATAGGTCTTCAGAAGCCAGGCGAACGGCACTGTCAGGCCCAACCCGATCAGGATGGAGATCACCGTGTGGATTCCGAAGCCCACCAGGGGCGAGTTCGAACCGATCATGGAGGCGATCATCGGAAGCATGCCCATCATGGCCATCAGCACGCCGAAGACCAAGCCACCGGCGATACCGCCGATGACGCCTGCGCTGATGCGCCTGGCAAAGTGGTGCGGGACGGCGTGTGGCTGCTGTGCCACCGGAGATGTAGCGGACATCGTCGTGCTGCCTTTCGTTGAAGCGGAACTGCTTACGTTCGAAAGATAGGCCTGGAGCAATGGGCTGCTCTGTAAACGTGGACACATAACGGGGCGGGTTAAGACGGGGTGGCTGGAAGGGCAGCCCGGCCCTGATCGGGAGGCCGGGCATCAGGTGTCAGCCCGCCTTTTCCATGACGTGCCCACAGCAGCATCTGGGATTGCTGTCGCCCCCGTGCCCAGGGGCCGCACCCTTGGTAACGGTAATTTCGCAGCCACAGTCCCGATCCGGGCAACGGTAAACCTCGCCTTCCTGCAATGCCATGACAAGCTCCTTTCCTCAGGTATTGATTGCCTATAAATTCACGCTAAAACCTTCCAGTCAGGGGAAGTCAAGGGTGTACGGGGGGCTCTCCGTGTCCGCGAGGGGTCAGTGGAAGGAGTTTGCGCAGCCCGGCGTTTTCGGCAGGGTCAAGCACTGAGTGCTGCACGCACGCGGGAACGACCTGGCCGGTGTCGGGATGGCTCATCGTGTACATGCAGGCGCCCAGCCGTTCCTGCACCTCCCGGGTTTTCGGGTCCTCACTAACCACGCCCTTCTCCATCAGGTCCCAGGCCGGTGCGACGTCGGCCGCGTCCATGAAGTTGTGCACGACGAAGGTCCGGAAGGAAAGTTGGTTGGCGCGGGCGGCGGCGAAGATGTGGTGCAGGCCGCCGGCGCGTCGGGCCAGGCGCTGCCCGAAGCGCAGGACCACGGGGACCTCACCCGGGTGGGCGAGCAGGGCCCTGATGATCTTGGCGGCAACAATCCAGTGGGGTGTTCCGCCGAAGTACATGCCGCCAAAATCGGCCAGCAGCCGGTCCCGGGCCTCAATATCGTCCGGGTCGTCCGGGTCAATCAGGGGCGCGAGAGTCCCGCCGGCCCGCAGGATCACGGCGGTCCGGTTGCAGCGTGTGTCCCCGAACTGGGTGCCCTGCCACGGAATCCGCTGCCCGGCACCTTGCTCGATCCGGTCCCAGACTGCATCAATGGTGACGTTGGCGAAGTCCTTGCCCCATCTCCTGTCATCGCCCATATAGGCGGCGGGCTGGAAGGAGAGCATGTCGAACGGCATCCCCAGAACAGAGCCGGTGACACCGGGGACCTGGTCGATGTTCGCTGGGGTTACGGTCATATTGTGGGCGATGTAGGAGCCGATGCCGTGGTCCTTCCGGAGAGCCGTGAACATGGCGGCGAACCGCTCCCGGTACGGATCCAGCTCCGACTCGCTCCGTGGCCGGGGCACTCCCCTGCGTCCGCGCATGAGCGAGTCAAAATGGGCGGCGAACGATACTTTCCGGAACCGTGGCTGTCCGTTCCTGTCCAGGGCGACGTCGAGGAGGTACTGGTAGTCGAAGTCCCCGTGGGTCATGGACATCGGTTCGCGCCCGGCTGTGCGCATGGCAAGAAGCGCTGCAGCGTGGTCCTGGGCCGGGAGCAGGCTCACTTCCCCGCCGATCAGCTGGGCGTGCGCGCGGGGTCCGCGCAGGCGGCGGAGGAGCGCCATCTGCTCGGTCACCGCGTTGACGGTGTGGCCGCCGTCGATCCTTACCTTGTTCGCGTCTGCTGAGTGGTAGCACGGCGTACAGGTCAAGTTGCATTTGGGGAAGACGCCGTGGGTTCCTTCGCAGCCCACCGCGGTCTTGCCCAGCAGCTGGGCAGGGGTTTTGACGTGCCCGGGCAGCTCGGTCCACCGCCGGTCCAGCGCGGCACGGCTCTCCGGATGAACCGGCCTGGTCACCAGTTCAAGGTGGCGTAAAAAGGCCGCAAATGAGCGCACACCGGCAACCCTACGGTGCGCGTCTGCCGTGTTAAGTAATCTCGCGCACAGAGCCGGGCGCTGGAAGCGGCCAAAATGGGTCTTTGTGAAGAGCCCCTGCACGGATCTGCAAATGTCCTGCCCGGGCGGAAAACCGGATGACCTGGGTGCAGTCCTCTTCCACAGCCTGCCAGGGGCGCGCAGCGATGTCTGCACCACCCAGGGCACACGCCGCCCGCGCCAAGGGCGTGAGCAGCCGGGCCCACCCCTCCGGATCCTTCATGTCCACCACCGACACCCGCGCCTCAGCCCGTACCAGTGCCTTAAGGTTCGCCCAGGCCCGCCGCCACTCGGGCATCAGCGACAGCGCATAGGTAGCCAACGCGGCATCGGACTCCGGGGATCCGCCCTGTTCCTCGACGGCGGTCCGGATCGCGGCCGGGTGCAGGAGGACGGCGTCGGCCTCGATGAGGATGACATTCCTCCAGCCAGCCCTGGCGGCGCGCCGGCGGCACTGTTCAAGCATCCGGGCGCTGCGGTCGATCCCGACGATCATTCCCGCAGGACCTATCAGCTCCTGAAGCAGGGGAAAGTTGAGACCGGTTCCGCAGCCCAAATCCAAGACCTGCTCCCCCGGCCGTGGCCCCAGCGCTTCAATTCCCCGGTCCCGTCCAGCCCGGTACACCGGGTACTCGCCGGAAAGCGCGTCGTAAAACGGTGCGAATGCTGTGTACTTGTCAGGAATATCTCTCTCCCTTGAACCAGGCCCCACCCCGGACCAGCAAAACATGCCGGACTCCCGGAATCCTGCGTGGCAGCAGGCAGGTATCAACCGTAAGGAACTTCATCATGGCACCCACCGACGGAATCATTGACCTCCTCGTCCTGGGCGGAGGGACGGCAGGAATCATCAGCGCGAAGACGGCAGCAGGTTTCGGCGCCCGCACTGTCCTGGTGGAACAGGAACGGACCGGCGGGGACTGTCTCTGGACCGGCTGCGTCCCTTCCAAGACGCTCCTCTCCGCGGCCGCGCAGGCAAGAAACCGGCGCTCGGCTGGCGGTGGGAACCCCGACTTCTCTGCGATCCGGGAACGCATCGCCGCGGCCATCCGGGCCATCGAGCCCGCGGACACCCCCGAAGCCCTTGAGGAGGCCGGGGTTGAAGTCCTCTCCGGACACGTGTCCTTCACCGGCCCGGGAACGGCCGTCCTGAACGGGGAAGTCCTCCGGTTCCGGCAGGCCCTGATCGCCACCGGCGCTGAACCCGCCAAACCCCGATTCACCGGGCTGGACCCCGCCCGGACGGTCACATCCGAAACGGTGTGGGACCTCACCGCCCTGCCCGGCAGGCTTGCCATCCTGGGCGGCGGCCCGATCGCCTGCGAACTGGGCCAGGCCTTCGCCCGGCTCGGCGCCGACGTCACCATGATCGTCCGCTCCCGCATCCTGGCCAAGGAGACGCCGGAAGCGGTGGACATCATCCGCGAGAGCCTCAAGGCAGACGGCGTGACTATTTTGGAAAATTCCAGCATCAGCCACGCCACCAGCCCCGCTCAGGGGCACAGGCTGCATCTGGACGACGGGCCCACAGTGGACGCTGACACCGTGCTCCTGGCAGCCGGACGAACCCCCCGCACCACCGGCATCGGCCTTGAACACGTGGGCGTCCACCTCGACGACCACGGGCACGTCCTCACCAATGAACACATGCAGACCACCAATCCCCTGATCTGGGCGGCAGGAGATGTCACCACCCACCCGCAGTTCACCCACCTTGCCGGCGTCCACGCCAGCGTTGCAGCATCCAACGCCGTCTTGGGGCTCCGACGCCGGATCAGCCCCGCCGTCCCGCGCGTCACCTACACCTCGCCCGAGATCGCCGCCGTGACAAGCGGCGGGTCCGGGCAACCGGTAACCTCCCGGACCGTGCGGCATTCCCACCTTGACCGGGCCGTCACCGAGGACAGGACCGAGGGCTTCACCGAGCTTCTGGTGGGCCGCGGCGGCCGCGTTATGGGCGGCACCATCGTGGGTCCCCGGGCGGGGGAATCCCTGGCCGAACTGTCCCTGGCCGTGCACAAGAAACTCACCACGTCCGATATTGCCGGCGCCACCCACGCCTACCCAACATACTCTGACGGGGTCTGGAACGCCGCGGTCCTCGATGTCCGCGAACGCCTCCGGTCCCCGCTGCGCCGCACCGCCATCAAGGCGCTGGCGACACTCCGGCGCCTGGCCCTTGACGCCCGCCGGATCAACTCAAAGCCCGGTAACCGGCCACAATCCGATGTCCGGCACTGACCCCCACCACCAGGGCCCAGACGGCGGCAATAACCCAGGCGAAGTCCGGGAGGACCAGCCACAGGCTGTGCACCACCACGGTCTCCGCTCCCTCTGCCAGTCCACCAAGAAACGACAGAGACCGTCCGTCATCAATGCGGCGCCCGGTCTTCTCCGCAATGGAGGAGAAGGCCAGAAACACCGCGCCATTGATGTAGTAGGTGAAAAGGACCAGCAGGAAGGGCAGCCACGGGGCGCCGAAAGCCGCCGTGGCACCCATCCCCACGCCGACCACCGTGGCGCCATACACAACGAAGTCCGCGCTGATGTCCCAAAAGCCGCCCCGGCCCGGATCTTCCTCCCCTGACCGGCGCCGCCGGAGGCGAGCCAGGGGGCCGTCCAGGCCGTCAGCGGCCCGGCACAGCAGCCAGGCAGCCAGCGCGGGAATCCACCACTGGGCCGCGGCAAGCCCGGCACTGGCCAGGCCCAACAACAGGTTCAGCCCGGTCAGCCGATCCGGTGTAATCCAGCGCCGGTCAAGGACCGCGGCCATCCGGCCCAGCACCGGTCCCGTCCGTGCCCTCAGTGCAGCGTCAAACACGTTCCGCCCCCTTTGCTGCGCTTCCGCACAGCAACGACCAGCCCGGCAAGGGTCAGCAGGCCAAGCACGGCCAACGCCGCCTGTACCTGCCAGCCAAACCGCAGCCCGAAAGCCCCCAGCGTCACATAACTGACCGTGCCGGGCAGGATGCCCAACGCCGTACCCAGCAAATAACGCCACCAGCCAACAGACGTTGCCCCGGCCAGGTAATTGATCGCCGTGAACGGCAGCACCGGAACCAGCCGCACACCAACCACTGCAACAAACCCCCGCCGCCCCAACACCTCATCCAGCTTCCCTACCCTGGCCCCTGCGTAATTCTCCACAGCCTCCCGACCCAGCCAGCGACCCAACCAGAACGCGGCCGATGCACCCAGCAGCGCTGCCGCCACCACCAGACCTACTCCCCCGACAAAGCCAAAGACCATGCCCGCGCCGATCGTCAGCACGTTCTTGGGCGCTGGCGAAAGCGTCAGCGCAGCATACCCAAAGATAAACACCGCCGGAGCCCATAGCGTGCCGGTGAAGTACTGCTGCACGTCCTCCACCGTCGGGACCGGGAACAGTAGTGCGGCCACAACAGCAGCTGCGACAAACAAAACCAACACCATAAGACGTACCCAAGCACGCCGGTAGCCCGTCATGCCCTCGCTATTCACGTTCCCGCATCGCCGCTCCTCTTGAGATGGAAAGCACCAGGCAACACCTATCGAATCAAACTAAGCCCCGCCAATGCGCCGGTCTGTAATCTGCCGCACAGAACCCCACGGACTGCTCGCCAGGAGTTGATATACACGAGGGTGCACCCCTGTGTACGTACCAAACGTAACTACCCCGCCGTCGCTATTCTGACCTGCAGGAATAGAGTTGAAGGGTAGATAATCCGCCTCGGGGCTTCGACCTCAGCGCTGCGGACCTTCCAGCTGCGGAGGGATCCGCTCTCGGAGCAGTGGCTGCTGGAGACCATCACTGACAATTGAGGCTAGTCCAAATTGGCGAGGCGCCCGGAGACGCGGCGCCAGGGGCCGACGCCGAAACTCTTGGGCTCGGGACGCCGGTCAGTATTCGTTAAGCTCGTCGTCTACTAGCCTCTCAAGCAATAGACCCACGGATTCAAAATGACTGGTACGGATCTGCCCTTGGTCGTTCAGTCCCCAGAGACTAAATCCAGCATCCGGATCCACGAGTTGGAGTGCTTCATTCAGCTTTCCAACTGAAACAAAGCGCACATCAAGGGACCGCTCAGCACCAGGTTTTGGCCTGATGTTCAGCAACTTCCTGCCCGCCGTCTCTTGGATCAGCTGAGGTCCTTTGGTGTCAATGCAAAGGACGCGCTTATCAGTCCAGATTAGAAAATCAGGGAAGAACTTCGAGGTGGGACCGATGGAAACGAGGGGTATCCCATAGCCGGTGAGAGAAGGATTACGCATCCACGGAAGGCCAAGCTTGTCTATAGCCGGCGCCACGGTGAGTTCTAAACCGTTCAGACCTGAATAACCCTCATGCAGCGCATTCTGGAATGGTTCTATCTCCTCGTCCCTCATCAGCATTTCACGGGGAACATACGGATCGGGCGTTCTCTGGACCAGGCGAACCTCTCGGATGTAAGCCTCTACGACCTTCTCAGCCAGTTCGCGAAACTGTCCAAAGACAGGGCTACCTATTCCAGCAAGCACATTGAACTTGCTATTCGTAAGGTCAACGACAGCAAGGGTCTGACGGAACCTGCGCTGCACTTCTCGATGGAAAATCCATCGCCCAGATACCTTCGCAGACTGCTCGAAGTCCACCCAGTCGCTCTCTGTAGAGTTTGCATTCCCTACTTCCTGACGTACGACTCGCCGGCTTCCCTTCCCTATAACGTTTATGGTGTCCTGCTGATAGTCACCAAACTTCGCGATCAGGTCATTTACCGGCTGGACAGCAGTCCGTCCATCCAGACCAGTCATGGGCACTTCCAGTTTCAGCTTGACCGGATACTCTCGTGGTTTCGCTTTACCGGGTTCGGTGACCACGATCTTCAGTCCAGCGCCACCGGCCCCGAGCTGAGTTTGAACCTCCTTCAGGACCTGGTTAAAAGTCTCGTTTCGGTCGACGCGAACATAGAAGTTTGCGCGGTTCAACCGCTCATATGCTGTTCTCGACGCGTTGGGTTGGCGGAGGACCCTACCTATCACCTGCGTGACTTGCACGTTGGAATCCATGCTCTTGTCTACATAGGCGAAGTAGACACTTGGATCATCCCAACCTTCTTGCAGGCCCAAGTTGAAGATGACGTGCTGATAGTTGCCGGCGGTGAACACTTCGTAGTCATTCTCGCCGCCTTGGAACAAGACGAACTCTTCCGGCAACGGGTGATCTTTATGTGTCCGGAGTGATGCGTAAACGGCGACCTTTGACGGATCAACTCCGCACTGTTCGACTAGATACCGCCAGATGAGAATCGGCGGTGCTTGCCGCTGGGCAAAGGGCTGGCGCGGATCGTCCATGGCGAAAGAATCGTCGGCTACGACGTTTGTGTTGCAGACGTAAATTGCTTTCGGCACCAACTGGAGCCCACTACTGGCTACGTCCTGCTCCGCTTTTCGCATGTCATCCAGCATGGAGGAAATGGTTTCCTCCATCGGGGCGTTGTACCCCGCCAGATCAATCATCTGCTTGACCAAGCCGGATTCGACGACAACCTTGGCATCGACGGAGGTGATGAGCTGGTCTTCCGTCCAGCCATTGCGTCGCAGGTCGTCCAGTTCACGCCCTATTCTGCTGGGAAGCTTCATCGTCGCGCTAGCCAGCAGGAAGGCGTCAGGCTGAAGCTCCATGAGCAGGTTGGCCTGCTGGTCTGAGAAATTATGCGCTTCGTCGTACACGACGAACAGCGGCCGCTTGTTGCCCCCAGCATTCAGGCGGACCTTCAGCGACTCCCAGATTGACGTCTCAGTGTCATCGAAGTCCGTGGCGAAGACGTTTAGACTGCTGAGTTCTTTGTCTTTCTGGTTGAAGGTCCCGACGGTCGCAAAACAAAGAAGCGCGCCTGGAGCTTCCGCCGACTTCGCTGCGGTGTATCGATCAAGGGTAATAACGTCCATCTCGTCCAGCAGGTGATGGTACTTTCCGCCCTTTGATAAGTTTGCCAACGACTGGCGAACCACAACGCGACCTTTAGAAAGCCAAAGAACGATCGGCGCATGCGGCGCTGCAGCTGCCATCTGAGACACTGCGCGTCCCAGAATCGCGGTTTTTCCAGCTCCAGTTAAGGCAGACAGCGCTTGAAAAAAGGGAACCGCTCGTGGCCTCTTGACCGTCCCGGTCTGCGGGGGGTCCTCCAAGTAGTCAAGATATCTATCGGCTACTCGAGCCGCCGCCTCTTCCTGGAACGGAAATAGGTTAATCACGTGGTTGCATCCTCATATGACTCAGTTCGAACATCTAGGCCGAAGTCTGCCAGTATCCGGTCCGGAATCTGGTAGAAGTGCACACCCTCAGTTGAGAATAGGTTGAACCTTCCATAGACGTGGTATTTTGGCCGCAGCCCGGCCTTTAATCCTTCCTCTACACAGGCCTCATATACCTCCTCCGTGAGGTCGGTGTTCTCCCCGGGCCCCTTCCACACAAGGAAAAAGCCCTCTCCATCTGAGTTTCTTGCGACTAGGTATTCGTAGGCCGGATCGTTGATTCTGACCAAGGACGCGCCCCGCCGCCTTGAGGAGTCGAAGTAGGATGCCACGACAGTGTCAACCATTTCCTCGCGCTCCATTTGCAGCAGCGCCTTGGCGTCAACCTGCTTAGTCAATTGACGAAACGCAAAACCGCCCGAAATTGGCGGCTTGGGTCCGCTCGCCCAGTCGCCGGTAACCACACGACGGATGCGCTCAGCAGTTAGGGTCCGAGCGTAGGAATCGTCTTTGTCCTGGCGTCCCTGTTCCATGAGGATGAACCTGCGGTCCGAGCCTGTGGAGTCGTTCAAATTCAGGACAGCATGCCCGGCGGTCCCCGATCCTGCAAACGGATCTAGAACCGTTCCATCGATCGGGCACCACAGTTTAATGATCTTTTCGAAGAGCCTGAGCGGTTTTACCGTCTTGAATTCATGGCCCTCGCCGACGACGGCCGTCAGTTCCTTGACTCCCTGTTCTGAGTGGCCTGACACCTGATGAGGCCAGGACGTGTCGGTCTCCCAGAGCAGGCTTTCTGTTGACCAAAAGGTGGATGAAACTTCGCCTTTTTTCATCCTCTTTATGTGCTTCTTGATACGTGGCTTCCCCAGCCCTTGGCGTAGGAAGTAGAACTCTGGCCAGACTCCGGAATCGCGTACAGCCGTTGCCTTGACCGCAGCTTCTTCAAGCGGACCTGAAACGACGATGGCTTTAACATCTGGCACCTTGGACTCATCTACACCGATAAGTTGCGCACGCTTCGTAGCATCTTGGATGTCCCTGAGCTCAAAATCTACGTCCCATCCTGCTAGTTGCTGGATGATCCAGGCTTGCTCATTTCTCCAGGCGGAACCGCGCGGAGGGTACAGAAGCTCTCCGGTGAAAGGATTTTGAATGGCGTACACCATGCTCTTATGTGCCTTGGCATTTGACGCTGTCGCAGGGCTGTCAGTCCAGGGCTCGGGATCTGAATCCGGGTTGTTTGCAGGATCCTGGTCTCTGTCTTTATAGAGAAGGGCAGTCTTCGCCAGCTTCGCGTCTTTGGCGTAAACCAGCACGTACTCAGTTACTGTTGCCAACTGGCCCGAATCATTCTGCTTACTGTAGGTGCGCTGCCAGTTGATGATCCCGAGTCTGTTCTTGTCGACGAATATTTCATCGAGCATCTGACCTAAATGGAAGAGCTCTCGAAAATCGATGCAGATGGCGAGAACACCGGTCTGGCTAAGCATCGCGTGCATCATCTGCAGCCGCGGATACATAAACTTCATCCACTTGGTGTGCTTAGCCTTGTCATCGCCCCCAACTAAGGTTCCCAGGCCGTCGTCGTTAGGATCCACGTCCCACTTGTCGTTGTACCGGAAGTCGTTGCCCGTGTTGTAGGGAGGGTCTGTAAGGATCAGATCCACGTGGCCACGTTCCCGGTACAAGGTTGCGAGACCATGGAGGTTATCGCCTTCGAGAACGAGATTCTGGGCCTGCTCAGCAGGGGTGCCAGCGGAGTATTTTGCGATAGTGCGCTGGACGCGGGGCCTGACCTTTCGGGCGAGCTGCCGTGTTATCGCTTTTCCTGGAAAAGTGATGTTGACTCCGGGATCTGTCCGCTCGGCCAGCAGCTCAATCAGCTCTGCCTTCGATAGCAGCTCAAAATCATCAAAATTGTCCACGGTACTCCATCCAGGCATAGGAAATGCCAGCTAAGACTATCGTCTGCACCAGCAAGACCAAGAAGATCACATGCCCCCGACAGGGGGGATTAGTCGCTCCGTCGTTCGACGTGCTCCTCGCTGTAAATAGGTTCGGAGCGGACCTCTGCGCGGGGTGGCGCGGAAACGCCTTCTGATAAGACACGCATGCGCGCACTGCTCCGGGGGGCATCCTCTCGGATGACAAGCAGGCGGCCTCCGAGCAGGGACGTGATGGGGTAATCGCTTCCGATGCCCAGCTCAACACCGTCCGGCCCAACCAGATGCCATGACCAGGCGCCGTCAAAGCGCATGGAACGAGTTACATAGGTTCGTTCAACAAAAGTGCCTTCGGGTAGTTCTAGGCCCATGGCCTTAAGTCGCTTCAAAAGCCGAAGGGATGTTGCTCCTGTCCGCCGGCTCACGTGTCCCGTCATTTGCCAGCCTTATCTGCAGGTATCCGACCCGTGGGGCACAGCCACATTACAAAGAGCCTCTTTCGCTATGGTGAAGGACTGGTCACCGATTGCGCGGGATTTCCCTCTCTGACCTTAATCTTAGAGACGCCGCCCAAGTCTGCCGGCCGTTGTTCCGCCAAGGCAGGGTCCAACACTGGATGTAGAGTCACGTCATGATCATTCTGAGCAGCCCACTGCCGGAACCCGTTTATGAGGCCCTCAGCACCCCAGCCGTCGTTCTGGATCACAGAGTCAACGTCAACAGCGACCGATGGCAGAAAGTGCTCAGCGATAAAGGTCTCGTCCCTGCCGAAGGGAAGCTCGCAAGCGGCGGCCGAATCACTATTTCCCGTCAGGAAGTGTTCGCACTGGGGCAACAAACCCCGTCACCGGCGAGGGCAATGCAGCTCCTGTACCACTCCTTGGCATGGGGCTTAGGGCTACCGGGGTCGTGGTTGCACCGTCGGCTCGATGGGCTAGCCAAAGACCCAACGCAGACCGCCGCACTCCTGGAGAATGCCTGGTCAGCCATTCAAGCAGGTGAGCCCGCCCGGGAGGCCTACAGCATCCTCACAACGCCAAGGGGGACAGGTCGGGTTTCTCAGCTGGGACCCGCGTTCGGAACAAAGTTTCTGTATTTCTCCCAAGGTTCCAAGGTTATGCCCAATCATCTAATTCTGGACAGAGTGGTAGCTGGCCGGCTAAAAAGCCTGGATGTCTGGCCCGATGCACGTAATGATTCCTGGGGACCGTCCATTTATGGAGCCTACTGCCAACTGCTGAATCAATGGGCCGCCGAGGCCACACAACGGGCAGAAGCGGACTCTCCTGTACGGGCTGATCAAATTGAGCACACATTGTTTAAGCTGAAGTTGTAGCGACCTCAGGGCCAGACGTCGGCACTGAGAAGTCAGTTTCCCTAGATACGGTTTGCCGATGAATAATCTCTCACGCCGCCTCCCTCCTGAAGCGCCAGCCCCCCATATCGCCGCCGCCGGCAGAGTGCTAGCCCAAGCCACAGCCTTGATCAACCAGATGACACCAGACGAAATAGCAGAAGCAGCCTACACGCCAGGTGGTCGTTCAAAGGAACATTTGAGGGAGCTTGCCCAGGCCCGTCCTAGCACGGCGGCCGACACGTAACTCAATGGACGGAAATTCTGCCAACAGTCATTCTCCAGGGGGCTGGCAGGAAATGCCCAAAACGAAGGGATAGGCGTGAAATTTTGGTATGCGATGCAGGGCGACAACTTTGACGTCGCAATGGAACAAAAAGCTCTCTGGACGTGCCCTCGAGGTGGAAACAGGGCATTGAAGGAAACGCGCAGCATCATCTTCGAGATGCAGCCCGGCGACATCGTGTTCCATCATGCGAATGGTTACCTGCGGGCCGTGAGCAAAGTGATCGAGAGCTACAAAGAATGCGAACGGCCGTCAGGGTACAAACGACGGCCAGATGAGGGCGACGCAGGTTGGCAGGTCCGCGTCGAACCTCTAAAGACAGGGCTCCGTCTCCACTACAAGAAACTTGCCGGGTTGATCGAGGTCGGCCGCCCCGGACCACTGAACACCCCTATTAGCATGTATCTGGGGTTCCTGTCTCGACTAACGGAAGCTGACGGGCAGTCGCTCCTTTCCAAGCTGGAAATAACGCTCCCCATTCACGATTCCGGGCTGTTAGGACGATCCTCCGACTATTGGGATGCTGACGAAACTGACGGCTCGACTTGGAGCTCGATCCGCAAAGAGCAAGGTCATCTTAGAAAGCATCTCCTCCGCGGACGCACGGTAGCCCCATGCTCTCTCTGCGGGTCCGAATTGCCTTCCGGTCTGCTGATAGCGGGGCACATCAAACCGCGGAGCAGATGCAGTGAACAGGAGCGCCGGGACTTCCGCTCAGCAGCGATGCTGGTCTGCAGCATCGGCTGCGACGCCCTCTTTGAATGGGGCTATGTAGTCATCGACGAAACCGGCGAAGTCAGGCCGGGAGTTCCAGCCGAAACTCAAGCCCTTACCGACGCTATTTCCCGACTCATAGGCCGTCGCTGCTCCGCTCACAACGAGCATACGGCTAAGAATTTCGCCGAACATAGGCAGATGAAACAAGGCGACATCCCCGACCATGAAGCCTGCGGAGTTCTGCAGAGCTAGACCAGGCCCCCAGCACCATAAGGAAAATGAGCTGTCTCCGTCCAACCAGTAGGCGCCAGCCCGTTTCCCGCTCGTTGCAAGGGTCACCCAACTGAGTAATCGGCCGATACTCTTGGGCCATGACGAACTACAGCACTGGCGACGACTTTGCCCCCCGAGATTTCCCCGAAGGCACAGACTGTCCAGCGGCGATGCCAGGGGGCTTGCCTCTCTGCGTCCTCTCCAATGATCACGGCGGTCAGCATGTCGCAGCCGATGCAGAGCTTCGTGTTGTCGCTGTCTGGAGCTGAGCAATCCACGTCAGCGAAAGGGCGTCCGACAGTTAGCCGGTGGTTCGCTTCATGCAGTTAGCTGAGGTACTCTCCGTTGTCGCCGTTCTCGTCGCTGCGGCTTCTTTGGTCGTAACCCTTTGGAACGTAAAGAGGACGGCTGAACGGGAGGACGGTCGAGACCGCGCCGACCTGGTCCTTAGATACTCCCAGGACGGCTCCGTCATCGACGTGGACAATGAAGGGCCAAACACCGCTCTACAAGTGTCTCTGCTTGCTACTGGGCCACACCTCACCCTTAAAGTGCAAAGCTTCGGCACCATTCCGGCCGGCGAGACTCGACAATGCAAAGTCACTTCCCCGCAAGAATTCTTGGTTTACCTCTCTTGGCGGGACAGCCGAGCGCGCGTGCATCGAAAGAAATATCGCCTCGTTCCTGGTCGTTCCGGCTATCAAGGCGACGGGTGGCCGGAAATGATGAGGATTGCTGTACGCCCTGGATTGGCTCGACAAGAAGCATTGAAACGCCTCGACCGTTCTGGAAAGTGGAGTGAGCATAAGCCAGATTTGTGGAAGGACCGCCCGCGATGAATTGACCAGGGTGCGGGATTTTTGCCGCCGGAAGGGGAATGGTGACAAAGCACATCAAGCGACAGCATGTGATTTCGCAAGTACTACTGAGGCGCTTCGCTGACCCCGGCACCCGGCAAGTCGGCGTCTACAGCTTGGCCTCTGGCTCAATTAAGAAAAGTTCGCCCAAATCAATTGGATTTGTCCCGGACTACGTCAGTCATCAGCCCTGGGCAGCGGAGAAGCTCTGGCAAACGGTTGAAAGCCGCCTCACGCCGGCTTTTACTGCTCTTGATGCCGGTCACGCTGCCCTCGCCCCTGAACACCTACGGGCGATCGCAGACTGCGTCGCTTTGCATTTCAGTCGTAGCATCCAAACCCGGCAAATACACGAAATTAGCTTCGCGAACATCGAACAGGCTGTGCGGGAGGACCAGCACAGGCTAAAACATCTGGCACTTCTCAAGCACGGTCTACACCTCGACTCGCCTGACATTTTGGAGAGCATCGCCGATGAAATCTTGGAGGAGATCAGACTGGGGAACGGTTCGGGCGAGTTGTTCCAAAACTGGGTGGAAGAGATTTTCCAAAAGACTTGCTCATATTTGGGGAGTGGCCGTGTGACCGTCCACTACTGTGATGACGGTGTCGAACTAGTCCTAGGAGACTCCCCTTCATTCGGATTCCGACCAGGAATGCAACCCACGGACCGGCTACCTTTATACGACTCCGCGGCAGTACTAATGCCGCTTGGACCAAGAGCACTGGTAGCGATTGACTGGGGATCTTCGAAGCTCCCCGCTGCTGAACGAGTTCAACAGGAACACGCCCTCTACATCAACCGCGTACAGGCGGTGCAGGCCCATGACCGGGTCTATTACCGGCCGAGCAGCGGCCTCAACAGTTTCGTCCGGAAATGCAGGCCCCCGACCGCCCGCTATCCACGTGTAGCGAGTGAACCGTGACCAAGAGTTAGGTACGTGGACAAACGTGTCCCACTTCCTTGAAACCGGGACACCCATCAAGGGGACATTCCCCCGTGAACTTTGCTGATAGTTGGTGGCTTCTGTGATCGCTTGAGTGTCGCACCGGCGGTGCCACCTGTCGGTCCTTTCGCTGCCCCTCATTAGGATTCGAGTATGTCTCCGAGAACGCCGCTGCCCCAGACCATCCAGATTTACCTTCCCCAGGGTGATCCGGCCGGCATACGGATGGCCGAGATCACCACGCGTACGGTGAGGGTTTTCGAGGTACCGCGGCCGCTTTTGAGGGACTTCCGGGACATGCCAGAATCCAAGCAGGTCGCTATCTACTTCCTGTTCGGATCTTCATCGTCGGGGCTGCCATCTTGCTATATCGGCCAGAGCGGCAGCGTTGGTGACAGGCTCAAGCAGCACTCGGACAAGAAGGATTTCTGGGACCGTGCCCTGGTTGCCGTTTCCCTGACGAACGCATGGACGAACACGCACACTGGCTACATGGAGTGGCAGGCAATCCAGAACGCCACTCAGGCAGGGCGGTACGAGCTGCACAATGGCAACGAAGCATCAAACCCGCACACTCCACCGCCACTCGAATCCGACTGCCGGGAGTATCTGGAAACCATTTCCGTTCTCCTAACCACTTTGGGTTACCCGGCCCTGGAGCCGGTCCGCGAAATCAGTCTGGCTGGCACTCTTGGGCGAGGGAGCGCTGCTGAAACCCTGTTCTTCAGGGAAAGTGGCACCGACGCCCGCGCCAGGCCGACCACAGAAGGTCTACTCGTCCTTGTCGGCTCTGTCGGTAAAGCAATAGCCCGTCCCTCCCTCTCCGCCTCATTGGCGCGCCGCCGCGTGGCTCTAGTCGAACAGGGCATTGCCGAGGTGCGCGGCGAGGACTACGTCTTCGTCAAAGACCACCTGTTCAGCAGCCCCAGCACGGCTGGCGCCATCGTCCTCGGCGGCAACATCAACGGACGGATTACCTGGAAGACCGCGGACGGGCGGACCTTCCAGCAACTGGAAGACCAGGCCCTGAGTGCTTGAAGTGACCAAATTTTGAGGCCGTTGGCGGCAGGACAGAAGGCAATGCATGAATGACATCTCGGGTGGCTTGAGCCTCGCAGATCTCTTCCAGACCACGGGGTTGGCACCGCAGGAGCTGCTGGTCATCCGGCACACACTTAAGCCCGACGGTCTGCGAACCCGGGCAGATGCGATGGGACCTAACCTGCTGCCGTACGTGCGAGAACAAGGCATCCAAAACAGTAAGGTCCCGGCAACTCCACCCCGGTTCTGGCTGAACTTCCTCGCCACAACCGGCCGGCGCGCTCGGTTCATCATTGCGCACGAGAACCATGGTGAAGTGCTTGCAGAGCGCACTCAAGATCGCCGCTTCTTTGACCTGCAGCCCACCCCGGTGTTTGCTGCCCTGGCGGACCGCCTGGTGATCGAGTGGACCAAGGACGCGGTGAACTGGGCCAAGACAGGCGACCAGGCAACCTCCATGTCGGTGGTAGAGATATCCGATCCGTCCCACGTGCCGTTCCCAGGATTCGATTCACTGCTTGTGAGCTTTGAAGAGCTCCAGGCCGTCATCACCGACGACCGATACGGCCAATGGCGGACGGCCCTCAGCTCCGTGCAGGGTATCTACCTCATTGCCGACACCAGCACCGGCCGGTTGTATGTGGGCAAGGCAGACGGCGCGGAGCGTTTCCTGGGCCGCTGGAGCGAGTATGCCAGAAATGGCCACGGCGGTAACGTCGCACTCCGGGAGTTGGCCACCGCCGACGCCCGGCACCGGCAGCACTTCCAGTTCAGTATCCTGCAGGTCTTCTCCCCGAGCGCTCCGTCCGCGCAGGTGGACGCAGCCGAGGCCCATTTCAAGCGGGCGCTCCTGACCCGGCAGTTCGGCATGAACCTGAACTAGGGCCTTCCATCCGGTGACGGTGTCGCCGTACCGGAGGACGACCCTCCTCTCGCGTCTTGCACCCAGTACCTCTAAATCTCCACAGTCGCCGACCTTGCAGCATGCCCCGGGCGACGTCAGTGGAGCGCGCCGCCAGCTGCTACGGCACTGCACTCACTACTTCGACGGTTGGCCTGACTTCCAACTCCGCCTTACGGACCTTCACTCTGCGCGTGACCCGCTCTCCAGCCAGTGGCTCCTGGAGTCCATCGCTGACGGATACTAGGCCACGGTGACCATGTGAATCACGCACGCAAGACGCGCGGAGCCAAATGGTAGACGAAGCACCTGCAAATTCATTGAACGCGAGGAGTTCACTCCTTGACGTAATGGCTGTTCTCGCCGAACCCGGCGTAGTAATGCTCGTCGCGGTCATCGTCGTCATCTTCGTCGAAGTCTGCAGAGGGTGACGGTGCCATCCGCGGATGCAGCATCTCCATCGAGTTCAGCTCATCCTTCCGCCGAGCTTTGGCTGGACGGACCCTCGCGAGTCTTTCGCTTCGAAGTTGACGCTCGATGGCCTGCCAGGCAAGTTCGTCGTCGCAAAGTTGGGCAGGAATATCCGGGATAACCCTTTCGACGAGCATTGCGAAGATACGGTCGGACTGTTCATCACTGGCAGGCACCAGATGCTCGGCAGTCTTCGCGTGATGGCAGTTCTTGCAAAGCAGCTGGAGGTTTCCCGGATCGCTGGAGTCGCCGTTGATGTGGTCAATCTCCTCGCCAGGGCCGCCGCATTTCACGCAGGCCCGGTCACGTTCAATCACCAGCGCGCGGACGTCGACGGGGATCCGGCGGGTATCGGCATTGTAGCCGCCGGCCAGCATATGGGCGAGACGTATACCAATGGCCTGGCGGACCTCTGGGTCAGCCTCGAACTGCCCGTTCCGGGAGGTCTTCCGCCAGTAACGGACCGTGTTTGCCGTTTCCCTGCACAGGACAGAACAGAACAGCCAGGGCCTGTGCTCGTAGGATGCAGGCAGCGGCTCGAAACAGTTCGCACACCGGTCCGGCTCGAATCGCCGCGCCACAGTCACCTGCGTCAAAATCATGCCCTGATTGTGGCAGACGCGAGGGCTTGGGTAACGGCAGTACCCGCAGGCCCATGGAACTGCGGCAATTCCGCGCGGCGTTAGAAGCGGCACTGTCTCATTTCCTTAGAACTGGGACACCTTGGCGGGACACTCTCCCGCGGATCCGGATCGTCTAGATGCCGCTTAATCTGACTGTCCCGTTTGTTGTTCCAAAACCCCCGCCACAATGGCCCGTCACAGGGGCAACTTTCGGTACGGTTTTAGGCATGTTGATTGGGTATGCGCGTGTGTCAACGGTGAAACAAGATCTGGCCCGGCAACTGGACGCCTTGGCGGCCGCCGGCATTGAAACGGTCTTCTCGGACAAGAAGTCCGGGGCCACCACCGATCGCGCGGGGCTCCAGGACGCGTTACGTCACGCCAGAGCCGGCGACGTGCTTGTGGTCCACACGTTGGACCGGCTGGGGCGGACAGTGCGGGACACCCTAAACCTGGTCCACGACCTCAAGGAACGCGGCGTCGGTGTCCGGACGCTGGCTGATCCCCTGCCCATCGACACTTCGAACCCGAACAGTCCCATGGCGCAACTGGCCGTTGTCATGCTGGCACTCTTCGCAGAGATGGAACGAACCTATGCAGCAGAACGCGCCTCACATGCCCGCGCAGTGGCATCTGCCAACGGGCGCCGCACTGGACGGCCTTCCGTGATCGATGCCGACAAGCTCGAACACGCCGCCCTGCTGCGAGACAAGGGCTTCTCCATGAAGGAGATCACCGCCAAGACTGGGCTGAAACGCACCACCTTGTACCGGCACCTGCCACCTCGCTCCCCCTCCCCTGACTTGTTGACCGCTAATGCCCTTTGACACGGACACGTTTAGTTTTGTCCTGACCTATGGTGGAACGCTGCTCGTGGCGCTCCTGATGTTCATCGGGCAGCTGACCGCTGTGGGGATTCTTCTGATTCTTGCTGGAATTACCCCATCCAGGCGATCGCGCGGGCATTCAGTAGATCTGACCGGACCTAAGCTCGGAGACCTGCCGGCCCACGCCGCGGGCCGGGTCAGCCGTGACATGATGCACGTATGACGTTCACTCCTCAGGCGCTACGTGAATGGGCACGAGGCTCCCTCCCCTGCGAAGCCGCCACAGAACTTCTTCTCCGTGCTTTCAACGGGCGCTTCGCCCAGGCGGGCTGGCCATGGATGCACAGCGATGAGCAAGGCCGGAGCTGGGTCGATTTCGAGGCCATCCCCGAGAACATAGACGGGCTTTCCGGTGGTGAGCGCCGATTCCTGATGATCGCGGCATCGCTTGGAGGCGATGAGCAGGTTGCCCTCTCCGACGTTGTACCGGGGCTCGACCGGGCGTTGCTGGATCTTGTGCTGGCGGCACTTGCCCATGCTGCGGGTTCCCACCAGGACTCTGTCATCCTTGAAAAGCCTGAAGGCGTCCTGGGATTTGAGCGGGTCGACACCTTGTATCCGTGGCCGAAAGACGCCCCTGCCCTGCGCGTGATCGACGGCGGCCAGAACTAGCTGCTTCCTGGCGCAGGACAGCGTGGTCTCCACTCCGGCGGGGCGAGCCTGATAAGTCGCGGTGCAGCTAGCAGATCGGCTTTGCCACACGTCCGCCCAGTTCACCCCATGACGAACCTCTGGCAGCGTCACTGATGCCCCCCAGCCCCTGTCCAGGTTCTACGAATAAACCTGCCCGCTGCTTTTCCTTCAGCCCGCAATACCCCAATGTCGATCTACGGACCTAGCGGTGCTGTTCAGCTGTCTTTGAGACGTCGGCCGCCGGGAAGTTTTTCTCCCCAGGATGGATACATCTCGCCCTGGTTGTGTTCAGCTTCGCGGCGCGCGGTTTCTGCTTCGATGGCCTTGGTCACGAAATGGCTCCAGGTGTTGTCTCCTTCGGCGTAACTGGTCGCCTTGTACGCGGCCCTCGCCCGGTTGCGGAGCGCAGCGGGGATACTCACCGTCATGTTGGCTGTTTCGGAATCCTTGGGTTCCTCCTTCTTTGGCGCATCGGGTCGGTGTCCGGGGAGCATTCGTGCCAGGGGGGCATCTGTGGAGGGTGCGGCATTGCGTTTCGGAGGCAAGCCAAGTGCGGGCCGGCCGGGTGTTGTTGCTTCGGCGCTCACGCGTTGACCTCCTGGGATTCTGCAACAGCGATGCGCCGCGTTACTTCCATAGCAACTGCATGAAGGTCCTCGGCAACGCTGGAAGCCGACTTCGGCCCCGCATTCCCGGCTTTCGCTTCCCCGCGGAGGACCTCCCACCATTTCGGTCCTTTGCTAAGTTCACGTTCCAGTTCGTGGGCCAGCAATCCGCGTTCCCGACACGCCTGGGCGGTTGCCTCGGCATGCCGAATGGACATCGGAAACAGCACTTCGTCAGTACCAAAATCTGCTGTGAGGTGGTCCCGGGTGACCTTGTGTACCTGCTTAGAATTCGTACCGGTCCCGACCAGGACGACGCCCAACAGATCCAATGCCGGGTTGAGTCCAACAACGCTGTCCATGCGCGCTGCGACTGCGGCGACGCCCTTACGACTGGACATGTCGGTCTTGAGCGGCACCAACGCGTACCGTGCGGCAGCCACAGCTGCGGCCTGCAACGGCTCGTTCCCTGGAGGACAATCGAGCAGAACAAGGTCATACTCCCCCGCCACCCTGGCAAGTAGTTTAGCCAGAGCTAGCTGTGCAGCGTCACGGTCCTTCTGGGCCTTGGCTCCAAGGAAAGCGGCAGCATCATCAAGTTGAGGACCTCCGGCGATGACGTCCAAATTAGGACGCACGCTCAAGAGCAGATCTGGTTCTCCCCCAAAGCACAGCGAGGCTGCCAGGCTTCTACCTCCATCGCCTTGATCGGCATAGCCAAGGTCTTCGGCAAGGTTTCCCTGGGGATCAAGGTCCACGAGGAGCACTCGTGACCCGCCCTCGGCAAGAAGTCCCCCAACGTTTGCAACCAGGCTGGTCTTAAAAACCCCGCCCTTCCCGTTTATTACCGCAATCACGCGGCTGAGGGCACCGCGGTCCACATCGAGTTTCATATCTTCCCCTTCCACAGTGATTCCAGCGTAACCAGCAACAGTGGCTCTACTTGGGAAGCTGGTTTCCGTGTCTTTACTTTTTTCACTTGTGAACCATGTGAAACCAGTGGGGGAATCGACTTGCCAACCCGCATTCCATGTCTATGCTTTTTTCACTTGTGAAACCGGCGAACCCTGCAAACCCGGTGAAACCAGCAGGCCTCGTTGCCATCCCGTCTTCCCTGTCTATCCTTTCTTCACTTGGAAAACCGACGAACCCACGCCTGGTGGACATGCGAGCCCAACATCTACCGGGGACTCGTTACCGGGTAGTCATTTCCCGCCCAGAACGTGACCCAGGACGTAGGCAGCAACAGTGGTTTTACTTGAAAAGCTGGCTTCCCTGTCTATGCTTTTTTTACTTGCGAAACCGGCGAACCCTGCAAACCCGGTGAACCCTGCAAACCCGGCGAACCCTGCAAACCCGGTGAAACCAGCAGGCCTCGTTGCCATCCCGTCTTCCCTGTCTATCCTTTCTTCACTTGGAAAACCGACGAACCCACGCCTGGTGGACATGCGAGCCCAACATCTACCGGGGACTTGTTACCGGGTAGTCATTTCCCGCCCAGAACGTGACCCAGGACGTAGGCAGCAACAGTGGTTTTACTTGAAAAGCTGGCTTCCCTGTCTATGCTTTTTTCACTTGCGAAACCGGCGAACCCTGCAAACCCGGTGAAACCAGCAGGCCTCGTTGCCATCCCGTCTTCCCTGTCTATCCTTTCTTCACTTGGAAAACCGACGAACCCACGCCTGGTGGACATGCGAGCCCAACATCTACCGGGGACTTGTTACCGGGTAGTCATTTCCCGCCCAGAACGTGACCCAGGACGTAGGCAGCAACAGTGGTTTTACTTGAAAAGCTGGCTTCCCTGTCTATGCTTTTTTCACTTGCGAAACCGGCGAACCCAACATCTACCGAGTATCGTCTACGCCGCCAGCCACAACGCCGCGTCATCGGGTGGCATCCAATGTTCTTCACGCTCGGGATCGTAAAGGTCACCTTCGTTTACTCGACCGTCTAAAAATCGATCCAAGTAAGCATGCCAGGCAGCACGTTCCCGCCGGTTGCGGCTTATCTGGGCTTGGTAGTCCTCCATTACGCCCAGCCGTTCCGCGAGGGCGCGAAGATTAGCTGTAGCGGTGATCTTCCAGTGCCGGCCGTCCCGGTGGATCATGCCCAGCCCTTTCATTGCGATGAGGGCCTTCTCAACGGTCGTGCGGCTGATTCCGCTGCTTCGTATGAGTTCTGCGCTAGTGGGGGAGTGGCGGCCGCGTTCGATTGCCTCGTAGACAAGGGCTGCTGCGTCGCCGAGGGCGCGGAACACGGGCCGAATGGAGTGGATCTTACCTTTTCGCCAGCTGAGTTCACGGGCTAGTTGTTGATACTGCTCGGGTAGCTGAATGAGGTATACATCTGCTGCTTTGTGGCGGGCGTCAGCGACTTTGGTGAGAATGCCATCTGAGGCTTGGACCAAGGCTGGCAGGAGCCTCGCAATCGTGACGTGGTGCTTTCCCGTAGCTGCAGCCAGAGTGCGGCATCCAATGTCCAGAAGATCGGTTTCCTTCGTCCTCATGTAGGCGAGGAGCGCGCGGATGAGGAAGCGGAGGCTGAGCCCTTCGCGGCCGCGTTCTTTGAGTCTGTGGTCGAGTACCGCGTAGAGCACATTTTCCAGGTCGTTCACGAGTTGGTGGATTGAAGCTGTGCTGCGGTTGGATGCCCCCCCTGTGGGTTTTGTGGGGCTTGTGTTGTTAATAAGTGCATCTTTTCCCCTTCCTTTGCGGGGTTCAGTTTTTGTCCAAGCTTCGGCGTTGGCCCATTCCTGCTTGATAAGTCGATTTTGCTTCGCAGGCGTGCCGTAGAGCGCGGCGAGGCCGGGGAACTGGCCGTTCAGTTCGTTCTCTACCTGGGCGAGGGTCCAGCCGCAGGCGTTGAAGTGGTTGAGAACGGCCATGCGGGCCTCAGAGGGGCTCTTGTAGCGAGTTGTGTCGTAGTTGCCGGTGCGAGCGGTTCGGCGCAGCGCGTTCTCGCTGCCACTATGCAGCCGCAGCAGATGGTGGGCCGCTGTGCGCTGTGCGGCAGCAGTGTTGGCCTGATGCGATTTCAGGGCACGGTTGCGGGCCAGTTCAGGACCTAGCGCGGTCCGGAGGGCAGCGATAGCTGCAGGTGCGTTTCTACGCCGCAGGACGTCGTATGCCTGGGACAGGGGGGTGATGAGTACCTGGTGGCCACCGGTTTTGTGAGCCGAGCCAGGGACGCGGATACATCCGTCGGTGACGTTCTGGTGGGGGCTCGGATCCAGGCTCGCTGCTGTCAGGGCCAACGCTTCTACAAGTTCGCGCGCCTCGGCCGCATCTAGGCGTTGCCGGAGCGGGATGTACAGGTGCCGACCGCCGCTGGGGGAGAAGTCCTCCACAAAGACGACACCACAGGTGGTGAGCATGGTGCGCAGGCGTTCTGCGTCTGCGTCAACGACTGCTTTGACGGCTTTCGACGTGTCCAGGTCAAGGCAGAGTGTGGCAACGCTGCCATCTGACCCGTGGACCATAACAGCTGCCGGACGCGCCGGCAGCGCAGCAGTGATGTTGGCTACAGCTTTGGGTCGGGGGTACTGGAAACGGTCACCTATCCACCGGCCAAGACGGTATGACGCATGGCCTGCGATAAGTGGAGCAAGGACCCAGGCGTCAGCAGGCGCGACTTGGCAGTCGACACTGCTGTTGGGGTGCGTTGACGCGGATGCCAAAAGCGGTACGATAGGACCAGTTCCTTCCTCGGGGGGTACGACAAGATCCACCCACTGGGTGGGTGTTGGATAAAGTTCAGATCGTGGTCCGCCAAGATTTCGGATCTGAACTACATACGCTTTGAAGGCCCGCCTTAGTGCGGGCCTTCAGTTTTTAACTGGCCTTTGCGATAGGCAAAGCCTCCTGGCCGTCTAGGGCATCAAGATCAATGGTCTTTAGGTGGTCATGCAGCAGCCGCGCAAGAAGTTCGGAGCGGCTTTCGGACGTGATCTCAACAACCCTGTTGAGCTTTTCGGCGTCCGCCCGCGGAATCTTAGATGTGACGGTCTGACGATCGCCTTTATGCATCCGTGCCATGGGTCCTCCTAGTTCGGGGTACTGAGCACTAGCCAATAGCAATCCGATTGCCTTAAGTGGGACGCTGTTACCCCGGCGTGTCGTTTATGAGCCTTGTATGTAGGAAGCGTTTTTTTCGACCGCTTCCGCCAAGACGTTGGGCTTGATCTTAAAGACCACATGATGGCCCTGGCGCGGCGGTTTCACACTGGCTTTTACCGCCTTCAACTCTTCCAACTGTTCCAAGTGTCGTTGAACTGTTTGGTAGCGGGTGCCGATAGCGGCCGCTATTTCACCGGACGTTGCCCCGTCCGGGTGTTGCGAGAGGAAGCGCAGGATTTCTGCCCGCAGCTGGGGAATGCCAAGGATTTCGGTCAACGTCGCGAGCTTCTTTGGCATCGGTGAGCTGGGACTGACATAGCGCGGCATCCTCCTATTTTGTCTTACCTGCCCTCCCGATCATGCTAGTGCATTTAATGCACTACCAGCTACAGCTAATGCATTAAATGCACTAGAGTGGAGTTTTAGAAGGTGCGCGTTGGCAATAGGAAAGGGGCAGGCGACCTAGTGAGCCCAGTGATGTCTTGGAGTTAGTTCCGTCTCAAAGAGCTCTTTTGACAAGCGTTTTGCTCTGAATTTGTGGAGAATGGCGGGCTGTGTCCACTCGGTGGAGAAATGTCCGCGCGGGCTGGTAGTTGTGGAAACGATGTCTTTTTTGGGGGAGTGCAGGCAGTGACCGACTTGTTGGCGTTCGGCACACCGTGGCCGATGCACGGAGAGCTTCGTGAGCGTGCATCCCAAGAACTTGAAGCCTTCTATTTCGGGGTTGTTGCCCTGCGGTGCCAAGAGTCCTGGGTACGCAAGCGGGACGGGGGACTGTCCTAATGCAGCGCAAGTCGCTTGGCGTAGTGGCAGTCATTGCCATCCCCGGTCTCTTCTTTGGCCTGATCTTCACCATGCTCCTGCTGCTCGCCCCCGCGAAGCCTGCTGCCGCCACCTGCGGTCCGGCCGTCTCCGTTGCTATCGACGGCGATACCAAGGTCGAGGGTTACACCGAAGAGCAGTTGAAAAACGCCGCGGCGATCATGGGTGCCGGTAACGCACTGAACCTGTCCGTGAAGGGACAGATGATCAGCGTCATGGTGTCCCTCGGGGAGTCGGGCCTGCGCGTTCTGGACTACGGCGACGGACCGGGCCCTGACTCCCGTGGGTTGTTCCAGCAGCGCGACAACGGTGCGTGGGGCTCCTATGCAGATCGTATGGACCCAACCACCAGCGCCACGAACTTCATCAAAGCCCTGCAGAAGGTCGAGGGCTGGGAGCTGCTGGAACCGACCATCGCCGGCAACAAGGTCCAGCGCAACGCCGACCCGTACCACTACCAGAAGTACTGGCCCGAGGCCGTCAAGCTCGTCCAGGCACTCTCGGACGGGAAGTTCACCCTGGAAGGCAACGACTGCGCCATCCCGGGCCAGTCCGGTGCCGGGGATGACTACCCCTGGAAAGACTCTCCCACCTGGATGCAGGTCGGAGCCAGCACAGCCGCCGCATCCCCGCTGGGCATGTTCTACCGCGAATGCGTGGACTTCGCCCTGTGGCGCGTGAACCAGCAAATGGGGTCCACCGGCGAACCATTCAAGTTCCTCAACGGCACCTTCCGCCCCGACGGGCAGGCCTTGGGCTCGGCACTGACGTGGAAGGCCGGCTGGGACGCCAAAGGCTGGCCCACCGGCGCCACACCTCGGGTCGGGGCGGTCGTCTGGTACGCACCGGGAACCGGCGGAGCGGACCCCACATTCGGTCACGTCGCCGTGGTCAAGGAAGTCAAAGACGACGGGACCTACGTCGAAGAGGGCTACAACGGCAACCCGCCCCCGGACGATCACAACTACTACACCCGGACCGTCAGCAACGAGATCCCTTCAGCGTTCCTGTACCTGCCCACCCAAGAGGAGAAGAAATGAACAAGCCCCTGGCCCTCATCGCCCTGGCTCTGCTCTGCGCCGCGTGCGCACCGGCAGCGAACACCACACCACCACCGGCAGAACCGACCGCCACGCCTTCCGCACCGGTTTCGCTGAGCGCCAGCAGCGGCCCGCAGGCTCCCGGGGGCACGGTTCCGGCCACGATCGGCATTACTTGGGATCAGGCCAGCAAGGACGCGGCCGTGGATGTCGCTGAGAAGGCCATGGCGGATTTTGCCCGCCCTGGTGTGGAGGAAAAGCAGTGGGCCAATGATCTTGCCCGATGGTTAACGCCACAGGCGACCGCTGATTACTCGGCTGTGGACCCGGCTAACATTCCCGCCAGCCGCGTCACCGGCCCGGCCAGGCTGAGCGTCGATGAAGGTAACGGCTACGGGGTCATGGCGGCGGTTCCGACCGACGCCGGGACCTATACGGTGCAGCTGCTTCGCACGGGCCAGGAAGCCCCGTGGAAGGTCAATTGGCTCACGCCCCCGGCTTCCTGATCCCCACCCTCCACGTTTCAGAAAGGTAGAACGCTATGGTCCTGAATCAGACAGATGTCCCGGCTTTCCCGAAGATCAACGCCATCGTGCGTGCCAACGGCACGGCCGAGGTCGTTGTCGCCGGCAACTCCCGGAACGTGAAAGCAGCGGAGTCCCTGCAGCAACTCCGCGACAACGCCTTGTCCCTCGTCGTTAGGGAAGCCAAGACACTGAACCGTCCGGTCCGTGTCCAGGTCAATGACCCGGAAGGCCAGGGTGAGCTGATCGTGAACCCGGACGGCACTAAGGAGTCGGTCAGCTACGTGGCCAAGGCCTCACGCCGCCGCGTGGCAGAAGCTCCCGACCCCGCCGCAGCACCTCCCGCTCCTGCGGCTGCAGAAACCCCCATCCCAGCGCCCATCAATGACGAGCCGATCAGTGACGTACCGGGAACCGTCCCATTAGCGACAGGAACATCCATGACCCTGACACCCGAAACCACCTCCACCCCGGAAGCGCAGGAGGCACCGACCCGGCGCAGTCTGAAGGAAACCTCATTCCTGGTCAGCGCCCCGGTCCTGGAACCGGCCACACAGGGCTGGCGGGGTGCGCTCACGCGCCTTGGCTTCCGGATGGACCCCTCCGCCGAAGAACTCTCCGAGCGCGAGGATATCCGCACGGTCAGCCAGCACTGGCCCGGTCCCCGGACCATTGCCGTGGTCAACCGCAAGGGCGGGGCGAACAAGACCCCCACCGTGGTCATGCTCTCGGCCATACTCGCCCGCTACAGCGGGGCCGCTACCGTCGCGTGGGACAACAACGAATCCCAAGGCACCTTGGGCTGGCGCACGGAAAAGGGCGCCCATGACCGCAGCGTCCTGGACCTGATCGATTCCTCGACCGAACTGCTCTCCCCGTCAACGAACGCCGCCGAGATTGCCAAGTTCGTTCACCACCAGACTGCGGACAAGTTCGACGTCCTGCGCTCGGACGAGAACGAAGAAGGCGACCACGAAGTCACGGCCGAGGAAGTCGACATCGCCCACCAGGTCCTCACCAGGTACTACCGGCTGGTAGTCATGGACTCGGGCAACACCGCCCGGGCGGCGAACTGGCGCCGGATGATCCACCACACCAACCAGCTCGTCGTGCCTGTAACGGCCATCGAGGACCGCGCAGAAGCCGCCCGGCTGACGCTGCAGACCCTCGAATCCCGTGGCGGCCACGACGCCGAACTGGCCCGCAACGCCGTTGTCATCGTCTCCGAATCCACAGACGCCAAGCGCGCCATGTCAGGAGACGCCTTAAAGAGGGCCAAGGACGAGGCCCAGCGGATCGCCGACGGCTTCGAGCCATTTGTCCGGGCCGTCGTCCGGATTCCCTACGATCCGGCACTGGTCAACGGCCCCATCCGCTACGAAGCCCTCCAGCCCGCCACCCAGCGGGCATGGCTGGCTGCCGCGGCCGCCGTCGCCACCGGCTTCTAACTACCCCCTTGACCGCCACACAATCCAGTCCTGAAAGGAGGATGCAGATGAACCAGCAACTGAACCCCTGGATCACCAGCCCAGAAACGGCAGAGCCCGAAGTGGCCACTGCAGATGAATACGTTTCTCCGCCGGCGATCATCAACGGCCCGGTCCTGGGGATGGTGGAACCGGACGCAGCTGACCGCCTCGCCCGCCGCACGGTCACTGGCACGGCAACGGTCTGGGTTACCGGCGTCCATGGAGGAGCGGGCGAAACCCGGCTCAGCCACCTCGTGGAGGGCGCACGCCCGACAGAACATGCCTGGCCCATCCTTGAAGACGGCTTCAGCAAACCGGCGGTCCTGCTGGTTTGCCGCTCAGACATGCACGGACTGAAAGCAGCGCAAAGAGCTCTCATCCAATGGGCCTCCGGCGCAGCTCCAGACGTCAACCTGCTGGGCCTCGCGGTCCTGGCCGATGCACCGGGAAAACTACCCAAAGCTCTGCGGGACTTCGCAGCTCTCATCGGCGGGGGAGCCCCCCGGCTCTGGATGCTCCCCTGGGTCGCATCCTGGCGGCTTGGGGACACCAACACCGGGACACTCGGCCGGGAGTATCAACGCTTGATCACCGATCTCACAGCCCTCACCAACTAATTAATCAACAGCTCTACAGCGCCATACCTCGAAAGGTCTCACCATGAACTTGATCGTAGCTCTTCCCGCCAGCGTCATCCCGAACCCCACCCCTGTTGTGCCTCCCCAGGCACAGGGCCTGCTCACCGTACTGAACTGGGCCTCCGGCATCGGCCTGGTCCTCGGCGTTTTGGGCGTGATCATCGTCGGCATCGGCATGGTCATCCAGCTCCGACGCGGCGAAGGCGGCGAATCCATCGCCAAGCTCGGCTGGGTCCTCGCCGGCTGCATCATCATCACCGGCGCCTCCGGCATTGTCCGCGCATTCGTCTAAACCCGACCCTCGGAGGTTCATCATGAGCGAATCCACACAGAACACCACCGAACAGAATCCATTCACCAAACCCGGATTCATCATTTCGGCCGCCCTCGTGGTCGCACTGATAGCAGCCGTCATCGTCCTCTTCCTCATTCCGAAAGGGGACGGTGACGCACACTCCGGGTCGGCACCCTCAGTGAACAGCTCTGCTTCCGACCCCACTAGGGCTGGAAGCGAAAGCGTATGCGGGCTAAAAGCAAGCTCTGAGACGGCGTTGGGACGCGCCCCTCAAACGGAATGGGCACTCGTCGGAAAAATCGCTGCACCAAACGAGCCTCAGAGTTACGGCCCTGGGGTAGAGGAGCAAGACGGGTTCCGTTATTGCTATGCCCAGTCCCCAACGGGCGCCCTCTATGCTGCCGCAAACCTAATAGCCATGACGTCTGCAGGTAACCCCGAACTGACAGTCAAAGTCACAGAGAAGCTCCTGGTTCCCGGCCCCGGCAGAGACGCCGCTATGAAGGACGCCGCCACTGCATCCAGTTCCAGCAATCGTGCGGCGACTTCCGTTCAATTCCGAGGCTTTGTCTTGAAAAGCTACTCGCCCGAGAAGGCCAACGTTGACCTGGCCATGGAGGCTTCTAACGGAGTCCTTGGACATGCGGTGTTGCCGATGGAGTGGATAGACGGCGACTGGAAATTGGCCGTTGCTGACTCCGGAGAAATGGTCAATGACTTTTCACAAGTCAGAGACTTAAGCGGTTTCATTCCTTGGTCTGGGGTCTGACATGGCCGAGTGCGGATTTGGGGACTGGAGATGCGAAGCCGGAAACGTAGCCGCCGGTATAGCAGACGACGCCATCGGAAGCCTCGCTAAGGCGATTTTGGAGGGAATGAGCCAATTGGTAACAACGCTCTCCACGTTTTGGATAAGTATGCCGACCACAAATCTCACAACGGAGGATGGTGTAACGGCCAGCCCCGTAGTGGGCTTCCTTGATTCGCAACTGTCTTACTGGACGCTGACCCTGGCCGTTCTTTCCGTCATTCTTGGCGGTACTCGGATGATTTGGGAGCAGCGGGGCGCACCTTTGAAAGACCTGCTCCGGTCTCTCCTAACCCTTACTCTGGTTGCGGGTCTTGGCTTGGGAGTGATCTCCATCCTGGTGATCGCAGCTGATGAGTTTTCAGCAGCCATCATCGAACGCTCCACGGAGGGCAAGGGCTTCGCGGACGCCATGAGTCTCTTGGTGATGGTGAATCAGCCCGGCATTGGGGTTTTCATCCTGATCATCCTGGGCCTGGTCGGCCTGCTCGCGTCGCTGGTCCAGATCGTCCTTATGGTCATCCGCAGCGGCATGTTGGTCATACTTGCCGGCATTTTGCCCACCACAGCAGCTTTCACCAATACGGAGATGGGCAGGCAGTGGTTCCAGAAAGCTATTGGCTGGACGATCGCGTTCATTCTCTATAAACCGGCGGCCGCGATCGTGTACGCGGTGGCATTTCAGCTCATGGGCTCATTTTCCGGCACGAACGCTTTGATTGGCTCCATCACGGGCTTTGCCTTGATGATCGTCGCCCTGTTGGCCTTGCCGGCTTTGATGCGGTTTGTCACCCCGATGGTTGGTGCGGTCGCATCAGGCTCCGGAGGGGGAGCCGCTGCTGCTGCAGGGGCCATGGCCACTGGTGCTGTATCGCTGGGCCGCAGCGGAAGCGGCCGCGGGAATGCGTCTCCGATCCCGCCCAGCCAGCCGTCCAAGAATGGTGCGTCTCCTGGCGGCAGCCAAGGTCCCGGCGGGACCAACGGCGGCAACGCTAAACCTTCACCGGGATCCGCCGGAGCGTCCGGAGCCGGGGGAGTGCCCGGTAAGGGCACCACAGGTAGCTCCGGGGCTGCGACAGCAGGGGCGGGGGCCGGCACAGCTGGTACCGGGGCCGGGTCGGGGGCGGCGAAGGCTGCAGGTCCGGCCGGTGTCGCTGTCGCCGTCGGCGCGCAGGTAGCTTCACGGGTCTCTTCGGCCGCACAACAGACAGCGCAGGATTCAACGGGGGAGGGCCCCAGTGGCAGCAATTAACACCGAATACAAGGAACCGTCCTACGGAAACTGGCGGGTCCCGAGGTCCGCCGGCCTGGGTGACCTCGGTGCTATCGGCACCGGCATTGTCATGGCCGGGCTGCTGCTGGGCATCATCAGTTTTGCCATTTGGGGACTCTTCGCGGGCCTGGGCGTCCTGGCCGTCGCCGGGGTGCTGGTCCTGCTGCTGACCGTCAAGGACAAGCACGGCCAGTCCGTGGTGGACCGTTTCGCGACCCGGATGAATTTCCGGCTCGCCCGTTCCTCGGGCACGAACTTGTACCGCTCGGGTCCGCTGGGGGTGACGGAGTGGGGCATGTATCAGCTTCCGGGGTTGGCGGCGAAGTCGCGCCTGTATGAGTTCAGCGACTCCTACAACCGCCCCTTCGCCATGCTCCACGTGCCGACCACCAGCCACTTCACCGTCATCTTCTCCACCGAACCCGACGGCGCCTCGCTCGTGGATCCCGAGCAGGTCGATGCTTGGGTGGCGAACTGGGGCGGTTGGCTCGCCGGACTGGGCGATGAGGCAGGGCTGGAAGCCGCCGCAGTGACCGTGGAGACAGCCCCGGACTCCGGCTACCGGTTGCGCAATGAAGTCGAGATGAACATTGACGAGAACGCCCCCGAGGCGGCCAAGGCCATCCTCCGGGAGGTTATCCGGACTTACCCGGAAGGTTCTGCGACCGTGCGGGCCTGGGTGTCGTTGACCTTCAACGCTTCCCTTCGTGCAGGGTCCCGGAAGCGGGAGCCGGAGGACGTCGCCCGCGACATCGCCTCGCGCATTCCTGGGCTGGGTGCCCGGTTGCAGTCCACCGGTGCCGGGATCGCCCGGCCGATGTCAGCGCAGGAACTGTGCGAGGTCATCCGGATCGCCTATGACCCGCCCGCGGCGCTGATTATCGATGAGGCCCATGCGGCCGGTTCTCCGGTCGCCCTGACCTGGGGCGAGGTGGGCCCTACCGCAACCCAGGCCGGTTGGGACGAGTACCGGCATGATTCCGCGTTCTCTGTCTCCTGGACGATGACGGGTGCGCCGCGGGGTTCGGTGAACTCTTCGGTCTTGTCCCGGCTGTTGGCCCCGCACGGGGACGTTGATCGCAAACGCGTGTCCCTGCTCTACCGTCCGATGGATTCGGCCCGTGCCGCGGCAGTGGTGGAGCGGGACCAGAACAATGCGAATGTCCGGATCACCTCCGGAAACCGTCCCAGTGCCCGTGCCCTGGTTGATGCCCGGTCGGCGGCGCAGACTGCCCAGGAAGAAGCCCAGGGTGCCGGGCTCGTGAACTTCGGCATGGTCGTCACGGCCACGGTGACCGACGTTGCCCGGCTTCCGGATGCGGTGGCCGCGATCGAGCAGACCTCCGGGACTGCCCGGGTCCTGCTTCGCCGCGCCTACGGCTCGCAGGACACCGCTTTCGCCGCGTCCTTGCCCCTGGGCCTGGTGCTGCCCAGACACATCCTGCTGCCCAGCGAGATCAGGGAGGCCCTCTAAATGGCCCGCTTCACGTTCCTGCAAGCGAAAAAAGTGAAAACAGTAAACCCAGCGAAAAAGGCTTCCGCCGGTGACGAGGAGGTGACCTCGCGTCCTGGCCGTGTCCGGGGCCCCGGCTCACGCGGCTGGGGCGGCCGTGGTGGGGGAGCAGCTGCCCTGGTTCCGGCGGTGCGGGAGTACCGGGGCACGACGGTGCAGGTATGCGGATTGTGGCCGTTCAGTTCCGGCACGTCGTCGCCGATGATTGGTGTGCCGCTGGGCCGGCATGAAGAAACCCAGGCGACAGTCTGTTGCGACCCGATCAGCTGGTTCCAGCGCGCCCACCTGATCTCCAACCCGTCTGCGTTCATCCTCGGCAAACCCGGCCTGGGCAAATCCACGCTGGTGCGACGGATGCTCCTGGGCCTTTCCGGTCAGGGCGTGCACCCCCTCGTGCTGGGGGACCTGAAGGCAGAGCACGTCGACGCGGTCGAGGCGTTGGGCGGTCAGGTCATCCGGCTCGGCCGCGGACGGGGCTACCTGAACATCCTCGATCCCGGCCAGGCCGTCGAGGTCGCCCAGCTGCTGGAGGAACAAGGGCACCACGACGCGGCCGTCCGTGTCCGGGCCGACGCCCACGGCCGGCGGCTGAATATGGTCGTCTCCCTCATCACGATCAGCCGGAACTCACCCCCGACAGATCAGGAACAGACCATCCTTGACCGGGCCCTGCGGGTGCTCGATGACACGTTCGACGGCATTCCGGTCCTGAAAGACCTGCTCGACGTCATCACCGCGGCCCCGGCCGAGCTGCGCCAGGTCGCTTTGGACCGCGGCGATATGACCGTCTACCTGCAGGAAACCCGCGCGCTGGAAGCGACCCTGCTGGGCCTGACCGGTGGCGGGAAGCTCGGGGAAATCTTCTCCCGGCAGACCACTAACCCCATGCGGCGGGACCGTGCCGTGGTCTTCGATGTCTCCAGCATCGATGAAACCGAAACCGACCTGCAGGCAGCGGTCCTCCTGGCGTGCTGGTCCTACGGCTTCGGGACCGTCAACGTCGCCAACGCCCTCGCCGACGCCGGACTGGAACCACGCAGGAACTACTTCGTCGTCCTCGATGAGCTGTGGCGGGCGCTGCGCTCCGGCAAGGGCATGGTTGACCGGGTGGACGCCCTCACCCGGCTGAACAGGAGTGTTGGGGTCGGGCAGGTCATGATCTCCCACACCATGTCCGACCTGCTGGCCCTCCCGGCCGAGGAAGACAGGATGAAAGCCCGCGGCTTTGTTGAACGTTCCGGCATGGTCATTTGCGCAGGCCTTCCGGCTTCGGAGATGCCGTTGCTGACGGCTGCGATTCCGCTGTCACGGCAGGAACAGCAGAAGCTCATCTCGTGGCAGGACCCGCCCGCGTGGGATTCCCGCGGCGGTGATGTCGAACCCCCGGGCCGGGGGAAGTTCCTGATCAAGGTCGGAGGCCGCCCAGGTATCCCCGTGACCATCGGGTTGACCTCCATCGAAGCCTCGCTGAATGACACAAATAAACGCTGGCATGCAGACCCTGAGAAGTTCGCGTGAATTTTGACGCTTTTGGGGTGAACTTGAGCATGGTCGCAGACTGTAGTCCTTCTGCGTGCTTAGGTTCGGGGAACCCGTTTGCTCTCGACGGTAAGGTCGGTGTGCTCAAGGGTGTGGAGATAGCGGGCGGCGCCTTCAACGCTGAGCCCGAAGAGGTCACAGACGCGGCGGATGTCCCCGCCGGTAGCGTGGATCTCGTGCAGGATGCGGTCCTCCCGCAGAACTCGCGGCCGCAGCGTCAAGCCGGACCAGGGGAACTGGCTGCTAACGGGGAGGAGCCGGGGTGCGGTGCGCCGGTTGATGAGCAGGTGCGGGTTGGCAGTACCGGGCCAGGTGCGGTTGCGGTGATCGAGCCAGGCGGCCAGGCGGGTGCGCACGGGTCCGGCCAGCGGGATGAGACGGTCAGCCACTACGAGGTGCCCGTCCCTAATGTCGGTCAGTCGGAGTTCACGGACTTGCTGGCCGGTCAGGGCGTGGAAGGCGACCAAGGCAACCGCGAGGGCGACCACCGGATTAGGGGAGTTCAGCTCGCCACGGATCACCGCGGCATCCAGGGCCAGCGGAATGTTGGTCGCTTTCGGGGACGCCTTCATCCCGCGGGTCGGGTTGGCGAAGATAAGCCGTCGGCCTTTGAGTGTCGTGAAAAGCGATTTGAGCCCGTTCCCGGCGATGTGGCGGCGGGCTTTGGTTTCGTCCAGCGCGGCTGTGATGTCGGCGCGGGTGACCTCCGCGAAAGAATGAAGGCCAGCCGCGGCCCAGGCATGGATGATGGGTTCGATGCCCAGGATGTGCACGATGATGGTTTTGGCGTCACGAGGTTTCTGACGTGGCGCCTGACGGGAGCCATTGGTCAGGACTTCCAGCCACACCTCAAGCTGGTCCTTCATCACCGGCGGCAGCGTGTTGGTCTTGGCAACGAAGTAGCGTTCCACTCGGGTCGGCCGGTCCTCGATCAGGAGCCCGGCCGCAGCCAGCACGTCGATGGTGGAGAGGACGTTGCCCGAGTATTGGCGCAATTGGAGGACGTCCGTGGCGCGGATCTTCGAGGTCGGAGTTGGCCGCAGGCCCTGCAGTATCCGCAGCGAGCGGGTCACATCATTGCGTTGCCGCTTGCTCCAGCCGGCCCTTGCGGCGTGTTCACGGACGAGGGCGGCGCAGTAGCGCGTCAGGTCGTTGTCTTCGCGGCGGACACGCGCTGCGAGGACCTGCCGGTCGGGCGCCATATCGAACAACGCCATTTGCACCCCGAAGTCGGCGATGGGTTCGGTGCCTGTCAGGTTCTGTTGGTCCCGCAGTTTCCATGGAGCGCGTTGCTTCGGGCTCAACGGTGGTGCTCCATGGCGGTGGAAGCTCATGTTCGCGAAGAAGAGCTGGTGGCCGTCCCTATTCGCGCCGGCCAGATCCAGGGCCTGTCCGGGTATCTGGACCATTCGGGCCTGCTCCAGACACAGCCGACAGGCCCGCCGCTCTCCGATTCGGGCGGTGCGGCCGCAAAAGTCGCAGACTCCTTCTGGGTAGTGGGAGCGCCACCAACGGCAGGGCCAGCATGTCCAGTTATAGCGGCGGTAGACGCCCCAGGCCAGGCAGCCTTTGCACGAGCTTGGGTGTTGCGGGCTGCCGGGATGGCAGCTGGCGCACAGGCCCTGGCTGAAGTAGCCCGTTGTGGTGCCGCACTTGGAGCACGGCGGCGGGGTGAACGGGCCGCCGGGAAGGCAGTTGTAGCAGAATGCCACCTGCGGATACGCCCAGGCGGCCCGGTTGATCTGGCAGAGAGGGCACATCGGGGGCGGTCGCAACGGCGCCGCCGGGCCCGGGGCGGGACTCACAACAGCGCCGCCTATAGCGGCGGCTCGGACCGCGGCCTGCCGAATCTGGGCGACACGACCGGTGCTGCCCGGCCGAAACTCGGCGAAGAAACCGGCGACAGATTGCCATCAACTGCACCGTGGCCGGTGTCATCGCCGTTGATGGTCTCGGTGCCCCGTGGACGGCGGGCGGCGACCTTATCTGGCTCCGGGCTCATCAGGTCAGTGGGTGTGCACTCGAGTACCGAGCAGAGCACGTCGAGGTCTTCAAGTTTCATCGTCGCCGGCGTCCCGGCCCACCACGAGGACATCTTCCCGGCACTGATCTCCAGCCCGGCCTCGGCGAGCATCCGACGCATCTGCGCTGACTTCCAGATCCCGCGTTCAGCGGCTCTCATCCGCAGGTTCCACTGCACGGCTTCATCCTTCCTTCTGTGTGATCGCGAAGCGGGACTCGACCCGCGCGTTTGCGTTCTTCCAAGCCAGCTCGACATGCTCGCCGCGCACGTGAATATACCGCGAGGTAGTGGCAAGCCATTGATGCCCGAGCAACTCTTGAAGAGCTTTGATATCCATCCCAGCCCCGTACAGCGAGGACGCACAGTAATGCCGCAAAACGTGGGGTGTCATCCGTCCAGACCACGCTGGCAACCGCTGCTCGACCTGCAACGCCAAGGTGCGGCGCAGCGCATTGCCACCTACGCGGCCGCATCGTCCCAGCTCCCGGTCGAACCGCTCCGAGGGGAGCAAGGGCGCGTCCGGATCAGCCCAGTCCTCCCCGTACTGGTGCCGGACATCTCTGAGCCACCAGTCGATCAGTTCAGCTGCACCGTTGATCGCCGGTACCAGCCGCGGCCTGGGGCCACGGCCCTTTGCGCCCTTACCGAATCGGACGTGGAGCTTACCGAACCCGCCCAGGTCCGGACGCCAATCACGGATGTCCAGCATCACCGTCTCGTTGATCCTCAACCCCAAGCGACGCCACAACGAGGCAGCGAAGTAGTCCCGCGCAGCGGGAAGGTACTTGCGGGACTCGGGGATCGCATGCCGCCACCCGGCGAAGAACTTTTCGATCTCAGCATCCGAGGGCGGCACCCGGACCTTACCCAAGGACGCACCCGACTGGCGGTTGAACTCATCAATGGGCTGCTCGACCAGCACCCCAGTCGCCCGCTGGATCCGGCCCTGGTACCGGCTGATCATGAACTCGTAGAACAGCGCCAGAGTCCCGGCTTTACCGGCCCTGGTGCTCACACTGCGACCCAACTGACGTTGCTCAGCAAGGAACCGGTCGGCATCCTGACAAGTCACCGCCCACACCGGGCCGGTTACCGACCGGGCGAACTCAATGATCGTCGCCCGGGTACTGCGGATATGCGAGTCACTCAAGCCAGCCGCTGCCATCGCCAGCGCGTACTGATCCACGATCTCCTGCTCGAAGCCCTCGAAGGCCTGCGCACTCCAAATCATCGGATCCGCGGCGCCACCACCCGGCAACGCCACCAGTTCCATCAGCTACCAACTTTAGAAGGAGCGAGCATGTGTCGACATTACGCCCAAACCGTCACTCTCGTCGACGGTTCGTCTAATCGGGCCCACAAGAGCCTCCAACCGATGTCACCAGCCTCAACGCCAATTCCGGCCATACAACAGCAAATCGAACCTAAGCGACTAGAGACACCGGCAGAAACCCTGCTGGATGCGGCAGCTCCACTCCGGGAAGAAGGTGCGGCGTGAGTGCCCCGAACCGCAAGGGAACAGGCTTCGGTGACGCCCTGGGGATTTGGCTCGCCATCGGGGCCGCTACCATCTTCGGCGGCGGCACCTGGGTTGCCGCCCACCTCGGGTCGTGGATGGCTGGCCTCGCCGCCCCGCCGGCGCACCCGATTGACCTGGTCGCCGGGCTGGCCAAGGGCCGGGTGCCCTGGCCGGACCAGTCCACGGTGGTGGCGTGCGTGCTGGCCGGTGTCCTGATCGCACTGGTGGTGACGGTGCTGGTGGTCCGGTCCCGGACCGCGAGCAAGCGCACCAGGGTGGACAAGGCAGCGGTGTACATGGGCCGGGGCAAGGACCTGAACCACCTCTCGACCAAGGGCGCCACGGCCACGGCCGTGCGCCTTGGCGTGGAAAATTCGACCGGTGTCCGCCTTGGCCGCAGCGTTGCCGGGAAGCGCCCGCTCTGGGCATCGTGGGAGGACATGCTGATCCTCATCGCCGGGCCCCGCACGATGAAGACCACCTCCTATGCCGTCCCCGCCATCCTGGACGCGCCCGGCGCGGTGATCGCCACGTCGAACAAACGTGACATCGTCGATGTCACCCGCCCCATCCGCTCTGAGGCCGGGCAGGTGTGGGTCTTTGACCCGCAGGCCGTTGCCGAGGAAGAACCATCGTGGTGGTGGAACCCGCTGTCCTATGTGAAGAACGAAGCCACGGCAGGGAACATGGCCTCCCACTTCGCCGCCGGTTCCCGGGAACCCGGAACAAAACCGGATGCCTACTTTGACCCGGCCGGGCAAAACCTGCTCAAGGCCCTCCTGCTCGCCGCCTCGCTCAGCGCCGCGCCGATCACGCAGGTGTACACCTGGCTGACCCGCCCGCACGACGAAGCACCGGCTGACATCCTCCGTACCGCCGGCTTTGACCTGCTGGCTGACATGGTCATCGGCCACATCAGGGAACCGGAAAAGCAGCGGGCCGGGGTCTACGGCACCGCCCGGCAAATGGTTTCCTGCCTCACTGACCGGGACGTCAGCCAATGGGTCACCCCAACACCGGGCACAACCGTCGACACCGACCCCCGGCCGCAGTTCGTACCCGAAGACTTCGTCCGCGGCAAAGGCACGCTCTACAGCCTCTCCCGCGAAGGCGTCGGCACCGCAGGCCCCCTCGTCACGGCCCTGACCGTCGCCGTCGTCGAAGCTGCCGAAAAGTACGCCACCTCCCAACCCGGCGGCCGCCTCGCAACCCCGCTGCTGGGTATCCTCGATGAAGCCGCGAACGTCTGCCGGTGGAAAGCCCTGCCGGACCAGTACAGCCACTACGGCTCACGCGGCATCATCCTCATGACCATCCTGCAGTCCTGGTCCCAGGGCGTGGAAGTCTGGAACCTCGAAGGAATGCGGAAACTCTGGTCAGCATCCAACGTCAAAATCTACGGCGGCGGCGTCTCCGAAGTCGGCTACCTCGACGAACTCTCCCGCCTCATCGGCCAATACAGCTACATCAACGTCTCCCGCAGCCACAGCAGAAACGGATCCTCATCCTCCCGCCAAGAAAGCAAGGACGAAATCCTATCCGTTGCCGACCTGACAGCACTGCCACGATTCAGGGCCATCCTGCTCGCCTCCGGTGCCCCGGCCACCATGATCGAAACGATCCCCTGGATGAACGGACCGCACGCCCAAAAGGTCAAAGACTCCCTCGCAGCCAAGGAAACAACTGACCGTGCCCCTGTGGCTGTTGCCGCCCACAATCCATGGACGGACGGAGACAAGGCGTGAGTGAAGATTTCGCGGACGCCTTCGGGGACGAAGAGGATCAGCCCCCGACCGGCGGGCACAGCCACGCTGAGCCCGAACCGGAACTGGTGTACTCCAGCGCCGTGGAATTCTTCGCTGACCTCCTGGCCCAGTCCTACGTCCGGGAAGTCAACGAGGGCGCAGCCTACGCGTGGTGCCCGGAATGGTACAAACACCCCGAAGCCCTCATCCGGATGGAAGCCATCTGGCGCGCCTGGGAACACCTACGCCTCGAACCCGCCCTCGGCATCAGCACCTGGTGGCTGAACCACGCCGACCCACACATGCGCACCCTCATGGATAAGGAGGGCCCCTTCAAAAAATGCGCCTACGACGGACACAAAACCCCCGCCCCGGGCAAAACCGCCCTTCCCCACAAAACCCCCGAAGCAGGAATCTTCGACTAGCAAGGACTGCCCTCCACTGCACGCTTGGAAGCAGTGCTTCTACACTGCTCGCCTAAAATCACTTTCCGCGCCCTCTTCCTCGCGGAGCCGCCCGCCCTCATTCGGGATGCTGGCGCCCGCCGGCGTGCAGTAACGCGACGAAGGGCGCGGCCGCGGTTCGTGCCATCCTGAGGGTATGGCGCGAACCTGGTTATCGGTGACGGTGGAACTGCTCGGTGGTCGTGGTGAGGAGCTGTGGCCCTGGCCGGGGCGAGTCTTCGCGGTTGGACAGTCGCACACCTTCTTGGATCTCGCCAACGCCATCAACGATGCCTTCGCCCGTTGGGACCGCTCGCACCTGTCCATGTTCACCCTGAACGACGGCCGGGTAATCACGGACCAAGAGACGGGAGCTGAGATGGCCGGATCCGGCGGTGGGCCGATCATCACAGCTATCGACATCGCGACCGCCAAGGTCGCCCGGACGCTGGGGCCGGGATCTGAGTTTCAGTTCATGTTTGACCTTGGTGACGCTTGGATGCACCGGTGCGTGGTCGAGGAGACGAAGGTCGACCCGCTGGAGGTATTGGGTATCCGCCCTGATTTCCCTCTGCCCTACTGGGGCTGGGGCAGCATCCCGGACCAATACGGGCGCCGGTGGTCCACTGATGACGGGGAGAGCCGGGTCCCGGCGAAACCGGGCGAACCGCATCCGATGCTGCTGCACGCATGGCCCGCCCAGGTCTCGGTGCCGAGGCTGGACCTGCCCGAAATGCGTGAAGCCATCGCGGCAGCAGACGCGGCCCGTTTCCTCGCAGCCCTGACCGGACGCGACATCGATGACACCCTCCAGCAGGTGGGGGCCGGCATACCGATGGCCTTAGAGCACAGGCGCCGGGAAGCCGAACCCGTGGCACTGTCGGTCATCAACCGGTTGACCCGGCGCGGCTGCGCCGGTGACCAGGTGCTCGCCGAGGACCTGCTGGCAGCCCTGCGCCGCGTGCCGCTGACCGGCAGGGTGGTTCCCGTGGACCTCGACATGCTCAGCATCATCTTGGAAGGGGACCCCGATCTGTCCACCGGCGGCTACCTCGACCTGCACACCGGGCAGGTGTACGACGAGGCCGCCACTGACCCGATGATCGTAGGGCAGGACACCGCGATCGGCGTAGAGGATGAACCGGACCGATGGCTTCGGCTGAACCGCACGGGTTCCGGGAACGGCTGGCAGGACATGGCAGCTTTCGCAGACAGGCAGCACGAGGAAGCCCTCCGAGAGCGACTGGAGCGGGCGATCGAGGGCAAAGGCGCCTTCTTCCGGTTCCGGGAAATCGTCCACGACGAGAACCTCAGCGAACACTGGTACGCCTTCTCTACCGACCGGCAGATGGGCCGTGCTCGCGAATACCTCGCTGACAACGGCATCCACGTGGGCTGACCCGGGCTCGGCCGGTTGATCCCTTCGACGTGCGGACCTACCCACATGAATGGCCACCCGGAAATTCGGGAGGGCTTTACTGTCACGCCAGGGCCAGTGTCGGGTACGGTGAACCCGGCACACTGGACAACATTCAGAGCACCCCTTGGTCGGGGGAGCGGGCAAGGAATCTCATGGCCAGTAACGAGCACACCCGCGGCAAGGAAGTGGATGGTGGCACCCGGCCAGAGGAGCACGACGAGATCAGCGACGCCCTCCAGTGGATGCGCCTGACCTATGCCCTCGACTACGCCGCCCGCCCCGACTCCTGGGAACGGCCCGAAGACTACCCGCAGTCATGGAGCATTCGCGCCTACATCGACGCTGACATCCTCGAACCCGACTACGACACCTTCGACGCCGACGCCCAAGGCCGGGTCACCGTCGCCGAAGCCAGCGTCCACCTCGTCCCGGACGTTGGCAGCGTCAACCTCTTCGACACCTTGGACGCCCACAGCGCTGACCTGTCCCGATTCGCCGAAGCGTTCATCGTCGCCGGATCCGAGCCCAGTCAGCTCAGCGTCGAGGGCGAACCGGTCCTAGAAGGCGATCTGATGGTCGTGTCCTGGGTGAGCGTCCAGCCGCGGTTCCGTGGGCACCGGGCCGGGCACCAAATATTCAAGGCTATCCTCGGAGCAATCGGCCGCGGTACCGTCGTCACCGTCCTGCACGCGGCACCCGGGCTCAAGGACGATACGGATGAAGGATCCCTGAAACACCGGAGGGAATGCCGCGCCCTTGCCAAGTACTGGGGCGAACTCGGATTCCGGCCACTGGACGGCAACATAATGGTCCTGACCTACGAGGACATGCTCGCCATGCTCGAGGACGAGGACCAGGAGGACACCGATTTCAACCTCGACGAGCTGCGTGATGTGCCGCTAATGCAGCTCTCCCAAGAGCAGCGCGACGCGGTGTTTAGGAACCTCCGAACCAAACTCGACGAATTGCCCTGACACCAGGAGTCCAAGGCACAAAGGTGGGACTAGAAGCTGTCCATAGTTGTGGTCAATCCGGGTTATCCACAGCTGGAATTGGGAGCCCTGAGGATAGCTCCCTTCGCAGCAGTAGCGGTGGATAACCCATCAGGATTGTCCCCGAGTGTGGGCAGCGGAACCAATTGTCCAGACGGTTTCTGGACAATTGGGCAACAGGCTGTTGCCCAATTGCGTCCCTGCCCCGCGCAAGCTCCTCAGCGGGGCTGGCTGTCAGATTTGAATCTAAGACAGAAGGGTTGGGGAGTGTAAGAACCGCTCTGAAGACCCTATTCTGACGCCCTTTTTTCTTGCTGCTGACGTCAGGTTGGGGTGTGCTTCAACAGGACGCGGAATCAGGCAGGTAGTGTTGTGCTTTCTGCGCCCAGAGCGCGATGGAACAGTTCCACGCAGCAATGCTGCCGGGGCAGTGGGATAACTTTCAACTCGTAGGTCGGATTTGTAGTTCAGCCTGCGTTTCGGGGCGCGAACATGATCACGGCTACCCCGAGCAGGCAGATCGCCGAGCCGGCAACATCCCACCTGTCGGGTCGGAAACCGTCAAAGGCCATGCCCCACAGCAGTGACCCGGCTACGAACACCCCGCCGTAGGCGGCTAGTATTCGGCCGAAGTGCGCGTCCGGCTGCAATGTCGCTGCGAAACCGTAAATACCGAGGGCGATGACGCCCAGTCCGGCCCACCACCAGTCCTTGCCTTCCCGGACGGACTGCCAGACCAGCCAGGCGCCGCCGATCTCGGCGGCGGCGGCAAGAATGAACAGCAGGGTGGTCTTCGCGATAGTCACAGGGTTCATCATTGCAGCCGCGCGGCCATGCGGATTAGCGGTACGGGCGGCCAAGCTGAGTTGCCGGTAGTGGAAGTCGAAGTGCTTGGCGGGTCTTTAGATGCTGGTTGAGCGGCGTTCGACCAGGAGGGTGTCACGCCACTGCCCGTTCAGTGGACCGTGGGCCATCCGGGCGATGCGTTGCCGGCGTCCGACGATGGAGAAAGTGGAGTCTGAGGCTGGCTTCGTTCTCGGGGAAGACGCTGGCCTGGATAGTCCCGATGCCATGGCTCTCGGTGGACTTGATAAGCGTTTCAAGGAGGGCTTTGCCAATGCCCATACCCATACCGCGGGCAGCAGCGGCTATGTACACGAAGTGTTCGACCACGCCGGAGTACGCGGGGCGGGCTGAGGCGGCGGAGGCAGCAGCCCACCCGAAGAATTGGTCTTCCCGCGTTGCGGCGACAAACCGATGGCCGGGAAGCCAGGAAGTGTCGAACCGGTCCCAGTCGGGTGCAACGGAGTCGAAGGTGGCTTGGCCGGTGTCGATTCCCGCCTGGTATATGTCCCGGACGTCCGGCCAATCCTCCCGGAACATGGGGCGAACGGAGGCGCCCGTCGGAACTGGTGGGGTCACAGGGTCTCCAGCAGTCCTGCGGTGCGCTCGAGGGCGCCGGGGACGAGTGAGAAGTAGGCCCAGGTTCCGCGTTTTTCGCGGTGCAGCAGGCCGGCGTCGACGAGGATCTTCAGGTGGTGGGAAACGGTCGGCTGGGTGAGATCCAGTGGATCGGTGAGGTCGCAGACGCAGGCTTCGCCGCCTTGGGCGCCTTTGACGATGGACAGCAGCCGCAGCCGGTTCGGGTCGGCAAGGGCTTTGAAGACCGCCGCCCTGTCGTTCGCCTCGGCAGCGCCCAGGCTGGGCGCTGCCGGCGGGCAGCAGCCGGTGCGGGAACCGCTTTGACCTGGCCCTCTACCTGGGAGCGGCCAGCTGGTAGGCGTAGAGGAGGGGAGCATCCACACTGGACGTACGTAGTTCCAGCATGCCCGGGTCGGTAACGCTGACTTTGGTTGTCTCCTTGGCGCCATTGCAGGCCGCTCCGAGTTCCACCAGGTCATTGCCCCCGGAGCGCACCGTCAGGAAGGCCTTGCCGACGCCTTCGCAGACCAGAGTCAAAATGTAGCTGCCTGACTCTACGTCTTTCCGCTGAACCACAGGTTGCCGATCGAGAATTCGGCCTGCGTCTGCCGCTACGACTCCTGGGTCAGAGGGGAGCGTAGTGGCCTGCCATGTCGGTACGTCACCCGCCGATACCGGGGTGGCGCAGCCGGAGACGGCCGCCAGGACAACGATGGTGGCCGCACAGGAAAGGACACGCAGAAACTGGGAAGAAAAGTGGGGCATCCCTCCAATTTACCCGGCGCTCGACTCCGGAATGGATCGACCGGTTTATGAGGCCGGTGCCGGTGCCGACTCTCGGTTAAGTGACAGCGCGTGGCAGATGTCGTGATCTTCGGCCCGTAATTCTCGATCCGGTGGGAGGACTGCCTGAAAACAAATACGGCGAGTTTCTAGTTCGGGTTGGCAGCAAGAATGAGGTGATGGAGGGGACCTGCGTTGCAGCGCGACCAAGGTGCGCGAGGACGTCGGGCGGGTCCACGCCGGCAACGAACTTTCCCCGACATATCCCAGTAGGACAAGACACGACCATCTAGTCCAAAAGTTTGGGTGATGGTCGGGAATCAGTACGCCATCCCCCGCGCCGGGCAACGACTGGCCAGAAATGATGAGGGACTGCGCCAAGGAGTTCCATACCTGCCTGACGGCCTCAAGCCGGCAGGGGCGTTTAGCCATCAGGGGCGTCTAACGTGCCTACCGCGGCCAGAGTGATAACCAACAGGGCATTCCACCAGGCGGGGTCGCGGGAAATCTCCCGGAGATAGGACAGTATCTGCAGCCACCGCTTGCAGGCGCAGCCTGCCAGGGCCCATCTATCGCCGTCCATCGACCGGGTTCCCATGCTAAAGGCCTAGTCAGGGGTCGGTGATGGTGAGGCTTCTATTAGGTTTTGGGTTCGCGGTAGGCCAGGAGGCGGAGGGCGTTGGCGACGACGAGCAGGGTTGATCCTTCGTGGATCAGGACCGCCAAGCCAATGCCGATGGCCCCGGTGATCGTTGCCGGGATCAGGATCGCGACGACGCCGAGGCTGGCCCAAAGGTTCTGCCGGATGATTCGGCTGGATTGCCGGCTAAGATTCACGGCGAAGGGGAGCCGTTTCAGGTCATCTCCCATAAGCGCGACGTCGGCGGTTTCCATGGCGACGTCCGAGCCGGCGGCGCCCATCGCGATCCCGACAGTGGCGTTGGCCATGGCCGGTGCATCGTTGACGCCGTCACCGACCATCGCGACCTTATTTTCCCGGCCCCGCAGCTCGACTACGGCTTTGACTTTGTCCTCGGGGAGCAGGTCGCCGCGGGCCTCATCGAGCCCGAGCTTCCCGGCCACAGCACCGGCGACGGTCTGGTTGTCACCCGAGAGCATGATCATGTGCCGTATACCGGCCTGGCGCAGCTGTGTGATAACTGTTGCTGCGGAGTCCCGGGGAGTGTCCATCAGGCCCAGGACCCCCAGGTACCTGGACCCCCGGCGCACTACCATGGTGGTCCGTCCCCCGGCCTCGAGCCGGGCAGTGGAGTCCAGGATGTCCTTGGTCAACGGCGACCCGTCGGTTTCGGTGAAGAGCTGCTGCTTGCCAATGTGGATCTGTTCGCCGTCGATCAGGGCGCTGACCCCGCGGCCGGTGATGCTGGTGACAGCCCCGGCGGTGAGCGGCGGTGTGCCGTCCAGCCGGGCGCGTGCCGCCGTCACGATGGCCGAGGCCAGCGGGTGGTCGCTTTGGGATTCGACGGCGAGTGCGACGGATAGCAACTCGGATTCCTTCACCCCCGCCGCGGGTTCCACGTCAGTCATTTCGGGTTTGCCCTCCGTAAGAGTCCCGGTCTTGTCGAAGGCGATCGCGCTCAGCGTGCCCAGGTTCTCCAGAGGTCCCCCGCCTTTGATGAGCAGGCCGCCGCGGGCTGCCCGGGCCAACCCGGACAGGACGGCGCTGGGGGTGGAGATTGCCAGCGCGCACGGGCTGGCGGCGACCAGGACGGCCATGGCCCGATAGAGCGTGGCGGAGAACGGTTCCTCGATGACGAGGCCGGCGAAGAGCAGGGCGAGGACGAGGATCAGCACGGCGGGGACGAATACGCGCTGAAAGCGGTCCGTGAAGCGCTGCGTGGGCGAAATTTGGGCCTGGGCTTCGCTGACCATCCGCACCACGCGGGCGAGCGTTGAGTCCTTAGACAGCCGTGTCACCTCGATCTCCAGGACGCCGGGACCATTGACCGTTCCGGCATAGATCCGGCTTTCGGCCGGGATGTCGGCCTCCTTCCGGGACGCCTCTTGCCCAATGGGGGTCTTGTCAACTGGGATGCTTTCCCCGGTAACCGCCGACTGGTCCACACTGCTCTGCCCGACGGTTACGTAACCGTCCGAGGGAATGCGGGTGTTGGGTTTAATGATGACGGTGTCGCCGATCCGCAATTCCCCGACCGGGATCTCCTGCTCAGCACCGGCGCGTCTGACCAGTGCGGTGTCCGGGGCGAGTTCGGCCAGGGCCTGGATGGCGCGCCGGGCCCGGCCCATGGCATAGCTTTCCAGGGCGTGGCCGATACTGAACAGAGCCAGCAGCAGGGCGCCTTCGGCCAGGTCCCCGAGCACCGCGGCCCCGGCGGCTGCGACCAGCATCAGGAAATCGATCTCGAACCGTTTGGCCATCACCGTCTGGATGGCTTCCTTCAGGGTGTAGTAGCCGCCGAAGAAATACGCGGCGATATACAGCGCCGTGGAAACTACGTCCGGAACCGCAGAGCTGAGCCCCAGGAGGAACCCCGTCGCCAGGGTCAGGGCACACAGGACCGCGAAGATCAGCTCGCTTCGCTCACTAAAGATCCCGCCGTGTTTGTGATCATGTTCTTCTTGCTTTTCGTGCCTGCGGTCATGCGCGTCCGCTTCTGGCAGGCCAGCTTCGACGGCACCTGCATGGCGTGCCTCGGAGAGATAGAGCCGGCCTGCGCGCGGTGGTGTTCCAAAGCGTGCCAGAAGGTCCAAAACCGCCTTCTCCGAGGTCCGGTCCGTGAGGTATTCAACCGTAACGGAGCCGGTGGCGGAGACGTGGGCCTCCGCCACCCCGTCCAGCTCGCGCAGCCGCTGTTCGAGCAGTTGCGCCCGGGCGGACCTGGAGATGCCGTCCACATCAAGGCTGAGGTGGCCGAAGTCGCTGTCCACCCGGGCGCCCAGGGACACGGCCAGTTCGCGGATCCGGCCCAGGCTGATGAGACCGGGTTCGAAATGCACACACAGCTGCGCCGCTTCGGCGCCGTCCGGGCGCTTGACATGGGCATCGATAACGCCCTGCCGGGCCTGCAGGCCCTCGGTCAGACTGCGCACGCAGGCGTCCTGTTCATCCAGCGCCTCGGGCAAAACAGTCTTCAGGTCAAGCTGGGTGTCGATCGCCACGCGTGCTCACTTCTCATAGTCAGGGCCGGTCAGGTTGAGGGGTGCTGGTGCAGGGGCTTCGGGGTTCAGCCGAACAGATCCCCGAGGAACCCCCCGCGCTTGCGGCGGTCGTGCCGGTCACCATGACCACTGTGGTGACCGTCCCGCCGGTCCGCATAGGGAGACTGGCCGTAGGGGGGCTGCGGAGTCTGGGCATAGGGGGGCTGTGTCATTCCGGGTGCGGCGTTCCGGGCAGCGTAGAACGCGGCTTCAGCATCCATCAGGGACTCCAGTTCACCGCGGTCCAGGAAGATTCCGCGGCACCCTGTGCATTGATCGATGATGACCCCGTTGCGTTCGTAGGGACGCATCTCTGATTCGCATTTAGGGCAAGTAAGAGGGGCAGGCGAGGCGTTCATGTGGGCTCCTGACGAGTGGGGTCGATAGGGGAAGAGACTGCGGTGACTGCGGGGGAGTGCCCGGCGTGGGTGATCGCCAGGTCCAGCAACATCCGAACGTGGTTGTCGCCGAGACGGTAAAACACGACCCGGCCAGCGCGGCGGGTTTCCACGACTCGGTGCGCGCGCATGAGTCGAAGAGCTTGACTCACTGAGGATTCGCTGAGCCCGGCCACCGAGGCGAGGTCATGCACGCATACCTCCCCGGCCTCCAGCAGCGTGGCGAGGATCCGCACCCGGCCGGGATCTCCCATCAACCGGAACACCGCGGCAACCCGCTCAACATCCTCGCCTGGGGGCAGTGCCTCCCGAAGAAACTCAATGCGGGCAGAGGCACGATCGTTGTCCCGATATCCGGGCAGGGCATCCGGATCGGTAATGGAACGTAATCGACGACTCATCTGAACAGATTATCATTTGTTCAGATATTGACGCCGCGAGTCATTCACCAGTTTTCAGTCTTGGTGCTGCCGTCCGAACCGCCAGGATGTCAGAACAGCAGGCGGGGCATGGCGCAGTACTATCTGTTGCGTGTGACGGCTGGTGTGATTGCGGCGCCTTTATGGCTCCCCGAGCCCCTGTTTCCGTCAAAGCATCTACGTCCTCGACCGTGAATCCTCCCTGGACGTCGGTGAAAGGATGGGGGAGATGGCCCGAGGGGGATTTCACTAAAGCGTCAAGGAATGCAGGCTTTGAGGCGGCTCTTTACAGTGCCCCCAGGATGTAGATGACGAGGAACCCGAGGAAGAACATGGAACCCAAAAACACCGTTTCTTCCTGTTCATGCGCTTCAGTCAGCAGTTCCTCCACCGTGAGATACAAAAGAGCGGCAGCACCAAAGGCGAGAACAAGGGCCAGTAGGGGCGCGCCGGCACCACCGAGGAAGATAGCACCGCCTATCGCACCGACGGCCGTCAGGAGTCCAAGTCCGCTGCTGGTTGCCGCTGCACGGACGTTGGATATGCCAATTTCCTTGAGCTCTACTGTCAAAGACAGTGCCAGGAACAGGATTTCGATGGTGAGGGCGATGGTGAGGATAAGCGCCTCCCTGGCACCCAGAACAGTCCCCAGCCCCACGAGTAAACCGTCCAGCAGCAGATCGATTCCGACGGCGGCCAGCAGGCCTGTCGGCAGTGTCCCGGACGCCGGGGACTTTCTGTCCATTTTTCGGCCCAGGGCGCCTAACGCCAGCATGACAGCTGCGCCTGCGGCAAAACCGGCGGCCGCGAACCCGAGGTTTCCTTCTGCCCGCAGGTCCGGTAGTACTTCTCCGGCCAATGCTGCCAGGACCACGCCCGCCGCGAAGTGTTGAATCGCACTGGAGAGTTTTGGCCCCGGGGGCTTTAGGACAGCGATGACCGACCCCAGGGCCGCCGCGGCGACCGGGAACGCGACCAGCACCAGCGTTTGGGCGGAAAGACTCACACTGTCAACACCTTTCAAACCACGCCTTGCTTTAGGCAACCCAGAGGACATGTGCCCTACCCGCCCAGTGCAGGCGGTCTTTTGCTGCCTCACGCTACCGCCAGCGCCCTACCGGAGTCACGGCAAATGTTTCGATATTTGAACCTCACCCCGCTCGGGACTCCGGACGGCGTGCCCGAAGCCCTCCGTCAGGTTCCGAAGGACGAGAAAACCCATATCGAGTTCCCATCGTTTTAATCGGATATCATCGCTGCATGACGATACAAATGGCTGGTTCGGGGGATGCTTGCGGTGGGCTTGAACCCGCAGCGGCTTTGTTTCATTCGTTAAGCGATCCGACGCGGTTGAACATCGTGAAGCGAATGGCCGCCGGCGAGATCCGGGTGGGGGATCTGGCGGGGGAGCTGGGGCTTGCCCAGTCCACCGTGTCCGCCCATGTGGCGTGTCTGCGCGATTGTGGCCTGGTCCAGGGCCGCGCGCAGGGCCGCAGCGTCCATTACTCGCTGTCGCGCCCCGAGTTGATGGACATGCTTGCCCAGGCCGAGATCCTGCTTGCCACCACCGGCAACGCGGTCAGCCTGTGCCCGAACTACGGCACCGGAAGCACCGGCGCCGTACTGACAAACGTGGAACTGACGAAGGAGAACGCCCGATGAGCGATGCCTGCGGCTGCAGCGACGACAAGCCCGAAACCGCGGCCGAAGAGGCCGAGGAAGCTGTCGGCTTCTGGCAGATCAACGAGATCCGGGCCGCCGCGATCTCGGGTGTGCTGCTCGTGGCCGTCTGGGCCCTGTCCCTGACCGGGGGCCCGGACTGGCTGCGCCTGGTCCTGGAAATCGGGGCGCTGCTGGTCGCGGCGTGGACCTTTGTTCCCTCCACCCTGCGCCGCCTGGTCAAGGGCAGGATCGGCGTCGGGACCCTGATGACGATCGCCGCCGTCGGCGCCGTCGCCCTTGGCGAGTTCGAGGAAGCGGCGATGCTCGCCTTCCTCTACTCCATTTCCGAAGGGTTGGAGGAATACTCGCTGGCCAAAACCCGGCGCGGCTTGCGGGCCCTGCTGGACCTCGTCCCGGCCGAAGCGACAGTCCTTCGCGGCGGAACGGAGGTCACCGTTGACCCGGCCGAGCTCGTTCCGGGGGACCGGATGGTCGTCCGCCCGGGCGAACGGCTGGCCACCGACGGCCGGATCATCACCGGCCGCACCTCCCTGGACACCTCGGCCCTGACCGGTGAATCCGTGCCGGTGGAGGCCGGTCCCGGCAGCGAGGTCTACGCCGGGTCCATCAACGGCACCGGGCCGCTGGAAGTCGAAGTCACCAGCACCGCGGAGAACAACTCCCTGGCCCGCATCGTGCACATCGTCGAGGCCGAACAGTCCCGCAAGGGACCCGGGCAGCGCCTGGCGGACAACATCGCCAGCAAGCTCGTCCCCGGCATCCTGATCGCCGCGGCCCTGATCATCGCCTTCGGCTTCATCGTCGGAGAGCCGCTGCTGTGGTTCGAACGCGCCCTGGTCGTCCTCGTGGCCGCATCGCCGTGCGCTTTGGCGATCTCCGTCCCGGTCACCGTTGTCGCCTCCGTCGGCGCCGCCAGCCGCATCGGCGTGCTGATCAAGGGCGGCGGCGCACTGGAAACCCTCGGCAAGATCCGCACCATCGCCCTGGACAAGACCGGCACCCTGACCCGGAACAAGCCCGAAGTCATCGATGTCGCCGCCGCCGGGACCACTACCCGCGAAGACGTTCTTGCCCTCGCAGCCGGGCTGGAGGCCCGCATCGAACACCCCCTGGCCCGAGCCATCCTCGCCGCATCCCCGGCCAGGGCCGACGTGACCGACGTGGACACCGTCCCCGGCGCCGGCCTGGAAGGCCGCTTCGAAGGCAAGACCGTCCGGCTGGGCCGCCCCGGCTGGATCAACGCCGGCGCCCTTGCCGGGGATGTCGAGCGGATGCAAACGGCAGGCGCCACCGCCGTCCTGATCGAATCCGCCGGCGAAGTCATTGGTGCCGTGGCAGTCCGTGACGAACTGCGCCCCGAAGCCCGGGACGTCATCGCCCGGCTGACCGCCTCCGGGTACACCACGGCCATGCTCACCGGTGATAACGCGATCACCGCCGCGGCCCTGGGCAAGGACGCAGGCATCACCGAAGTCCACGCCGACCTCCGCCCGGAAGACAAGGCCGAGATCATCCGGACCCTGAAGTCCCGCCAGCCCACCGCCATGGTCGGTGACGGCGTCAACGACGCCCCGGCCCTGGCCACCGCCGACACCGGTATTGCCATGGGCGCCATGGGCACCGACGTCGCCATTGAAACCGCCGACATCGCCCTGATGGGCGAGGACCTGAACCACCTGCCCCAGGTCCTGGACCACGCCCGCCGGACCCGGTCCATCATGCTGCAGAACGTGGGCCTGTCCCTGCTGCTGATCGCAATCCTGATCCCGCTGGCACTGGTCGGCGCCCTGGGACTGGCTGCGGTCGTCCTGATCCACGAACTCGCCGAAATCGTGGTGATCGGCAACGGCGTCCGCGCCGGCCGGATCAGCCGCAAGACAGCACTCCGGGCGGCCAAACCCGCGCCGGCACTGGAACCTGCCGCGTGAGCGTCCCGTCACCGGCAGATCCGGCAGATCCGGCAAGGACACCACCAATTGGCGCCAAAGCATGGCGGGTAAAAATTGGCCTGCTCGTCTCGGCCGCCGTGCTCGGGGTGGCCGACCTGGTTATCAAGGCCTTGGCCGAGGAACTGCTCTCCAACGGTGCCACGGTCGATCTGGGCCTGGTGAACCTGAAACTGCTGTACAACACCGGGGTCGCTTTCAGCCTCGGGGCTAACCTCGCCCCGTGGCTGGTCATTGCCGCGACCGCCATCATCGTCCTGGCCATGGCCTGGTACGCAGTGTCCACCGCCCCCGCCATGCCGGCGCTCTCCCGGGCGGGTGCGGCGATGGTGGTTGGCGGCGGTGCCGGGAACCTTGTGGACCGGATGGACGGGCGCGGCGTCGTGGACTACCTGCACAGCGGCTGGTTTCCCACCTTCAACCTCGCCGACGTGTTCGTCACCGTCGGCGTAGGGCTGTACGTGCTGGGCAGCCTGCTGGGATCCCGCGAACAGGAAAAGGCGTAACCAGCTGCAGTCCGGACACGGGCCTCCTGACGCTGGAAGTGACTTGCTCATCCTGGCCACGACGGCCGTATTAGCAGCGACCAACATCGATGACATTGCTTCCATGCTTTTCCGGTCCTTGAAAATGAAGGATCGATGGGCGCTGGGATTGAACGGCTGTGGAAGGCAGTGCAGGCACCGGCGGGGTCTGACCAGGTCACTGACGACATCCCCGAAAATACCCCCGCGTATCTGCCGGGTGCCAAGCAGGTTGTTACCACAGTCAGGGCGTTACGCAAATGTGACAAATGGGGCTTTTGTGACATAGGGTCTGACCGTGCCGGTTTCTCCGAATACGGCACTCCCGAGCAGACTTGCCTAACTCTGCCGCTGCCAGGGATCCGTTCGTAAAATTCGTCCGGCAGAGACGGGGAACCCAGAGTTGGCCCGCTTCGAGCAGGCCTTGGGGTGAAGCCGTGCCTGGTGCCTTTCGTGCACCACCGCGGCCGGGTGTCTCCCATCCGAATCCGACAGCTAACCTCGCAGGCAGTGGGAGAGGCCCTTTCATGCCCATGCGCAAAACTCACGGCCGCCACCGCGCGGTCTCCGTCCAGACCAGCGCCATCGCCGTGCTGTCCCAATCCGTCGCCGCAAACGCCGGCACCGCAGGCCGCCAGGCAGCCGTCCTCGCAGCAGCCTCCGGCCTCGTCCTGACCGGTGGCATCACCGCCGCCCAGGCAGCAGACACCCCGGCCCAGCGCGACGCCGAGCCGGCATCCACCCTCGAAGTCGCAGGCCAGGCCCAGACCCCGCTGACCGCCGACGCCACGATCCAGATCACCTTCGAGCGTCCCGCAGTGGAAACCACGCCTGCACCCGTCGTGGAAGCACCCAAGCCAGTCGCCGCCGAAGCGCCCAAAGCCACGGTCCCCGTGGGCGCTGCCACTGTGAAGCCAGCCGCTGCGCCCGCCAAGGCCCAGGTCACCGTCACCCCTGCCGCGCCGGCGCCCGCGCCGGCCGCGGGCGGGATCAACGCCATCATGCTGTCCTCCGCCTACGCCCAGATCGGTATGATCCAGGACTGCACACGGCTGGTCGAAAACGCCCTCAACGCTGCCGGCATCCCCGTCGGCGACCTCGGCCCGATGCAGTTCATGAACTACGGCACCGTCGTCACCGACCCCCAGCCCGGCGACATGGTCATGCAGCCCGGCCACGTAGGAATCTACGTCGGCAACGGCCAAGTCCTCAGCTCCGGCCTGAACGGCAAGAACGAAACAGCGGTCCACCCCCTGACCTGGATGACCTCCAAAGGCGCCGTGACCTTCGTGCGCGCAGGCAAATAAAACCACTGAAGGCCGGTGATTCAATGCCTTGGGGGCAATGAATCACCGGCCTTCAGCATGCCCTCGCACACTGGACCCTCTGTCGAGGGTCGAGTACCCTGCCTCTTACTCCGGTCCGGCGCCTCAAAACCTCTGCACCCTCACACCAAGGGACCGGAGACGCCGGAAGGTCCCGCCGAAGCCTGTTGTGCTGAGGTGCAACCGTACAGCCGAAGGCTCGCCCGTTTCCACGGACAGGCCCCGTGGCTGTTGAACCCTCCAGAGGAGTTCCGGCGAGAACGGCAAGACGTACTGCGGGCGCCAACCCCCTGCGTGGCGGCACGTGAAAAGGTGGGCATGGCTTTTCCGCATATGCTGGATGGGTGCTAAACGAGTTTTGGGCCACCGCACCTGCATCGTACAAAGCGGTTGTTTTCAGTGCCATGGCCCTGATTGCGCTGGGAATCGCGATTAACATTTTTGGCCAGACCGCCAAAAATGAGGCCCTGTCGTTTGCATCGCTGGCTGTCATAGGCGCGGGACTGCTGCTTCACGCTGCAGGGGTTGTCATCCGCGGACATCAGGTCCAGAAACGCCTTCGAAATTCTTCAAGAAAAGGATGACCCAGTGCAGAACGCTTTCGTCGCGGCTGGCCTGCAGGCCCTAAGCACGATGCCTACTCCCGGTCCCGGAACTGACGGGCTGAGGCCCGGTTTGAGTCCCGATCAGGTATCACCGGGATTTCTCGGGTTTCTGATGACCGCGTTTATGGTCATAGCCGTCGTGATGCTCATGGTGTCCATGACCCGGCGGATCCGCCGGGTTCGCTACCAGGCGCAGGTCCGTCTGCCAGGGCAGGACAGTCCGGACGCAGCGGATACGAACCTTGCCACCGCCGGTGAGCCGCAAGCCGGCAAGCCCACACCCTAACGAAACTTCCGGGGCCCTGTCGAGTGGTTCGCCAATATGTTCCAGCACCAGCCACGTGCATTGACGCAGTGGCTGACCTGCACGGACCTGGTGGACGCGCGAGTCCATTCATCCATTCCTGTACAGTCGTGAGGAGCCTCATCGCGCCCCACGGATGCTGTCCCGCCCCCGGGCCAGTCCTGACGATGATTCAAGGAACCGTATGACCGCTGAAAATACAATGGCCGAGGGTCCTCATCGGCCGGCCGCGCCGTCCCGGGCATCGGGTATGCCGCTTGGTTGCCGGCGTTTGTTGATGGTTGGCGGTATCTGCGTTCCAATCGGCCTCGTTGCCGGACCATTTTTGCTGCCTGCTCAACTGTTGGCCGTCGCGGGAATTGTCCTGCTGGCTGTTGCGTTGTCCCACGGGCCCGGTGAACGCTGGTTTTGGCGCTGGTCGTTGGCTGTCGCCGCGGCTGGTGGCCTGTGGCTGGCCGCTACGGCGGCGTACTACATCACGATCATGGTCGCCGCTGAGGCGTCTGCCCCGTTGCCGGTTTTCGCGCAGGGACTCTTTACTGCCGGGGCGGTGTCCGTTGCGGTCATGGCGGTCGCAGCCCTGACCGCGGCGCTGTTGAGGATGCTGGCGAATCGCCGGAAAGCCCGGGAAGCGGGAGCGTCTGTCCGGTCGTAGGCCGTTCCTGGGTTCTTTCCGGTGCTCCCGCGCGACGGGAACACCGGAAAGACGTAGGTCAGGAGCGCTGTCCGGCGTTTCTGCGGCGCACCCACCAGGTCACGGCCAGCGCCGCTGCCAGGATCCCGAAGGCGATTCCCACGGCCAGCGGCGCGTTATCGTCGTTGGGCCTCGGGGCCGTCGGCGGCATGGCGTTGGCGGTGTTTTGCGGGGCCTGCGAGGAGGCGGCAGCTGAAGGGGTTGCGGGTACCGACGGTTGGGATGATGCCGCGGTCGCGGGCGCTTGGACGGTGAAGGCGTAATTGCCTTCGATGGGGTGCCCGTCCGAGGACACGGCCCGCCAAAGCACCTTGTAGCTGCCCGGTGTCCCTGGGGCGATTTTGGTCGACAAGGTCGCCCCATTGACGCTTACAGTGCCGTCGCTGACGGTGTTCCCGGCGCCGTCGGTGACGGTGATGACACTCAGGTTCAGGGACGCTGAATCCGTGGGAGGCTCGGTGAGGGTCAGTGACACCGTTTCGGGCGCGGTGGCCACGACTGCGTCGCGGGCCGGAGCCGTGGAGGACAGGGCATCGTGGGCGACGGCAGGGGAGGCCACTGCGGCGGCGGGCAGCAGCAGAGCGGCGACGGCTGCCAGGCGCAGGCGGGTACTAATTCTGGGGCGCGATTTCATGGTTGGTTTCCTTTGGGAAAGATTTTGGGTGCACGACGTTTCCGCTGAAACGTGCTTGCAGGGTGCAGGCGCGGCCGTGGCTGCGGGCCTGCGAAAAGGGCTTCAGGCGGTAGCGGGCGGCCCGCGCCGGGAATGGGTGTGGAGTATTATCCGGCGCAGAACCGGGGCCCGGGGCGGGGCCGGAACCAGCGCTGCCAGGGCCGGAACGAAGGGGACCGGCGCGAGGAAAAGTACGGGTCGGAGCCAGGTTGCCAGCGCCCAGAGGGCTGATTCGCCTTTGGCCAGCAGCAGCGCGGTCAGCACCGTCGCGCCGAGGTGGGCGGTGATCATGGCAGGTCCCAGGTCCCACACCAGATGCGGATGCATGTCCTGCCCTGCGGGCAGCAGCGCCCCGGAGCCGATCAGGGGGTGGTGGTGTGTCCCCGGCGCGACAGCCGGGAGGGCAGGGCCGACGGCCGCTGTCGGAGGGAACGCGGACATCACTGAGTGCAGCAGGCCCTGACCGCCGGCCAGGACCATACCAAGAACCGGCGTCTTCAGCTTCCATCTGGTCAGGATGATGATGGCCAGGACCAGCAGGGACGTGCAGGCCGCCAGTACCGGTGCCGGGGGCAGGAGGCCGCCGGCGGAGACGTGCGCCGCCGCGGCCAGCGACAGGGTTGATCCTGCCAGGGCGGCGGTCCGCAGCAACCGGAACGGCGCGCGCTGAACTCTCATCCCGGTCCTTCCTGTGGGGCTGGTTCTTTCCGGAATCTGCTGGCGGCGGCGGGAAACCGCTACTGGGCGGCGTCCGCCAGTTTCTGGCGGAATTCCTCCATCGTGTTCGGCGTCAATTTTTCACCGTTGAGGAAGAATGTCGGCGTCCCGGTCACGCCAAGCGCCTTACCGTCCGCGATGTCCTGACGGATCCGGTCTTTGGTGGCTTCGTTGGCTACAGCGGCGTCGTAGGCGGTCAGGTCCAGTCCGAGTTCTTCGGCGAAAGTGCGGAACAGGGGTGCCTGGGAGTCCTGCTTTTCACCCCACTGCGGCTGGGTCTCGAACATTTTCGCGGCCATCTGTTCGTATTTTCCCTGCTGGGCGGCGGCTTCGACGGCCAGCGCCGCCTGCCCGGAATTCCGGTGGGCCGGGAGCGGAAAGTAACGGTGGACGACCGTGATCCGGTCACCGAATTCTGCCTTCAGCTCGGCCACGACGGGTTCGGCAGCCTTGCAGGCTTCGCACTCGAAGTCCAAAAACTCTACCAGCTGGGCCTTCTCGGTTGCCGGAGCGGTGACCCGGTGGCTGTCCTCACGGACGAGCTGGGCCTCGGCGACGGGTTGGACGGCCACCGGCGCGGGTTTGTTGAGCGTAAACACGGCGTACCAGATGGCTCCTGCGGCCAGGATGACTCCGAGCAGGATCCAGATGACGGTCCTGGCGCGTTTGGCAGGGTCTGCCGGGGGCGTGGAAGTGGCTTTTGGTTGTGACATCAGTGATGAATGCTTTCCTGGTCGCGGTGGGCTGCTGCTTCAATCTGGAAGGTGGAGTGTTCGACGCTGACGTCGAAATGTTCGGCGACGCAGCGCTGCAGGTCCGCCAGGATGGTGGAGGCGTGCCCGTCCGTCATGCAGCCGTCTTCGACGGTGACGTGGGCGGAGAGTACCGGGGTTCCGGAACCGACGAGGGACGCGTGCAGGTCGTGGACGTCGATGACGTGGGGAAGGGCGAGGATGTGCTCCCGGACCTGGCCCAGATCCAGTCCGGCGGGCGCGTTTTCCATCAGCACATTCACCGTGTCCCGGAGCAGTCTCAGGGTGCGGGGGATGATCAGGACCCCGATGAGCAGGGACACCACGGCATCGGCCTGCACCCAGCCGGTCAGGGCGATGATGATCGCCGCAACGATGACGGCCACGGATCCCAGGGCATCGTTGAGGACTTCAAGGAAGGCGGCCTTCATGTTGAAGTTATGATTCCGGCCTGATGCCAAAACAATCAGCCCGATGGCATTGCCGGCCAGACCGATGACGCCGAACCACAGCATCGTCGGTCCGGCGATTTCCGGCGGTTCGAAGAACCTGCGGATGCCCTCGATAATCACGAACGCGCCAACGCCCAGCAGAAGGGCAGCCTGGAAGGCCGCTGCGATGATTTCGGCGCGCTTGTAACCCCAGGTGCGTTTCAGTGTCGGTGGTTTCAGGGCCAGCGAGGCTGCGATCAGTGCGATCAGCAGACCGGTGGAGTCGGTGAACATGTGCCCGGCATCGGCCAGCAGCGCGAGGCTTCCGGTCAGCACGGCACCGATGATTTCCGCGGCCATGACGCTGAACGTAACAGCGAAAACGATGATGAGTTTTCCGCGGTGGCCGGCACCTGCCGCAGCGTGGTCGTGGTCATGTCCGCTCATGAGGGATCCTTCACAGTGGTTGGCGGGGCAGGGGTGAGGGCTTCTTGTCCTGGCCGCAGCCGGATTCTTTGCAGGTACCGGGCGGATCTACGCTGCGGATCATCGGGGGCGTGCGCGGGCCGGAGGCCGGAGAGTTCGGGGCGAACCCGCTCGTCCGGCTGGACTGACCGGACCGTGGACCCGCAGACAGGCCCAGGGGTTGGACCGGACCGGCCGGTTCATCCCGGTGTTCGAATTCATGAACGCCTGCACCAGGTGTGGCCGGGATCGGCGGAATTTCCGTCGTCACCGGCGCGGCCCGCCGCTGCCGCCGGGGCCCGGGTGGGTGCGTTCGCCCAGTTGGGCGAGCATGGCGTTGTAGGCCTCCAGGTCGGCATCATGGTTTCTGTCCGCTGCCCGGTCGGTCCGACGGGTTTCCCGGGCATCGGAGCGGGACCACATGACGGCGACTCCGATCGCGATCAACAGGGTCGGAACCTCACCGATTCCCCAGGTGATGGCCCCGGCCATCTGCTGGTCAGCCAGCGGGGAAAGACCCCAGTCCCGGCCCAGCCCGGTAAACCACTCCGGCTGCAGGAGCGTGGTGGCCCCCATCAGGGCGACGCCGAAAAATGCGTGGAAAGCCATCGTGGCCAGCAGCAGCAGCAGCCGCAGCGGATACGGCGCCCGGCGGGGCACTGGATCGGTGCCGACCATGGACAGGACGAACAGGTAGCCGGTGATGACGAAATGCACGGTCATCAGTTCATGGCCGGCATGCTCACGCAGGGCAAACCCGAAGGCGTCGGAGTAGTAGAACAGCACGATCGAGCCGGCGAAGTTCGCGGCGACAAAAAGCGGATGTGTCAGGACGGCGGCCGGCCGGGAGTGCACCAGGATCATGATCCATTCCCGCGGTCCGCGTGTCCCGTCATGCCGGGGAGCCAGGGCCCGCAGGGCCAGGGTGACGGGGGCGCCGAGAACCAGGAACACCGGAACGATCATGGTCAGCGCCATGTGGTCGAGCATGTGGGCACTGAACAGGACCCGCCCGTAGACCGAGGGCCCGCCGGAGGTGAAGAAGACCAGGGCAGCCAGGCCCGTCAGCCACATCAGGCCCCGGGGCCAGGGCCACTTGTCCCCTCGCCGCTTCAGCAGCCGGGCGGCCCGAAGGTACAGGTATGCCGCTGCCAGTGCCACAGCGATCCAGAGCCAGTCCGGGCGCCAGACCGTGAACCAGCGTTCGGGGGTCAGTTCCGGTGGCAGCAGGTAGCCGGTGAGGATTTGTGCCGGCGTCAGGGCCGGTTCGATGTCCTCGCCCAGGGGAGGGGGAGTGCGGCTCAGTGCGGCGGCCAGTCCGCTGACGGCGCCCATGATGAGCACCTCAATAACGATCAGCCGCCAGAACAGCCCAGTGGCGCGCGTCGCTCCTGCGGCGGCTGACAGAGCCGGAATGAGACGCCTGCGGTGCAGGAGCCCGAGGCCGCCCAGGACGATGGCGCCGGCCGTTTTCCCCATCAGCAGCACCCCATAGGGTGAGGCGAGGCCGGCGGGGGAATCGATGCGGATGGCCGCGTTGATCACCCCGGAGGACACGACGAGGATTAAGGCGAACCCGGCGAGGGTTGAAAACCGTTTCACGACGGCGGCGGTGTCGCTGCCCAGCGCGGTGCCCGCTGCCGTCAGGGCGACCAGTCCGCCGAACCAGAGGCAGACGCCCACAAGGTGCAGGCCCAGTGAGTTGATGGCCTGTTCATGATCGCTGCCCCCGGCGGCGTGGCCGATCAGGATCATCGGAATCAACCCGCCCATAGCCAGCACGGCCGTCGCGGCCAGGCCGGCCGGGGAGCGGAGGCCGAAGGTCGCCGTCGCCACCGTCGCGGAGATGATCACCACCCACAGCCAGGCCGTCCCGGTCGGGAGCTCTGTAATGTAGGACGCCAGCTGCGAGGCGAATTGCCGGCTGCCCGAGATCGGTACCCCGGCGATATCGGCGAAGCTGAACACGATGACCGCCACCGCCGAGAGCATCCACAGAATGCTCGCCGCACAGGCCAGGTTCATGATGCGCCCAAATGCAGGATGCTCCGGGGCTGGAGCCCCGGCGCTGCTGCCGGCCTGCTTGTTCTTCCGCGTCCGTGACATGGACGGCGGAACAATGAAGGCCGCGAAAACCAGCGCCCCGATGGTGGCCGCCGCAGAGATGTTATGGACCGTCTGAACTATGCCAAAGCCCCACCGGACCAAGGACCCCGGGTCCCGGGTTTCAGCCGGCAACGTCCCCCTGCCATAGGCAGTCGCGACAAGGACCGCAGCGATGGCGAGAAGCCCGGCAATGGCCAACCACCAGAGCCTGGGCACTGCTGCCGGCCGCCCGGTTGGAAGCTTCACAGCCACAAGAAATCCTTCGCACTAGACCTGCCGCACGGCAGGGACACCGGGGCACATGCCGTCAGGACCGACACCAAACCAGATTATCTGTAAGGTTGTTCAGACGATAATCTGGCTGGTTTCTGATTCTGTGTCGGGGGCCGGCCCGGTCCTGAAGCGAATGTGAAGCATTAGCAGTCGAAGGTAATCTTGATGAATGACCACCTCTCCGATGCCCCCGGCGGCAGCCCGCGGCAGCGACTGTGCTGTCCGGCTGGTGGACGCCGACCGGGTCCGCTCCGTCCGGGACAGGATGCCGCAGGAGTCCGACGTCGCCGACCTTGCCGTGATTTTCGGTCTCCTGGCCGATCCCGGACGCGTACGGATCCTCATCGCCCTGCTCGAGGGGGAGATGTGCGTCTGCGACCTGGCTGCGACAACGGGTCTGAGCGAATCCGGTGTTTCGCACGCCCTGCGCCTGCTGCGCGGGCCCAAGGTCGTCACGGTCCGGCGTTCGGGCCGGATGGCCTACTACTCGCTGGCCGATGCGCACGTCCGTTTACTCCTGGATCTCGGCCTGACCCACGTCGGGCACACGGGGCAGGACCGTCTGGTCTCAGCAGCCAGCAGCTAAGACCGATACAGCGGGGGAAGTGCGCAGGGGGGTTCGGGCATGAACGGTGATTACAGTATCGACGGCCCGGTCTGGCTGCCGACCCTGCCCCCGTCATTGGGCGAGTATCTGGCCCCGAACCTGCAGCCCGTTCCGCTCATCCCGGCGCTGGCGCTGGCCGCTGCCGTCCTCTACCTGGCCGGGGCCATTACTCTCTGGCGCCGGGGCAGGGCCTGGTCGCCGATACGCACCATCTCGTTCCTGACCGGCTGCGCCGCCATCGCCGTGGTCATGGGAGCCGGGATCGAAGGCTACGGGCTGCGGATGTTCTCCATCTTCATGTTCCAGCAACTGACGCTGATGATGGCCGTTCCGCCGCTGCTGGTGGTCGGCTCACCCGGCACCCTGCTGCTGCGCACGACACCACACAACCGGCTGGGCCGGCCCGTGCTTCAAGCCGCGATCTGGGGCCTGCGCTCCAGATGGGGACGACTGGCCATCCACCCGGGGTTCATGGTCCCCCTGTTCCTGCTGAGCTTTTACGGCGTGTACTTCTCCGGGCTCGCCGATCTGCTGCTGCCCAGCTGGTACGGGCACGTCGGGCTGGAGCTGCTGTTCCTGCTCGCCGGGATCCTCTTCACCGTGCCGCTGATCTCGGCCGACCCATTGCCCACCCGGCAGACCCATTTTGGGCGATTGATCGATATTTTCGCCGAAATGCCACTGCATGCCTTTTTCGGGGTGGTCATCATGATGGCAACGGATCCGATGGTCGAATTCTTTGCCGTCCCGCCCGAAAGCTGGAATATCAACCCAATGCAGGACCAGGGAGTCGCCGGCGGGCTGGCATGGTCCTACGGGGAGCTGCCGGGGGTACTGCTGCTGATGTTCATCCTGGTCCGGTGGCAGCGGGACGAAGCCAGCGGCTGGGCCCGGTCAGAACGGGCAGTAGCCACCGCCGGCGGCGATGCGGACATGGATGCCTACAACCAGTACCTGCAGCAGCTGGCCAACAGGCCCGAACGGCACCGCTGAACCGGCCTGGCCCGCCGCGTCGTTACCTTCCGAACACTTCCCTTTATTGTCCGGCAAGCGCCGAAACGATGAGCGCCTTCAGGGTCCCTTTCTCGGAGATCCCGAGGATCCTCGCGCTGACCCGGCCCTCCCGGTCCAGGACAAGGGTGGTGGGAACGGCGCGCGGCGGCACATAGGTCGTCATGGCCAGCAGGATCCCGCCGTTGCTGTCATCAAAACTGGGATAACCCACCCCGAACGTGCGTTCAAAGGCAGCCGCAGTCGGCGCATCGTCCCGGACGTTCACGCCGTAGAACAGCACTCCCTGGTCCCGGAATTCATTGTTCAGCGCGACCAGGTCCGGCGCTTCCTTCCGGCAGGGAGCACAGCCCGCGTACCAGAAATTCAGGACCACAGCATTGCCCGCCCAGTCCTCCGAGGAGACGGTTTCCCCGCTGAACAGCGTCCCGGTCAGGGAAACCTTCGAACCCCGCGCATCGGGGCGGTACTCGTTGACCGAACCATCACCTGCGATGTAGTTCTTGTCGTCCCCTGCGCGCGCCTGCGCGGCGAGCGAATCCTCCCGCCCCCCGCAACCTGACAGGGCCAGCGCCGCAGCACCGAACCCCAGAACAGCCCGCCGCGGCGGGCACTTGCCTTCTCCTGCACGCTTGAACAGATCCACAGTTGTCGATTCTATCCCGTGTAGAAAAAGGGAGCGGCGGGCGGCTTGCAGACGACTATCAGGTAAATCACAGGGTTATAACGATTCCAGGACCTGCCTGTAATGTTGATACAGGCATTTGTGTATCAGTGCCTTCGAGGCCGAAAGCCCAGCCCCGCCCGGGCCTCGCAAACGACGAGCTTCACAGGCGGGGGCGGAGAACCCATCTTCCGGCAGCTGCGCTGCCTTGGGGTGAAGCCGGAGCTGAAGACTGCATCGAGCGGTTCGAGTCCCCGGCCGGGCTTGATCCTTGGCCCGAACCCGACAGCTAACTTCGCAGGCGCTGAAAGGACCCCATGCCGTCTTCCCCTGCCCGCGGCCGGCACCGTAGCCCGGTGCCCGCCCGAGCCTGGCGCGTCGATTCTGCCGCACCCCGGCACAGCCGGCGCCGGCCCACCAGCCGGGACTTCGCCGTCCTTCGACGCAACCTTCCGGCAGCGGCCACCATCACCGCAGCAATGCTGGTCGGCGCAGCCATCACTGCGGCCAATGCCGGCACGGGCACTGACCGGCCCGCTGCGGCAGGCGCGGAACAGGTGGCCGCAATCGAGGTTCCGGCGCAGGCTTCCCCGGGCGCCAGCATCTCCTTCGACCGGTCCCCGGTGGCCACTGTCCCGGCCCCGGCCGTACCCGAATCCCCGGCGGCCGGGTCTGCCGGGGCTTCGGCGCAGCTGGTCCCCGCGGCAGCTGTTCCCGCCGGCCCGGCGGCTTCTTCCGGGCTCGCCGCACCATTGGCGAGCATGTCCGTAGCGTCGCCGTTCGGTTTCCGCACCAGTCCGATAACCGGGGGATCCGGGGAGCTTCACACCGGCCTTGACCTGGTGGCGTCCTGCCAGACAGCGGTGTTCGCGGCTGGAGCCGGAACGGTGGTCGAGGCAGGATGGTCCGCGTACGGCGGGGGAAACCGGATCGTGGTCGACCACGGCAACGGCCTGAAAAGCACCTACAACCACCTGGCCTCGATCGAGACGAGCGTCGGCGCCCCCGTCGCCGCCGGGCAGCGGCTGGCCGCTGCCGGAACGACGGGCAACTCCACCGGCTGCCACCTGCATTTTGAGGTGCTCTTCAACGGCCAGACCGTTGATCCGCAGGGCTGGCTGTGACCGGGCCGAACCTTGGCGCGGGCGCGGCAGGCCGCGCAGCACGGCCGGTTCAGCGCCGCGGCCTGCTGTGGGCCGTCTTCGTCACCGTGGTTATCCTCACCGCGCTGGCTTTCTTCGCCATCGGCCGGCTCTCCGGCGCGCCGCAGCAGATCTCCGATGATGGACCGGATGCCGGATTTGCCCGTGACATGCAGGTCCACCACGCCCAGGCCGTGGAGATGGCCCTGATCATCAGGGATACGTCCACGAACGAAGAAATCCGCGCGGTCGCCTATGACATCGCGACCACGCAGCAGCACCAGAAGGGTCAGATGTTCGCCTGGCTGCAGGGATGGGGCCTGTCCCAGGCAGGCAAAGGGGCGCCCATGGCCTGGATGGGGGCCGGGAGCGGGGACCACGGACAGTCCCACGGGGCCTCTGCTGCCGCGGCACCGCAGTCACAGATGGAGGGCATGGCAACCCCGGAACAGATGCAGGCCCTCCGGGCTGCTTCCGGGACAGAGGCGGACCGGCTTTTCACTGATTTGATGATCCGCCACCACCAGGGCGGGGTGGCGATGGCCACTGCGGCCGTGAACCTCGCCGAGACCGCCCGCGTCCGTGACTTCGCTGCCGGCCTGGTCGAAGCCCAAAGCGCTGAAATACTGGCCTTGCAGGATCTGCGCGCCCGACTTTGACCACCCGCAGCCCATTCCGGCCGCACCAGCGACGAAAGCGAGCCCACCTGATGTCCCAGCCCCGGCCCTCCCATGAGGAACGACAGGCGATCCTGAAGGCCCTGCAGGCAAAACAGCGGGCCAAGGCGCGCCGTAAAGCCTGGCTGCTCTACGGTGCGGCGGCGGCGGTCGTCGCCGCGATCATTGGTTCGGTGGCGTTTGTCGTCGTCGGCGAGGTACGCCAGCGCGAGGAAGCCACCGCGGCGGCGTCCCGGCCGATAGAGGGTGAGCAGGACTTCCCGGACCAGTCCAGGAACCATACGAGGGAACCGGTCAGCTACCCCAGGATCCCTGCTACCGGAGGGGATCACGCCCCGGTCTGGACCAACTGCGGAATCTACACCGCCCCCGTGCAGCAGACACAGGCGGTGCATTCCCTGGAGCACGGTGCCGTGTGGCTCTCCTACCGTCCTGACCTGGCTGCGGACCAGATCGCGGAACTGACCGCTGCCGCCGAGGGGCAGCAGTATCTCCTGCTCAGTCCCGTCCCGGACCAGGAGGCTCCGATCGTGGCCACGGCATGGGGCAAGCAGCTGGCCTTGCAGACCAGCGGCGATGAACGCCTCGCCACGTTCATCAAGAAGTACCGTCAGGGCCCGCAGACCCCGGAACCGGGAGCCGTCTGCACCGGCGGAATCCAGGGCTGAACCCAGCCGCAGGGGTGTTCTCAACGTCGGCTGACAGGTCCCTGGCATTGCCTAGACGGGCATGAGGAAGGTCCCTGCCAGGTTCTGCAGCTGATAAATCCACTTCACCCACAGCCCGGAGACCATCAGGACGCCAAGGATGATCAACATCGCCGCCCCGGCGATGTTGACCGCACGGATATGGGCCCTGACAACGGCCAGGACCCGGGAAACCCAGTTCAGGCCGAAAGCGACCAGCACAAAAGGGATCCCCAGGCCCAGACAATAAACAAACGCCAGCAGCGCACCGCGCCAGGCGCTTGCGGCCGCGACGCTCAGGCTGAGCACGGCACTGAGGGTCGGACCCATGCACGGGGTCCAGCCGAGCCCAAACACCACGCCCAGCACCGGGGCGCCGGCCAGGCCTTTCCTGCCCGGAGCACGGAATTTCCTGGTCTGCTGCAGCCAGGAGAAACCGCCCAGCAGGACCAGGCCCATCAGGATGACGACGACGCCCAGGACCCGCATCAGTGGATCCTGCCACCGCACCAACCACGACCCGATGGCACCGAAGGCTGCACCATAGAGGGTAAATACCGCCCCGAAGCCCAGAATGAACAAGGCCACCCCGGTCAGGACACGCCGCCGGTTCCCGGGCTGGCCGGGATCGGTCAGCCCGGAGACGAACCCCAGATACCCCGGAACCAGCGGAAGGATGCAGGGCGAGAGGAACGAGACCAGGCCCGCGACCGCTGCCAGCGGCAGTGCCAGCACCAGCGCACCGGAGGTCACGCTGGAAGCAAAAAACTCTCCGATGTCCACTTACTGCCCTTCCCTTACCGCGCCGCGTACCGTTCCCAGAACCAGCAGCCCTGCCCCGGCCACAACGAAAACCCCGGCAAGATTCGAACTCGGCAACCACCCGGTGTGCAGGTAATCCACCACCCCGGCCCCATCCAACAGATCCGCAAAGATTTCCCAGGGCACCACCGAGCAGGAGAGCCGCAGCGGACAGGGCAGGCTTCCTCAAACGCGGGGCGGACCGGACCAGGGCGGCGGCCAGCACAGCAACAAGCAACACAGCACCCAGCACCAGCGCCCCAGGGGGAAGCCAGGACAGGGGACTGAAACCGGCACCGGTGTCGTAGGCCAGCCAAACGGTAAACAATCCGAAGTCCGTGTTGTGTCTGTCGTGGCCGAGGGCCTGGACCAGGGCGGCCTTGACCAGGAGATCGGTCACCGCCAGGGCTGCGGCAGAAAAGACCAGGACAGATCTGGCGGCACTGGAGTGCTCAGAGCCCAGTACGCTCACGTGCTCGATGCGGCGGTGCCGCGCACCGCGGCCCGCAAAGATTCAGCGGAAGGCAGCCCGGAAAGACCGGTGCCCGCGGGATAGAGCCGGCAGCTTAATCCGGCGTCTGCCGTGGAAGGAAACAGGTCCTTCCCTCCGGCCGTGAATGACGGGGAGCCGCGGAACAGCATCTCGGCGGCCTCGGATTCGGAGCTGATCTCACGAACAGTCACCAGTTCAGGGTCAAGGCCCTCGGCGTGCAGGACGTGCCTGAAGAGCTCCAGTGCAGGTCCGGAGTTGGGGCAGCCAGGTATGGTGCGCACTTCGTAGGACATGCCTTACTCGCCCCGGGGTGCCAGCGGCAGGGCAAGGCTGAGGGGTTCCGGTTGCGGTGCAGCCGCTGTTCCGCAGCCCTCGCAGCGCGGTGCCGCCGCAGCGACGGGAGAACTGCCGGGGTGGGGGAGGGGGGCGCCGGCGTCGTGTTCGGAGCCCTTGTCCGGTCCGGCAGGTGCGCAGCAGGCGTCCTCAGTGGCCTCGCCGTGCTCGGCGGTGCTGTGCGGGACCGCACAGCAGACATCGCCCTTCCAGGCGTTGATGCCTTCCCGGACGGCGATCGCGGCGATGACCAAGGCCGCCCCTGCATCTGCCCACCACCAGCCCAGGGTGCTGTTCAACACCAAGCCCACCAGCAGAACAGCCGAAAGATAGGTGCACAACAGGGTCTGTTTGGAATCAGCGACAGCCGTGCGGGAGCCCAATTCCCGGCCCGCGCGGCGCTGCAGCCAGGACAGGACCGGCATGATCGCCAGGGACAGCGCGGCGATCACGATGCCCGCCGTGGAGTGCTGCGCCTCACCGCCGCCGGCCAGAGAACGGACCGAATCCACGGTAACGAACAGGGCCAGGGCGAAAAAGGACACCGCGATGATCCGCAGCGTCACGTGTTCGCGCCGTGCCGGGTCCTGTGCGGAGAACTGCCAGGACAGAGCAACCGCCGATGCCACCTCGATCACCGAATCCAGACCAAAGCCGATGAGCGCAGAGGAGTCCGCCAGGTTGCCGGCCCAAAGCGCGACGACGGCTTCGACGACGTTATACGTGATGGTCGCGGCCGCAAAAAAACGGATCCGGCGGCTCAATACTGCACGGCGTCCCGTATCCGCAGTGAGGAGGAGTGCCCCGCTCATGCCACGCACGTCCCGTCAGCAGCGCAGCAGGCCGGATCAACGGCCAGCACCACACCCAGAAGATCCCTGATCGCGTGCCCCAGCCGGGCATCAGCGAGCTCATAACGGGTCCGCCGGCCATCCGGAACGGCCACCACCAAACCGCAGCCACGCAGGCAGGCCAGGTGATTGGACATGCTCTGCCGCGAAACACCGAGGGATTCGGCAAGTTCGGACGGGTACCCGGGCCCCTCAGCCAAGGCCAGCAAAACCTTGGCCCTGGTCGGATCCGAGACCGCATACCCAAACCGTGCCAGAACCGGAGCGTTCGTGAGCGTTTCCATAACCCCAGAGTACATTTAGGAATGTATCAATGTAAAAGTCTCGGTTCCGGCCCGCCCTGGCATCACGCATGGAATCCTTCAGAGACCCATCCGGTCCAGCAAAGCGTCCTCTTCGTCGTCCGACGTGTTGCGCTTGCGGGCCTTTTCTTCGAGTCGAATTTTCGGGGCCGGGTCCTGCGGGTCACCCTGCGTCTGGTCTTCGCATTCCTCCCGGGAGATGCGGGCCTGCTGCCGGGCCGTGTATCCGAAACCCACGAAGGCAAGTATTCCAAAGGTCAGCCACTGCATCGCATAGGACAGATTCGATCCTTCCTGAACAGCGGGCATGGCGAGCTGTTCAGGCGCTACGTCCGGAGCGGGGGATTCGGAGGCCATCAGTCCATAGCTTCCGGTCAACAGCGGGTACTCCAGCTGCCGGGCATAGTCGGGCAGGGCGATGCTTGGCAATTGGCCCTCGGGCGCGGTCCTGCCATCCAGCGTCTGTTCGGACGGTTTGATCCGGACCACCACCTCAACGTTTCCCGCCGGCGGGGACGGGACAGCATCCGGGTACCCCGGCTTCACGTTGCCAATTGGCAGCCATCCCCGGTTCACGACCACGGTCTCGCCGGAGCGGAGCCGAAAGGGAACAAGAACCTCATAACCGGGCGCGGAATTGTTTGGCCTGTTCCTGACAATCCGCTGGTCCTGCACCAGATAGTGACCAGCCAGCGACACTGTTGTCCATTTCATGTCCGGGTCAGCCACGGAGAAATACTGCTTCACCTGCTCGAACGGCACAGGGGATTTTTCGTAGTTTTGCTGGACGCGCCGGATCTCAGTCACCGCCTGATTGCGGCGATCCATCTGCCATTTGCTGAGTCCGGCACAGGCGGCCGCAACTACAGCGGCAAGGATCAGAAACCCCAGCCAGCGCCTCGTCAGGAGGAACCGGTAGGTCATGGCCGCAACCGCCGGGAGTTGGAATCCTTCAAATATCCTGACGCGGCTGGATAGCCGATAAACGACAGGCGCTGTAGCAGCGGTGGCCGGTCTGGGATGGGGCGCGGGAAACGTCGGAGCACCCGTCCAGCGTAACCGCGGGATGTGCAGTCCTCTTCCCTGCCATCAGCACAATCGGCCCTGCGCCCACGAAGTGAATTTCCTAACCGCGGGCTGGTCCTCTCCGGGGCTGGCAGTGGGATGCTGTCGGTGTGGGACCGACTTAATGTTGCCTTTGCTAAAGTGCGGCATACCGAAGGACGCCGGGGTCATCGGGACACCACGGGGAAGCGCAAGCTCAGCCCAACTCCATTTGTGTTAGGTAAGGCTATCCTTTACAGTTCAGGCGTGACTGTACAGCCGGAACTGGCAGGAGTCTCGTTCGCCGCCAAACTGGCCGGCTTCGGAGACCGTCCCGCCATCACGACCAAAGACCAATCCGTGAGCTACGGGGAACTTGCGCGCCGTGTTGAGGATATGGGCCGGGCCTTCGGGCCAGGCCGCCGGCTCATTGCCCTTGAGGCTGAGAATTCCCTGCCGTCCCTGGTGGCCTACCTGGCGGCCCTGTCCTCCGGCAACCCGTTGCTAATCCTGCCCGCAGGCGGCGGGACGGCAGCCGAGACACTCGTTGCCGTGTACGATCCCGATACTGTGGTCCGCGCGTGCCGGGGTGAGGTGGTCCTGGATGTGCGTCGGGACGAAACGCACCATGAACTGCACCCGGAGCTGGCGCTGCTGCTGAGTACTTCCGGATCCACTGGATCACCCAAACTTGTGCGCCTGTCCGCAGGGTCCTTGCAGGCAAATGCCTCAGCCATAGCCGATTACCTGCACCTGCGCCCCACCGATACTGCGGCCACCACCCTTCCCCTGTCCTACTGCTACGGGATGAGCGTGGTGAACAGTCACCTTCTGGTGGGCGCGTCCCTCGCGCTGACCGACCTCTCAGTGGTGGACCCGTGTTTCTGGGAACTGGCCAGAGCCGAAAACGTCACATCCTTCGCCGCCGTGCCCTACACGTTCGAGCTCCTTGAACGGGTGGGCTTTGAGGACATGGATCTGCCCAGCCTGCGCTACATCACCCAGGCCGGCGGGCGGCTCGATCCGGACCGAGTGCGTTCCTACGCAGACATGGGCCGGCGGCAGGGCTGGGACCTCTTTGTCATGTATGGCCAGACCGAGGCCACGGCCCGCATGGCCTACCTGCCCCCTGACCTGGCAGCCGAGTACCCGCAATCCATCGGCGTGGCCGTGCCCGGCGGCTCCTTCCGGCTGGAGCCCGTCCCCGACCTGGAAGCCGCCGAACTCGTTTATTCAGGTCCCAACGTCATGCTGGGGTACGCCGAACGGCCGGAAGACCTGGCCTTGGGACGGGTCACTACAGAGCTTCACACGGGCGACCTGGCCCGTTGCGGAGCCAATGGCCTCTACGAAATCGTTGGCCGGCGGACCCGCTTCGTCAAAATCGTTGGCCTGCGGGTGGACCTGGGCCAGGTGGAACGGCTGCTGGCCGGTCTCGGCCTGACCGCCGCGGCAGCAGGATCGGACCAGGCAGTGGTCGCCGTCGTGGAGGGCAGCCAAGATCTTGCCCTGGTGGCCAAGACACTTGCCCAGGATTTGGGCCTGCCCCGTTCAGCAGTCCAGCTTCATGGCGTGGAGTCCATACCGCGCCTCGCCAACGGCAAACCGGACTACCCGGCGGTCCTGGCCCTGGCGTCCAGGAATGATGACAATGACGGCACCGGCGGTGCTGCCCCGGAAACGGCAGGACACCCGACCGACGCGCGAAGGATCTTCGCGGAGGTCCTCGAACAGGAAAACATCGCCGACTCGGACACGTTTGTTTCCCTGGGCGGTGACTCGCTGTCCTACGTGGCGGCGTCGGTCCGGCTGGAGCGTGCCCTCGGATACATCCCGCAGGGCTGGCACCTGATCCCGGTCTGTGAACTTGTGCCTGCCGCCCATAACGCACCAAACACGTCGGCCGTAGATACGGATGAGCACTCAGACCAGCGGACGGGGGGAGCTGCACGAACTTCCCGGAGCTGGCATCGGCGGTTGCTTGCCCCCATGGAAACCGGAATTGTGCTTCGCGCTATTGCCATCATCTTTATCGTCTCCACGCACATCGGTTTCTTCCACTGGGAAGGGACCGCCCACGTACTCATCGCCGTCGCCGGCTATAACTTTGCGCGCTTCCAGCTAAGCGGTACCCGCCGTTCCCGGCTCCGGCGGCAACTGCGCAGCATTGCCCGGATTGTCGTGCCCAGCGTTGCGGTCATCGGCTTCGCCTTTGCCGTAACCGATACCTATGCCTGGGCCAACGTCTTCCTGCTGAACAACCTGCTGGGCCCGCCAGGATGGACCGACTATTCAAGGTTCTGGTTCATCGAGATCCTGGTCCAGATCCTGCTGGTCATCGCCGCCCTGCTGGCGATACCCGCCGTTGCCCGCGCCCAGCGCCGGTGGCCATGGGCGTTCCCCCTGGCATTAGTAGTCATTGACCTGCCGATGCTCTTCGACCTTGTGGACAGCCGGTATCCGGGGCAGGGGCCAGTCCTGTGGCTGTTCGGGCTCGGCTGGGCCGCCGCCGCGTCACGGACACAATGGCAGCGGGCAGCCGTGACCGCCATCGCCCTGCTCACCATCCCCCAATCGTTCGAGGATCAGTACCGGAGTACAACCATCCTGGTGGGCTTCCTCATCCTGCTCTGGCTGCCCACCCTGGCCGTCCCGCGCGGGCTGCACCGACTCGCGGCCCTGCTGGCCAGCGCCTCGCTATACATTTACGTCACCCACTGGCTGGTGTACCCGCTTGTTGATCCGGAGTACAAGGCACTGGCGGTCCTCGTTTCCCTGGCGGCAGGCATCCTTTACTGGGCCGCCGCCACCCAGGCAATGACCACCATAGAACGGTGGCTGCGGCGACGAAACAGGCAACACCCGAGAACAAGGACCCCCGGAAATCGCCAGCCATTACGCGTCCTCGGCGGCAGCCCAACAGATGGCGCCGAAGCCGCGCCTATAGACGACTGACCGCCGTTCCTACAACGGCGGTGAACAGTAAATCTGAGCTTAGCCCTGTCGGCCGCACTGCGGCGTCATCCATTCCTGCAACCGGAGCGGTCTGTGGTTTGGAGAATGTTTATGGCCCGGTACGAACGGACGGGCTGACAGGACAAGGGACAGAATCGTGGCTGCACTTCAATACTTTCGGCTAGCCTCCCAGCACTCCACGCCTCACGTTGAGGGCTATTCGTTCACCAGGACGGGAACTCCGACAGCGGCGGACACTGCTTTGCCTTGAAATTCCGGAGGTACCCGGATGATGAACTCTTCACGTTCCTCCGCGGACCGGGGATGGTTCTGACCTTCGCTGCGCATGTCACGGATAATTCGGTCCGTGACGAGGAGGGCGCCTTTTTCGTCGTAGAACCCTGCCAGCACCTGCAGCTCAAGAAGATCGCTGACGTCATTGGTTACCGTGACCGTACCCATAGCTGCTGATCCGTCGAAGGCCAGGTCTTTCAAGACGAATCTGTCATCAAACGGCCCGGCGACCTGGACGATCTGGCCTTTGATCGGGGCAGTGGTGTGGAGACCAGTCAAGTCCGGTTCATCTTCGGTGGCGGCCGCAAGTCCAGGGAAGGATGTCTTTGCGGCGGCGGCCATCGGAACGCTTTCAGCCGCGGAAACCTGGGTGGGTCCCGCAGGGTTCTGCAGACCGACAGCGGCAACCACGGCCAGGGCCGCAACGAGCAGACCGGCGAGCAGGAGAAGTTGTGGTTTGCGGGTCATGCTGTTCCTTCAGTGTGGCCGGGGCCCGGGCATCCTTTGATCCCCGGGCCCCAGAGTCATAACAGGTCAGCGGAGGACGCGCAGGGCGCCGCCGACAACGTCGAACACGCCTGTTTTCCAAGAGCCGATAATGCAGATTATGTAAGGTTGTCGGTTTGACAGGACAAATAGCTCCTCTTTAAGAGTAGCATTTCCGGGTTCGTTCTTCCTGGAATTCGCCGGTCGTTCAACAGGCTGCAGAGGACGCAAACTGCAGACCCTTGCCGGCCCCGCGCATCCGATCACCCGGCTTTTTTGGACTTGGCGCGGCGCTTTTGGACCGGGGGGACGTCGAGATATGGCACGGCCCGCAGCATGAACCGGTCAAAGTGCGGCACGGTGAAGCCCGCGTAGCCGTGGGCGGGCGTATAGAGCAGGCCCATGTTGATCAGCTCGGATCGCGTGGGGGCCAGCTGCGTGGACTCACGTCCCATGACAGCGGCGACGTCGGCAGCCTTTTGGGATTCGGGGCCCAGCTGTGCCATCGCGCGCATGTAGGCGATCTGCAGCTGGGTGGCCCTGTCAAGCCGGACGCGGAAGAACGAGGAATCAAGTTTTGCCTCGTAGGCGTCCTTGGCATCCTCAACATCTTCCAGGGTGATGGTGTCGCCGTCCGCGACTGCCCACACCTGGTACCCCAGTTCCTGCACGAAGTACGGGTAGCCTTCCGTGAGGTCGAACGCCCTGACCAGTGCATCGTCCTCGAAGTGCACGTCTTCGATGTGCGCCGGCTCGGCCAGTGCCTTCTTGGCATCTTCGAAATCCAGGGAGCCGAGTTTCGGGAACTTGAAGAGCCGCTCGGCGTAGGATTTTGCGTCGCCGGCAAGCTCGGCGATCTGGGGCAACCCTGCACCGACGAACGTGACCGGGAGTTTTCTCTGCACCGATTTGTGGATCGCTTGGATGACGGCTTCGAGTTGTGATTGGCTCAGGAACTGGACCTCGTCGAACAGCAGTACCAGGCCTGTTCCATGTTCCCTGGCGGCTTCGCCGATCGACACCAGGACGTCCGTCAGGTCCAGGGTAAGACTGCCGTGATCGGCGAATCCTTCGGCGGCGTCGACATCGAGTGACAGGGTCGGGATACCCGAGGAAGGATCGATGGAAAGGCTGAAGGACTGCAGGACCTGGGCAGCCCTCCGTGCTTTGTCTCCCCACTTGGCCCGTGGTGAAATCTGGTAGAGCGCCGCCCGCAGCTGCGAGTAGATCGTCCTGCGGAAGTGGTCGTCATCGTGTTTGCTGGCCTCGAGCTCCAGCACCTTCCATCTGAACTCTTCGGCTATCTGACGGAATTCCCCCAGCAATACGGTTTTGCCCACACCGCGAAGGCCGGTGACGATCATGGACTGATTGGTGCGGCCCTTGTCGAGCCGCCGCAGGAGGATCCGGAAGTCCTCAAGGAGATCGTCACGGCCGATGACTATCTCCGGTGTCGCGCCGGCGTTCGGAGTGTAGGGGTTGTTCACTGGATCCATGCCACGAATCTTACAAGATTTACTTGACTTTATTGATTTGTAATAAAGTAGGTATTTTGCAATAAAGTCAGGGACCGGGCTCGAAGCTTGTCCCATGCCGTGCACCCTGGCTTCAGCGAGTCCTCGGGTTGTCCTGACAGAATCCTTGGTTCCGTGGTTCAGCGGCCGGATGGAAGCCTGAGGATGCTTTTCACGCGTGGGAAAATCCCAAAACTCAACCAGGCCCGGGCAGGCGCTGATCAAACAGCCGCCCAAAGAGGCTGGCCCCGCTCCTTGGTGGAACAGGTTCCTCCACTGGTGTTGCGTGCATCACATTTGGTCTATGGTTATTCGGGGTCGCCACAGCGTCGTGGCGCCCACCATAGAGCGGAGAGAATGTTCGTGATGGCAGACAAGCTTCGGGTGCTGGTCCGGGTGGACCTCGACTGTGCAAAGGCTCAGGTTGCCGCGCAGGGTCATGTGACATCTAAAAGTGTGCACGGCCTGTATGCAGTGATGAAGCGCGCCAACTCGCTCACCGCGGGCATGGCCCTGGAGCTTGATATGACCCGGGCCCGGATCGAGCCCGATGCGCTGGAAGAACTCCGGGCCTGCTCGAGGTCCAACCATCTGCCGGCCTGCGTCGATCCGCTCCAGTCCGACTACAGGCTGAGCATCCTCGCCCCTGAGACCGCGGTCCTGGCAGCAACGGCTACCCAGGCAGCCTGACCGGCAACAACCAACTCCTCACATCAGGGCCAAAAATCCATGATGAACCACCCCGGTCACTGCGTCTTGAGGAATGGGTGCCCTACCCCTCGCATTCACTGCAGTACGAGTGGCCGTTGCTTTCGCGGGCGAGTTGGGACCGGTGCCGGACGAGGAAACAGGAGTGGCAGGTGAACTCGTCCGCGGCCTGGGGAATGACCTGAACGATGAGTTCCTCGGCAACGATTTCTCCCCCGGGGGTCAGGCCCTCATCGAGTGCGTCCGCTTCGTCCAGTTCAGTGACGACGCTGCGGGCATCCGGGGCATTCGCAGACTGCAAAGCCTCCAGGGAACGGTCCTGGGATTCCTTGACGTCGGAACGGACTTCGTCGTAATCGGCTGCCACTTTAGGTGATTCTCATTTCTGACGTTTACTGCGCGGTTCTTCTGACGAGACAGCAACGTACACCACTGCGCCGCTGTTCCCATCTCAGAGGACCGAAAGATGTTAGTGTGCCGCTTTCTGCCGCGGACGGCATTCGTGCAGTCGTAGCGCCCATCGCCAGAGCAATATGCCGCCGCCTGGATCGTGCATGTGGCGGGTGATGAGGTCTTCCGCTGGCGCTGATCGGGCCGGCTCGTTAGCCATTAGCCAACGCGGATGCCATTGTCAGCGAGGAACTCGCGGGCACGGCCCATCTGCCGGTCGGTGGAGAAGGTGTGCCACTGTTCGGCCAGGTTCTCGCTGTAGACGAGGTCGCGGAACCGGCTGAAGGCGCCTTTGCCTCCGATCGCCCGCTCCAGCCGCTCCCGGAGGGCCGCATCGTGCTGCCGCTCGGCGAAGGCCTCCATGTCCTGCCAGCCGTCCCGCGAACCGGCGCGGTTGAGCCGAAGCCAGCGGTCCGGTTCCTCCTCAACGTCGATGGCGGCGTCCTCCCCGACCATCATCGGGTCAGTGGCGGTCTCGTCGTACACCTGCCCGGTGCGCAGGTCGAGGTATCCGCCGGTCGACAGGTCGGGATCCCCTTCCAGCACCATGCTGAGCATCTCGAGGTCTACCGGCACCAGCCGGCCTGTCAGCGGCACGCGGCGCAGACCGGCCAGCAGGTCCTCGGCCAGCACCTGGTCACCATCGCCGCCGCGCCACGTCAGCCGGTTGATGACCGACAGTGCCACCGGCTCGGCCTCCTGGCGACTGCGCTCCAGCGCCATCGGTATGCCGGCGCCCACCTGTTGGAGCGCGTCATCAATGTCCCGTCCCGTCACCGCTGCGAGGAAGCGGGCCGCATCTTCCGCCGCGATGGCTTCACGCAGCTCGGAGAGGTCGAGCGCCGGTATCTGCACTGATGCGGGCCAGGCGTGCAGCAGCATCGGATGCGGCTGGCCCGGTTTTTCCGGCGCCCGGCTCTCCCTGTCGTCGGTAGCCCATCGGCGCCCGTACTGGTCGGGGATGCTGCCCCAGCCCCAGTACGGCAGAGGAAGATCAGGGCGGACGCCCAATACCTCCAGCGGGTCGACCTTCACCTCCCCGACCACGCACCGGTGTATCCAGGCGTCACCGAGGTCGAACGTGAACTGAAACTCTGCCCCCGGCTCCAGCGTCCGGACGACCTTGGCAGCAGCAATGTCAGTTGGTGCGATGATCGGCCCGCGGATCGATCCGGTCATCTCGGCTCCCGTCTCTTCATCAGTGATGACCCGGCCGTCGGCCAAGGTGAACAGTGACAGGTGCGAGCGGTCCCACCGGGCGAAGGCATCGTTGATGGCATCGGCGAGATTCAGGAAGGTGTGTGAGGGTCCGACCGCGAAGATACGCCCGGGCCACGGCCATAGCTCCTGACCACGCCCACCGAGTAGTTCCACCGTCACCGATAACCAGGTTCGTGCCATATCCCAAGAATGACACGCACCACGGCCGTTCCGTCGCCGCGTTACTGCATGGTCCCGGACGCCCTATCCGTTGTCTTCCGCCCGTCGTATTTATTAGCTACCGCGATAGCATCTGCTGGATGGACAAGGTGCAATCTTGGTCAGGGGCCGCTCCCCATCCCGACCGCGCGGCTAAGGCGTCGGTATCCGCATGAGGCTCGTGACGACTGACGTCATCGCGGGCTTGCCGGCCCCGGCAGCCAGGGAGTTCCTGCGCCGGATCAGGTTCGCAGACTTCGATGAGGAGTGGGCCTTGTTCCTGCTCTCGTCTCTTGGCGCGTCCGGCCCGCATTCGACCCTTCTGGGCTTTGAAGACGCGGGGTACATCGAGCGGGCCGAGTACTCCCACGGCAGCCAACGGTGGTGGAGATCAACAACGCTCGGCAATGCCCTCGCCATGGCCAGCTTCGGGAAACCGATCACCCGCAAGACAGCGGACCGGCTGGTCGCGGAACTAATCGAGCGGGCCAAAGCGTACAACGCCGATCCGACCAAACCCTGCTTCGTGCAGCGCTTGAGGATCTTCGGCAGCTACCTCGATACAGCGGTGGATCCTCTCGGCGACGTGGACGTGGAACTTGTCCTTGGCCAGCGCACCACGGATCCGCAGGAGATTCTGAGATACGGCACCGCCAGCGGGCGCTCGTTTTCGACCTTCACTGATCATCTGCTGTGGCCAGGCAGGGAAGCCGTACTCATCCTGAAGAACCGCTCCACGGCCATCAACATCACTTTGGAAGATATTGATGAACTCACAGACAAGGCCAAAATCATCTACTCCATGGCAACCGATGAAACGTGTCCCCCTCCCCCGCCCTCGTAACAACAGCCGCCGCCTCACGGCGGGCCATGTCGCTGAGCCGCCGGCCTGCGTGTCAGCTGGACCCGCCCCGTCCGTCACCCGCTACCGTGAAGGCATGTCGAGAGGACGCATGGAGAGCACGGCGGCGGCTGCGCCCCTGCTGGCAGGCCAAACGTCGATCGATGACGTCCTCGAGCAGCCGTACGACCTGACTCCCCAACTCCCCTTCCATTGGGCCGTTCTTGTCGCGGGCCAGCGTCTCCACGCTGCCCGAAACTCTCCAACAGCCACGACCTCTCCTCCGAACGCGGAAGCCGGGAACGACGACGCCTGACGCCACACTGACCGCCGTGTTGATGGAGTCCGACCACCACCACGAAATCAGTATTTCGAGTAGGCATCCCGGGGCCAACTCAATGGACGAGGAGCGCTGGGAAACAGAAGTCCTAGCGTTCGAGCCCACCCCGTTCCAGTGTCTTTTCCTTGCCGCCCGGTTTGGTCATCTTCGAGGTTTTGGCGAGAGACGGCTTTTGAGCCACGGCTGCCGTCGGCGGCGTGCCCTGGTGTTTGTCGGCCAGGAGACGGGAGTTGACGGCTTCGCGGTCGCCTTTGCCTTCAAGGCTCTCTTCAAGTTGCTGGCGCCGCTCCGGGGAGTCGTAACCCGGTTCGTCCTGTGTCTTTTGTGCTGCCTTGTCCTGCCCGTTGGCGCCAGCCACCGCGGCTCCGGCCACCGCTTCATCGGTGCGTGCAGCTGAGGCTTTGGTCCGTTCGTTGTCGGTTTCGGTACGTGCTTGCTGTGCCCGGGTGAGGGCGGCGGAAACGGACGCTTCATCCGCGCCTGTGTTGTTGATGTCGATGCCGTACCGTGCCTGTACCTGACCGCGGATGTGGTCGGATGCCTGGGCCGCTTCGGGGTCGTATGCCTTCCAGGCGGTAGCTGTCTGGTGGGCTTGTTCGATCATTTGGGGGGTGGCTTTGTCCCACCAGTCATCCCTGGCAGTGGGTGCGAGCTGGGCGCGCGCGCCTGCGCGTTGGGCGTCAAAGCGCTCCTGAAGCTGGCGTGCGCGTTGTTCCTCGGCGGCGGCGATGGTGCGTTGTTCTTCTTCCCGCATTCGAGCCAGTTGCTCGCCGATGCGTGCGGCGACCATTAGCCCGGTGCGCATTGCACCGTCTACTGCTTCGTCCATTCCGTCTGCTTCGCTCATGCTCTTCCCCTATCGCTCGATGCCTGGTTTCGGATGGTGGTCTCGGTGTGGTTCCTGCGGGCCGGCAGGTCCGGCCTGTTGCAGTGTTTTTTCTGCCCTGGTGAGTGTCGTCGGGATGGGTGAGCCGCCGCGGGTCCGTTCGGCGATGAGCCGTGCCCGGAGGGCTTCTTCGCTGGCTCCCGGGTGCTGTTCCCGCAGTGCTTCCATGGTGAGGGGCTGCGCCTTGATGGTCTGTGTTGTGGCGCTGGCTTCAACGGCTTTGCTGGCAGCGGTTACGGCTGCGGCGAGGCCTCTGACGCGGCGGAGGTCGTCGGTGGCCTTGTGCATGTCGTGGATGGCCCGGGCGGTCTGGGCGAGCTGCCGGAACATCAGGGCGTAGGCTGCGCGTTCGCTCTTTGAGGTGGCCGCCAGCAGGATCATTGTCGCGCCGCGTGCTGACGGCAGGGCGACCGCCGGCCGTTTCGGGTAGCGGCGGAGTTGGGCTGATTTGGACAGCTCTCGTGCGGCGTCTGCCAGTGGTCCGGGGGTGGGTTCGATGCGCTTGGACCATGCACCGAAGGCGGCGGATGTTTCGCGGGCGGCCTGCGCCCAGGCGGCGTGGTCATTGTGCGGGGTGGTTGCCAGTTTCTCGCGAAGAGTTCTGACGTTGTTGGCGTACTTGCTCCACAGTTCAGCGGAGGGCTGCAGCATCTCCCTGCCCGGTGTGACGGGCCGGCGGTTGCGGGCTGCTGCGTTCCATTCCGCGACGGCCGCGGTTGCTGATTCGGGGGTGCTTGACCATTCGCTGCGGAGCTTAGGGAGGGCAAGGTCGCGGCCCAGGGAGTTACCGCCGAACCAGACGGCCCGCTCCCCCTTGCTTGGCCGTTCGGCAACGGAGTATCCCGTCACGACGTCGGTTCGGCCGGCAGCGTAGCGGGGCCGCACGAGCAGCCCTTCCTGGCGGGCGCGGCGAACGAACTCTGCTTCGTCCGTTGATGCCGTCGCGCAAGTGCGGACCTTGCGGGCGAGGCTGTGGCGTTCGACCTCGGGCAGTCCCTGGCGGATGGCTTTGGCCTGTTCCGCGGGGGTGTATCCGCGTTCGGCGCGGACCGCTTCGAGTTCGGTGAGTCCGTACTTTTTCTCCAGTGCCCGGGCGACCTGTTGGGACTTGTACTTGCTCTTCCAGCTGTTCCATTTGGTGCCGTCGTCGCGGACCATGCTGGCCACGATGTGGATGTGGTCGTTGCCGTTCTTGCTCAGCCCGTGGCGGACGGCAACCCACCGGGCCGGGGCCTTTCCGCCGTCCTCGGTGAAGTCCATGTCCTTCATGAAGTCATTGGCGATGGCGCCCCACTGCTCGTCAGTGAGCTGCCCTTCTTCGGCCGCCAAGCTCAGGGAGCAGTGGAAGACGTGGCCGCCATCGACCTCCGTTTTGTAGAACTGCTTGGCACGGTCCAAGGCGTTGGCGATATCCAGGGCCGCGTCGCGGTTCAGTTCGTTGTCGTCGTGCCACGCCATGAGCGCGGCGTCACCGGCAACGAGGTGCGGTTCCTCGTGTTCGTTGGCACGTCCCGGGCCCGCGAGGTAGATCATCAGGCCCGCCATGCGGTCGCCCTGGGTGATGTTGGGAATCACGGCAGGATCACCGGCCGGCCATGTCAGCGAGCTGGCGGTCGATGCGGATGATGACGCTCTTGGCGTGCGCAATAGCGGGTGCCGCATCCGGTGGTACTTCCCCTGTTGAGTTGGCGTGCCGGGCGATCTGGTTGATGTTGTTAGCGACGGACCCGATCAGGCGCTGCAGGTTCGAAAGCTGCATGAACTGATCACGCCGCTCCGAAGGGCTTTCGCTGTCCTCGTTCAGCGCAGCCTCTATGAGAAGCCGTGGGATCGTGACGCGGTGCTTCTCCGCCAGGGCCAGCAGCTGCGCCTCTTCTTCCGGGCTTACCTTGACCTCATGACGGTGCATCCTGCCCCCGTCCACGTTCGCGCGGCGGCGGCGGCGGGACTTCCAACCGGCGAAGCCGTTACCCTCACTCATCTTTTCCGCCCCTCCCCTACCTTGCCAGCGCAGCGACCCGGAAACCCCGGGACCAGACACCAGTCTGCCGCGACCGGAACGCAGTTCCCGGGAACGACACGAACTTAGCCCGGCTAAGTTCCCAGCTTGCTCCGCCGCAGTCGGCTCCTGCTCCTTTTGTGCCTTTGGTGCTTTGCTGGTCTGGAAGTGGCACGCCGCTGCGCGTCGTTGCCGGAAAGGCGGGTCGCCCTGTGGTTACGGTGGGGGCATGCCAACCATTGATATTGAACAGACCCGCAATCAGGCCCGCGCCCTTCTGGACTCGCGTATCGAGTCCGTCACGAACCTGGTCAAGGCCAGGCAGCGCATCACTGACCTGCGCGAGCAGCTCACCGACGCCGAGCGTGAAGACAAGCGCGCCTACGTTCGCGCCACCAAAGACGGGTGGAGCCCGGAGGAGCTGAAGAAGCTCGGTCTGGAGTCCGGCGCCGCCACCCGTCGCCGGAAGCCGGCCACCACTCGTACTTCGGGCGACAATTCCCCGTCTTCTGACGGCGGGGTTACCGCGGCCGAGTAAGCTTGCCCCTCGCCCACATGTGCACGGCAAAAGCCCAACCGCTCCGCTGCTTTTCCCGCACCCAAGTGGACGACGGGACCCATCGGACCACCTGCACACAACCACCACGGCACCTCATGTGCCCACATCGCCCTTAGGCGAGCGGTGGCTGTGCACAGCCTCTGTTGAGTGCGGGGTCGGGACGGGGCAGTTTGCCCTGGGCCAAACCTCGCCGCTGCCGTCCCAGCTCCTGAACGTGGGCGAGGTCTTTTGCAGCCCGGAGCACACATGGTTAAGGCTCCGCACCAGTTGGGTGCGGAGCCTTTTGCTGTCTCTGCAGTGACGTGTCTAAATCTTTGCCGCAACGCGTGCGATCTGCCTGGTTGTGCGCGGCGGGTGTGGTTAAACAAAGACAGGCCGGCTGGAGGGTCGGCCTGTCTTCGCTCCTCGGACAAAGGAGATCTTGCAAACTCAGCGTAGCTGAGCGTGTTTCCGTGAACCCAGTTGCGCGGGGAAACCCCCGCTGTTTGTGACAGCGCGGCACCTGGTGCGGGCATGGGGTAGTCGCGTCGAACGGCGGTCCGCCGCTGGTGAGTGGCTGCTGTGGTTCGCCCTGGGCGGCGGACCGCCCGACGTCTGGAAGGCTCCGTGCCCTGGTGTGGTGAGTTTGGTGGTGGCCTTGCCGGGCGGTGCGACAGATGACGCCCGGCAAGGCGGTACCAGTTTAGGCGGCGTCGGCCTCGGCTGGCTTGCCGCTGTCGAGGATGATCTGCTCAGTCTCACTGGCGGTGTACCTTCTCCGGACTAACGGTCGTCGTCAACGGATCGGGAACGTCTTCTGTGGGTACGTGATGTCGTGGAAGCAATCAGCCTAGATTCGTCTAGGGTCCGGCAGACTTGTCCAGTGGATGAACTGAAGACGCCAAGTCTGAACAAGAGGCAGCGGCTAAAGATGTGGTTGGTGACACGTACCCACCTTGAATACGCGCTGGGAGCTCTAGTCATTGGGCTGACGGCTCTGGTGGTGGTCCTTCTGTTTGCTCTCAATGGCGAGTCGGCACCGCTTGAGACTGTGTGGGGAAACGTAGCGGAGTGGGCCGGTGTCGTCGTGACTTTCTGTGGTTTTGTCGGAGCAATTGCTGCACTTCGGATACAAAGTAGGGCTGTCGAAATCCAGCATGAACAGCGGCAAGAAGAGGTGCAAGAGAAATCAGACGCTGCGGTTGCAAGACAGGCTCGGGCAAAGGCTGAGGTCATGCGACAGATGGAGCAAGAGACACAGCGTTTGAGGGCGGAACACGAGAAGTACGCTCGCTTAGTCGATCTCGAAGTGACCGCAGCGCATCAGCGTCCCGATCCTGGACATGCGCGCTCAAGCGATGGCCACCTCGCGTTGAAGGTGAGGGCACACTTTCATCAGTCGAATGAACCAATGTCGTTAGGCCCATACCAGGACGCTCGACTCCTCGTCCCTGATATGACTGAGCTGGACGGTATGGAAGAGTCAATCTCGAGAGCCGAGGAAGCGAAAGTAGGCGCCGCCGGATTTCGCTATGACCTTGTATGGAGGGTCACCGGTGACGGTCCCTTTAGCGGCGACGATGTTGCAGCCCTGCAATGGCTGACTCCGAAGGTAGGTGTCGAGTTTACGGATCCAAAAGGCGTCCGCTGGCGAATCAACGGGGACAAGACGTTGGAGCAGCTGACCGTCAGAGAAGTATCTGACGTGATTCGCAAGTAGCCACAACAGTTGCGCGTGTGACTCGGCGGGCTGGCTAGTTTCGACCAAATTTTGGCGACTTCTGCGGCATCGCATTGGAGGGCCTTGACGACCCGCGCTTCCAATATTGTCGGGATCATAAAGCAGAATGAATAAATGATTCAGGAAGTACGGCGCATGTCTCCCCTGGAGGAACTACGAGCTGAAGCGAGCCGACCGATCGAGGCCGCCACTAGTCCTCCTGACGCAAGCCAGTCGGTTCAGTCTGCTTTCTTGCCCTCCTATCGCTCGGTGCTGGCTTTTTCCCACGGGTTTCCTCAGCTGACCGGCTTGAGTAGGACGTTATTTGGCGAAGGCTACAGATCACCGCTGCACGATTTTGCCAAGTCCGTCCAGGGAACGGCCCTCGAAAGCTTCCGCTCCGCCTTCGGCGCAGCCTACAAATCACCACTGGAAGACTTCGCCCAATCCATCCAAGGAACTGCCCTCCATAGCTTCCGCTCCGCCTTCGGCGCAGCCTACAAATCACCACTGGAAGACTTCGCCCAATCCATCCAAGGAACTGCCCTCCATAGCTTCCGCTCCGCCTACATGTCCCCGCTGCAGGGTTTCTCCAAGGCATACCCGGGCTTTGCCCTCCAAAATTTCCTCAAGCCTGCCTTGGAACCAACCAAGTTTTCTGTGGCTAGCGTTTCGGACTCCGCTGTCAGGCCGTTAGTCGAATCGGTGCTCAATGGGCGCAATTCCCCGGTCTCCTCAGTGGCAAGGACTTTTGCGAACGTATCCAAGCTTCCTTGGGGGCGCAATTTTTATACCAACATCGTGGATAGCCCGAGCATTGCTCTGTCAATGAGAAGTCTTTTCGAACAAGCCACTCGTGAGCAGCTCAAAGAAACCTCGATTGACGAGGAGTTTGCAGAACTTGCCCGATCACTTGACGAAGAAGGATTTGCCCAGAAGAACCACGATGTTCTGGATGAGATGACTTCCGATGAGGAACTCCTCACCAGCGTTTCCGCCTACTGGAATCTGTCTGTCAGTTTGCAGAACCGACAGGACCGAGTTGCCCTCGCGGTGCTAACTGGTTTCACCCTCTTTCTGTTGAGCTTGGGGGGTCTTTTGGTGAATCCCGTTTTGGTCGGTGCCCTACTCACCGCGGGTGGGATTGGTGTTGGTGGGGCGAAGCTGACCGTGCGGTGGTCCGAAAAGGCGACCCAGAAGATCGAGCAGATGAACCAGGGCTCAGCCTTAAAACCCTCGAATCGAGACTACTGGCAGACCAGGGTGGTACGCCGCCCTTGACTGGTTCCCGGCCGTCCCACATGATGTTTTCCCTTTCACCAGGGCATCTTGTCCCCCCAACAGCTCCATCAACCAGCAAGCCCGACCTTGTCGGGCTTCGCTTAACGTGCTTAGGTGATTATCGATGGCACGAGTTGCTCATGTTGGGGGAAATGAGATGACTACAAACGCGAAGTCGCTGCTGTACCGGCGCACCTTATGGGCGGGAATCATCGTTGGTGTAGTCGGTCTTTTGATCATGCTGTTCTCAAACATGTTCATGCAGTCCATCGGCACCTATACGTTCAACGGTGCGAACGGATTCTTCTATGCCTTGACGCAACTCTATGTACTGGCGGCGCAGGGTTGCCTGCCGTTTTCTGCAGGCCTCATTTCGGCTGCCTTGGTGATGCGGTATTTGGCCTTGTCTTCGCTGTCTTCGGAGCAGAAAAAGGCGGATACCTCACCGTAGGGCTTGATGCGGATAAATCTCTTTCAGGCCGAGGGGATGCCCGGCATACCGAGGGACACCTTCCGGGCCATCTGGTTCAGTTTTTCCTTTGCCGCTTGGAGACTGATTTCTATGCCTTCGAGTTCGCCTAGCCATCCGCGCTGTTCAGCTTCCAATTTCCGGTCCTGAAGGGCTCCTATAAGTTCTTCCATGCGGGGCCGTTGTGCAGGGTCGGGGCGGAGCACTGGGCACCGGATGCAAGCGTGTTCGTGGATGCAGGGTGTTCCGTAGGCCCTTCCGCAGTTGCCCAATTCGACCTTTCTCTTTTTGAAGTGTTCGTGAAACTCACTTATCTCCGCTTCCGTGGGTTCCAGGTAGTCGTCGTGTGGACGTAGAGCTCTACGCCTATCGAGGAAGCTGCGGAAATGCCGAAGGGTCTCCTCATCGTGAATCGCTGCATAGCCTTGGGTTGTGGAGATGTTTTGATGGCCCATGAGCTTGGCGAGGATGTGTATGGGCAGCCCCGCAGACAAGGCTGATGTGGCGAACAACCTGCGGAAGTCGTGCGGAGTGAACTTGTAGTCGTCCCCATTATCATCTTTGATGCCGGCCCTCCGTACGGCTTCCTTGATGGCGATCCGGACCCAGGATGGTGACATGGTTCGCCGTTCACTTCCGGTGCGTAACTGGAACAGGTGCGGGAGCGGCGGGCTGTAGATGCGCTCTGCGCCGTCGTAGCGGACGGCCAACGGCACACGTCCGTCAACGGCGGCAATCCGCCTCTTCACGAGTGCGAAGACGTGTGCAAGTTCCGGAGAGATGAGAAGGATTCGTTCCCTGTCGGTCTTTGACGGGACGATCTGAAGAAGGGGAAGCGCCTCCCTGGTTTCTGGCAACCGGTAAATCGAGAATGCGTGAGTGGTGATCTCGACCAACTCCTCGATTCGCACTCCTGTCTCGTTCAGGGTGTTGATCACCGCCCAACTCCAGAAACAGTTGTCCTCGTGTTGAGTGAGGTCAAAGCGACGTTCATAGCGTCCGCCAGTGACCCAGACTCGGCCTGAGCCTCGCGGCGCATTTATTGTTCGCCGTCTCAGCTCGACGCGGCGGTAGGTGATGCCTTGATGTTCGAATTCCTGGCCTTGCTCAGCCTCTGCTCCTGCAGCCAGTAGCGCTTGAGCATCTTTGAGTTGCTCGGCGGTGCTGGTCAGCAACTTCGGCAGAATCGGGCTCAGATCCCGGATTCTTTGGTGAATTCGGGCTTGGGTCCGACGCTTATGCTTGTTGGCCCCAGAGGTGTCTTCGCGTGTCAGGAATGAAGGGGCGGCCCATTGAGCCCAGTAGGCGTCGTCGGTGGCCCAGGACGCGATGTCCAGGTAAAGGCCTCTGACGATGAACAGCGTGCGGTGTTTGGTTGAGATGGATCCATGTGTAAATCGGCTGAGCCAGGCCCGGCCTTCTTCAAAGCCGATACGCAGACTGTTGGCGTCGGGGTTGTGAGCTTCAATATCGAGCCAGAAGTTCTTGACCAGTTCGTAGACCATCCACCGAAGGGTGGAGTAGTCCACCGAGGGTTCTCTGATCTGGAGATAGCGCACCAGCATGTCCCTTACCGGTTGGCTTCGGACTCCGTAGGAGTCGACCATCTCGGGGACGGAAGGCCGCCTGCCGGCGACCGCCTGTAATAGTCCTGGTGTGGTGGAGTCGAAGATCCTCAGATCTTTCAGCGCGGCCCAGGCATAGGTGAGCCCGTCCGGTGTCTTGCCTCGCTCGATCTGGTAATCCCGGAATCCCAGTAGATGTTCAGGTCGTAGCTCCTGCAAGTGCGCGCCGGTGTGGGCCAGTACTTTCGTCATGACCGTGAGGCCGTTTTCGATGTTTGACGGTCGCACCTGCAGCCCTAGCCCATGTTCGGTCATCTGAGTGAAGAAGTCCGGATGCCTGTTCAAGCGAATACGGCGGAGCCTTGGTGATCCTTCTCGAAGCCAGGTGTAACTGGGGCGGATCACGTCCATCGCTATGAGGTCTGCGATTCCGTTCGCGGATTCGAAGGCTGCCCGGTTAAGGTAGATCCCTTTCCACGGGCTGCCGAGCCGGTCTTTCCAGTCACGGCCAGGATCTTGGCAGCCGGCGTTTTCCCACCGCTGCTGCCATGTCTGGCCCTCGAATTCACTCAACGCCTTCAGAATGACCCTGACGCCCCGGACAGTAACCGCATCGGCGCCAGTGAGGCCTTTGGCGCGTTCAATCAGCTCGTCCTGGGCTATCGAGGAGAGACGTGGAATACAGCTTTGCGGGTCGGCTTCCGGCGTTGGAGGTGCGGTGGGCACAGGGGATGAGGGGACGTAATCGCGAACTATTGCCACTGGCTGCCTCCAAAAAGCTCGGTCATGTCTGCAGCCGCGTACGGCGACGGCCGATCAGGAGGGGTCCCGGGGCTCCTCTTCGCTGCCGCACGCGAGACGAAATGCTGATTCACCCGTTCAATGACTTCGTCCTCGCGGAGCCGTAAGTAGTTCTCGGTTGTGGTGATGTGGACGTGTCCGAGGACCGCCTGGATATCCCTGAGGGAGACGTTCGGATCTCGCGCCATGCGAACAGCGGCTGTGTGGCGAAAGTCGTGGAGGGCCCAGTTAGCACCCAGAACAGAATTCACACGCCGAAGAATGCCCCTGGCGGCTTCGTAGTTGAGCGGCCGGTAGGGCTTTCGTAAAGTCCACCAGGCGGCGGCCCCTGGCCGGATGAGATCTTCAGGCAACGTTTCCTGGTAAAGCCGAAACCACGTGAAGGCCTCGTTAGACGCGGGGATCCGCTGGACCGCTCCGGAGCCCTTGCGCACGACCGAGATGCATTGTTGCCCCACGTCGACCATGCCGTTGGTTAGTCCGACAAGCTCCGAGGGTCTGGCGGCGCTGGAGACGTAGAAGGCGACCAAGGCTCTGTCCCTGTCCGTCCTGAGCTTGGTGAACAGGTCTTGGAAGGCCTTGTCGGGTATGGATCGCGGCGCCTGGACGGGGACCTTTTGGCGGTAGTCAGCTCGAGGTCCTTGTCGGTATTCATCTTCTGGGTTGTGGTGCGCCCCAAAACGTCCGTAATGGCCCGTCCGCTCTGGCACTGGATTCCGCAGTGGCCCGGTCAATGCTCTTCGGTGGAAGTCATAGAACGCGAAGAGCACTGACAGGTTGTGGTTGATAGTTCGTGGCGAGTATTGGGCGCTCAAATAGGGCTTGCCCGATACTTCGTTTACAGCTGGCACAGGCCGCCGTGGCCGCGCCGGCGTCTTCGTCGATGCCCGAAGCATTGCCACGAATTCCTGTACGTCATCGCGGGTCACGCGGTGCCATTCCTTGCCGGAACCCCATAGAAAGCGGAACCACCTCAAAAGGTCCCGCGCATAAGACTCCACACTCGATGAGCTCATCCCCCGCGCCCAGAAGTCCTGCAAATACCGTTCCACACTGGGCACGCGCGCATCATCACGGTCCAACATTTCCCAATACGGAGATGCAGGCAAGGCCCTAACCCTGCCAAGGGAGGGGAGGTCACCCACGATGCCCTGATTCTGAATACCCATACTGCAGCCTCCATTGGCCCAGTCGTCCGAGGTCAGCAACCTCAGGGTCTGATAGATCCTTACTTCACGAGGATCATGCTGCCGCGGAGCACTGACATTTCATCACCTCCGGGCTTCATTTCTTAGTCCTTCGTGATCGGTTTGCGTACGCCAGTGAGGGGACGCCCGCCTTAGTCCGGTCAACATATCCCCACGTGACCAGTTGCTTCAGGTAGTCCCGGTGGGTCTGGCTCGGGGACCGCCACGAGTCCTTGGCGATCGTCTTTTCATACCCTGCGCACACCAGCGCGATCAGGGAAAACTCCGGACGCGTCGTCGTCTTGCCGACGTGGTCACGGAGCGGGTTCCACGCCCAGGCGTTGGACTCTTCGACCTTCGCCCCGACCATCACAGCCGCCACCTTCCCGTCATAGCCGCTGGCCGTTTCAGAGTGGTGGGTGATGGCGTGCACGGTGAAGTACTGCCAGCCCTTCGGGGCCTGCTTACGCGCCAGCAAACTCTTCACGAACTCGCGCCTTACCGTAGTAGCCGCAACCATCGCCTTGTTTCTCTCTATCAGCGTTTTGCGTTCGGCCTTCTGCTCGTCGGTCATCGGGCCTGTCTGTGCTTGGCGGCCGCCGTCGTAGCGCTCGTACTTCGGGGTGAAGCCCAGTTCCTTCCAACCTGTGATGGCCGGTTTAGCGTTGGGCTGGCCCCGGTAGTCGGTGCTGATCACGTAGGCGTTGGCGTCCTCGTCGGTGGCCGGTTCCCCGTCTGCCCGGTTGGCCGCTGAGACGTACAAATTCTCGTCGTCGGCATAGTGTCCGGCGTCCTCGACAATGGTTTTGCCTTGGGCTTCCAGTTCCTCGATCAGCGCGGCGAGGGCGGCGGCGCTTTCGCGCTTGTCCCGCAGCAGTTGGGCGACGTGAAGGAGCTGGTCCGGTTCGTCCATGATGACGGACTCTAATTCCTCCGTCGCCTCCTGGTTCCCTTCAAACTCGGCCATGATCAACGCTTCCTCGATGCTCCATCCTTTGCCTAGGGCGGCCGCTCCGGCATCGGAGGACTTGGCCTTCAATGCGCTTTCCACAGTGGTCTTCGTGCGTCCGGTTTTCTTCGCGATGGCGGCCACCGAAACACCAATCAAAGACAGCTGGTGGTAGGCCTCGGCCTCGTCCGCTTCGGTGAGTTCGGCGCGCTGGATGTTCTCCACCACCTGCGTCACGATGCGTTCAGCCTCTTCCGGGCTGTCGATGATCATCACCGGGATGAGGGGCCGTTCGGCTTCGACGGCGGCGCGGGTGCGGCGCTGGCCCATCAGCACATGCACGGTACCGTCGTCCTTGCGGTGGGCGATCACCGGTTCCATCACGCCGTGTTCCTTGATGCTGGCAATGAAATCCGGAGTCAGGGCGGCGTCCTTGCGGACGTTCACGTCCACGGTCAGGGTAGCCGGGTCGAGCATTTCAAGCGTGGGTGTTGCAGTCATGAATGTATGTCCTTCTTGTCCGAGAAGTAGGGTGGGTGGGGCGGCTATGGTGACCGGCCAGCTCCCCTGCTCCCCCCGTTGTTTTTTGGTTGCTGGCAAGCTTGCTTGCTCGGCGGCCGACGGAAGCCTGTCTACCCGGCAGGGCAAGGGCAGAAAAATCTTGCGGGATTCGAGCGTGCGAGGATCCCTGGCTAAAGAATTTTCGGACCGCAGGCCCTGGTGGAGCCTGCGGAACCGGGGCTAGACAGGCTGGAGCGGACGCCTAGAATCCGCAGGACAGCAACCAGAAAACGCTTGTAAACAAACAGGTGATGACGGGCCGGAGCTCTGCGACGGACCGGCAGCACCCAACAGCCGGCCGCGCCAGCGGACGCCCGATCAACTGGTTGAAGCGCAGCGCAAACCAGTGCGAGCCCTGCGAGCATGCCCGTCCCCTGGGCCACCGGATCCGCCCGGGCCGGCCCATCTGTCAGGCTGGCCGCCGACACCAGGTGACCCGTCCGGGGCTGTTGGCGGGAACGGCGGTCCGCCGCCGGCGACCACCAACCCAGGCCAGCCAGGGGCGGCGGACCGCCCGCGGTGACCGGCCCCGAAAGGCCGGCCACCCTTCGGGCCTAGCTGGCGAGCAGTTCGGTCAGTTCGGCCGCGTCGGTCACCAGCGCGGCGGTTCCTTCCTTCAGGAGCCGGTGGCATCCTGCCGAGTTGGCGCTGTGCACGCTGCCCGGAACTGCTGCGACGTGCCGGGCGATGGTTTCGGCGTGGTGCGCGGTGTTCAGCGCACCGGAGCGCCAGCGGGCTTCCACAACACACGTCACTCCGGCCAGCGCCGCAATGATGCGGCCTCTTTGCAAAAAACGGGCCCTAGTAGGCGCGGCTCCTGGGGGCAGCTCCGAGAGCGTCAGGCCGTTGGCGCGGATCGCTGCCGCGAGGTCCGCGTTCCCGGACGGGTAGTCCCGGTCAAGGCCTCCGGCCAGCACCGCGATGGTGGCCGGTCCGTCGCCCTGGCTTCCGGCCAGCGCGGCGCGGTGGGCGTGCGCGTCGATGCCGTAGGCAAGCCCGGAGATCACGCAGATTCCTCGCTGCGCCAGCCCATAGGCGATGTCGCCGGTGACGGCCGCGCCGTAGCTGGTGCTGTCCCGTGAACCGGTCAGCGCCGTGCACCGGGACGGTGCCGGGATCCCTTTCCCGATGTCGCCCCGGTACCAAAGCCCGTAGGGTGCGTCGGGCAGGTCGTCCAGCCCTGTCGGCCAGTGCTCATCGCCCGGGATCAGGAAACCGCCGCCCAGCCGCTCGATGGTGGCCAGATCAGCCTCTGCCGCGTGGGTGTCGAGCTCGCGGGGGTGCGGCGCCCAGCGGCTCAGGCCGTCGGCCAGTTCCTCGGCCGTGACGTCCCAGAACGGGAACACCGGGCGTGCTCCAAGGGCCATCCTGTAGGCGGCGTGTGCACCATGACGGGCAACAAGGGCGCGGGCTACAAGGTCAGTCGGTGCGAACATCCTGGTCAGCGCGGCGCGTGCGATGCGGTTTTCGTCAGTCATTGGTGTTGTTCCTTCTTGTCCGAGAAGTGGGGTGGGTGGGGCGGCTCGTGGTGACCGGCCAGCTCCCCTGCTCCCCCCGTTGTTTTTTGGTTGCTGGCAAGCTTGCTTGCTCGGCGGCCGACGGAGGCCTGTCTACCCGTCAGGGCAAGGGCAGAAAAATCTTGCGGGATCCGAGCGTGCGAGGATCCCTGGCTAAAGAATTTTCGGACCGCAGGCCCCGGTGGAGCCTGCGGAACCGGGGCTAGACGGGCTGGAGCGGACGCCTAGAATCCGCAGGACAGCAACCAGAAAACGCTTGTAAACAACAGGGCCAGGGTGTCCGGAGCTCTGCGACGGCGCACCCTGGACCCAACAGCCGGCCGCGCCAGCGGACGCCCATTCTCTGGTTGAAGCGCAGCGCAAACCAGTGCGAGCCCTGCGAGCATTCCCTTCCCCGCGCCACCGATCCGCCCGAGCCGGCCACTCCCCTATCGCTTACGCTTTCCTGCCCTGCTTAGGGTGGGGGCATGACTGATCCGGCGCCGCGCCCGAGCCGCCCTCACAGGATGCTGCGGATCCTGGCTGTGGTCTTCACGGTTGCCGCAGCCGGATCGCTGGTGCTGGTGGCCGTGGACCTGGCCATCGGCCGGCCTGCTTCGGGCGATGTTTTCATCGCGTTCCTCAACAGTGTGGCGGCCGTGACGTTGTGGCGATGGAGATCTGAAAACGAGCGGACATGACGAAAGGCCGGCACGTAGGCCGGCCTTTCGCGGTTTTTCCTCGGACAAAGGAAATCTGTGGTGCAGCGTCCTTGCTGCCTGGGTGCTAGAAGTTGTGGTGTTCCCGGGCGTGGCCAACGTCGATGGGCCCTGTCTTGTCGCCGGCGGTGAGCAGCTGCAGCTCGAGGATGTCTTCGGCCAGGCTGGCGTCGGCAGCCGGCTGGTCGTCCTCGGTCAGGATGTATTCGTGTCCCAAAGTGCGTGCCCTCCCGTTTGTGATGCTTCATGCCCACTGTAGTCCGGGATCCTGCATGTTTTCTGGGTGTGGGCTCCGCCCGCGTCAGCGTGACCGGCGGCCGGAGGAGCGAATGCGGGGGAGGCCGCCCCGCCACCGGAAAGGCCGGGTCGGATCCCTCAAGGGTGATCCGTCCCGGCCTCTGGTGGCTCTTAGATCAGGCGGCGGTTGTAGGACATGTGCTCGTTGCGGGCGACGTCGGCGATGTGGCCGTTGTTGATCAGTTCCCGCAGCAGCACCGCGAGCCGGAAGTCGGATACGTCCTCGGCTGCGAGTTTCAGGTAGCGGTCGGCCTGGCTTCCGTGGCCCTTGAGCCACTCCAGCCAGCCCATCAGGGTCAGCATGGGCGCCCGCTGTCCTGCCGGGACGACCTTCATCAGCTCGAAAGCGATAGCCTCGGCGCGGTCCACGCGTGCCCAGTCGGGACGGGCGGTGAATTTTCCGGTCAGCACGTCTCCGAAGCTGCCGTTGTGGGTGGTGATGGTGTCCCGGAACAGGTAGTCACGGAGGTGCCGGTGCTGGAATGCTGCCGCCAGTGCACGGGCGGTTTCGGTGTCAGGCATTCCGTCTGCGTCCAGGACAGCCTGCCACGTCGTGCAGGCCATTTCGAGGTCCTCGAAGGTCCCCTCGGGTGCTTCCACCGGAAGTGCCCACCTGCCCAGCAACGCCGGGTTGTACACGTCGATGTCCGTCGCTGAGCCGAAGTAGGTCAGCGTCGCGTTGGCCTGGCTGTCCTTAATAGCGTCCAGCGGGTTCCTCTCCGCGGTGCCGTAGGTTCCCCAGTGGGCGCTGGTGACCAGCAGAACCTGCCGCACAGGCATCCGTGCCGTCGCCAGCTCGATGCTCAACGCCGCGACGTGCTCCGCATAGGGGAATGGGCCGTCCCCGCCGGTTTCGTCGGTGTAGACGATGACGTAGCTGGCCGTGGCCTTCTCATCATTGGCGGCGTAGGTGGTCATCATCTGCGCGTAGTCCAGCGGCGCGGACGCGGCCGGGGCGTCCATCCGCAAGGTTGCGCCCAAGGTGTTCCCGCGTGCCGTGAGCACCACGAAGGATTCCTTCGGGCGGTTGCCCAGCAGGTGCGGGACGATGGCGATCAGGTCAGCGGGACCGGTGATGGTCAGTTTTTCAGTCATGGTGGTGTTCCTTCTTGTCCGAGAAGTGGGGTGGGTGGGGCGGCTATGGTGACCGGCCAGCTCCCCTGCTCCCCCCGTTGTTTTTTGGTTGCTGGCAAGCTTGCTTGCTCGGCGGCCGACGGAAGCCTGTCTACCCGGCAGGGCAAGGGCAGAAAAATCTTGCGGGATTCGAGCGTGCGAGGATCCCTGGCTAAAGAATTTTCGGACCGCAGGCCCTGGTGGAGCCTGCGGAACCGGGGCTAGACAGGCTGGAGCGGACGCCTAGAATCCGCAGGACAGCAACCAGAAAACGCTTGTAAACAAACAGGTGATGACGGGCCGGAGCTCTGCGACGGACCGGCAGCACCCAACAGCCGGCCGCGCCAGCGGACGCCCGATCAACTGGTTGAAGCGCAGCGCAAACCAGTGCGAGCCCTGCGAGCATGCCCGTCCCCTGGGCCACCGGATCCGCCCGGGCCGGCCCATCTGTCAGGCTGGCCGCCGACACCAGGTGATCCGTCCGGGGCTGTTGGCGGGAACGGCGGTCCGCCGCCGGCGACCACCAACCCGAGCCAGCCAGGGGCGGCGGACCGCCCGCGCACCTTGGGCAGGTACAGGCAGCACTGACGAGGACTCACTTACTCATTTGAGTATTTGAGCAAATGAGTCCCCGTGCGGCCTTAGGTCATTGTGGGCCGGTGCTCCGGTGAGAACAGGACGGCCACGAGTTCGTTGTGCCAGTCCAGCGCTGCGTACCGCCGGGTCACGTCCAGCAACCCAGGATCGACGCGGGCATCGCTGGTCACCGCTTCAGCCATGCCGCGGACGTGCGCGGCGAGGTCTTTCGCGGCGGCCGCGCTGTAGGTGACTGGGGATTTTTCAACGAGCTTGGCGAGGGTTTCGAGGAACACCACGGTCTGCGCGGTGTTTTCAGTGATGCGGCTGTTTTCGGTCATGGTGCTTGTCCTTCGGTGACGATGGCCGGGCCTTGCCGGGCGGGGCTTTCCCGCCCGGCAAGGGTTCCGGTGGTTAGGCGGCGTGGACGGCGTAGGGCATGCGGTACCGGCTGGGCAGTTCGGCGGCGGCTTCGGGGAGGTCGTCCGGGCCGTGAGCCTGTCCGTTCTTCCAGTGGAAGAACGCCTGTTCGCTGATCGCGTCCCAGAACCTGGCCTTAGTCCGGTAGTACGTGCAGGTCACGTCGCCCTCGCAGTACGTGGCCATGCCAAACAGGTTGCCGATGGCATCGGCGGTGCGGATCCCGGCGACCATGACGTAGGGCCACTGGCCCAGGTCCCAGCCCTCGTGCCCCCAGCTGGGGATCACGGCCCAGCCGTGTTCGCCGATGAGTTCCATCCAGTCGTAGCCGCCGTTCATGTGGTAATCCCCGAGGACGGTCACGCCGTCGATGGTCTCGCCAGTGTCGGCGGTGGTCACGGTCTTGGTGGTGATTGCGTTCATTGGGTGGTGTTCCTTCTTGTCCGAGAAGTGGGGTGGGTGGGGCGGCTCGTGGTGACCGGCCAGCTCCCCTGCTCCCCCCGTTGTTTTTTGGTTGCTGGCAAGCTTGCTTGCTCGGCGGCCGACGGAAGCCTGTCTACCCGGCAGGGCAAGGGCAGAAAAATCTTGCGGGATTCGAGCGTGCGAGGATCCCTGGCTAAAGAATTTTCGGACCGCAGGCCCTGGTGGAGCCTGCGGAACCGGGGCTAGACAGGCTGGAGCGGACGCCTAGAATCCGCAGGACAGCAACCAGAAAAAGCTTGTAAACAAACAGGTGATGACGGGCCGGAGCTCTGCGACGGACCGGCAGCACCCAACAGCCGGCCGCGCCAGCGGACGCCGATTCTCTGGTTGAAGCGCAGCGGAAACCAGGCTTTTGCGGCATTAAACTTGTACTGCCCCCGTCACCGGCCGTTCCCCCCAGTTGGCCGGTGACGGCAGGGCTTAGACCTCCAAATAAGCCAGTTGATGTGTCATGCTCGAAGACGTAAGCAGCAGGATGTTTACCAGCAGAGGGCCCGCATTCCTTGGAATGCGGGCCCTCTGTCTTGGTCAAAGGGGATTCGCCGGTATTGATACGGTGGAAGGGTCCCGCCAGGGCAGGTCGTCCCCCCAATGCGCCCCACCTTGGCGGGTCATTCATTCCATCAAGTAGGGGGTTTAGGCGTGGGTCTGAGGAGCTTGTTCGGCAGACGTCAGAGAGGGGCCGGTGCGATTGCTGCTCCGATCGTGGCGAGCGAGCCGGCGGCGGAAGAGCC
>NZ_CP084553.1:0-142475 GCF_021870055.1 Arthrobacter sp. FW306-06-A | reverse complement strand
CCAGGACCGCGAGGCCTAGCAGGTTGACGTCGGGAGCTGCGCCGGAGGCCCATTGGATGAGGGCTCTTTGCGCTGCTTTCAGTCCGTGCATGTCTGAGCGGCAAACCAGGAGGACGGCAGGTTTGCTGAAGCCGTCTTCAAGGATGGGCCAGGCATGTTCTGTCGGGCGTGCGCCCTCCACGAGGTGGCTGAGCCGGGTTTCGCCCGCTCCCCCGTGGACGCCGGTAACCCAGACCGTTGCCGTGCCGGTGACCGCGCGACGGGCGAGGCGGTCAGCTGCGTCCGGTTCCACCATCCCCAGGACCGGGCCGGTGATGATCACCGGCGGAGAAACATGTTCATCTGCGGTGGCGGCTTCGGGCTCTGCCGTTTCTGGGCTGGTGATCCAGGGGTTCAGTTGCTGGTTCATCTGCATCCTCCTTTCAGGACTGGATTGTGGCGGTCAAAGGGTACTTAGAAGCCGGTGGCGACGGCGGCCGCGGCCGCCAGCCATGCCCGCTGGGTAGCGGGTTGGAGGGCTTCATAGCGGATAGGTCCGTTGACCAGCGCCGGGTCGTAAGGAATCCTCACGACGGCCCGGACGAATGGTTCGAAGCCGTCCGCAATGCGCTGGGCCTCGTCTTTGGCCCTCTTTAGGGCATCTCCTGACATGGCGCGCTTCGCGTCGGTGGATTCGGAGACGATGACAACGGCGTTGCGGGCCAGTTCGGCGTCGTGGCCGCCACGGGATTCGAGGGTCTGCAGCGTCAACCGGGCGGCTTCTGCGCGGTCCTCGATGGCCGTTACAGGCACGACGAGCTGGTTGGTGTGGTGAATCATCCGGCGCCAGTTCGCCGCCCGGGCAGTGTTGCCCGAGTCCATGACCACCAGCCGGTAATAGCGGGTGAGGACCTGGTGGGCGATGTCGACTTCCTCGGCGGTCACTTCGTGGTCGCCTTCCTCGTTCTCATCCGAGCGCAGGACATCGAATTTGTCTGCGGTCTGGTGGTGGACGAACTTGGCAATCTCGGCGGCGTTCGTTGCCGGGGAGAGCAGTTCGGTCGAGGAATCGATCAGGTCCAGGACACTGCGGTCATGGGCGCCCTTTTCCGTGCGCCACCCCAGCGTGCCTTGGGATTCGTTGTTGTCCCAGGCGACGGTGGCGGCCCCGCTGTAGCGGGCGAGGATGGCCGAGAGCATGACGACCGTGGGGGTCTTGTTGGCACCGCCCTTGCGGTTGACCACGGCAATGGTCCGGGGACCTGGCCAGTGCTGGCTGACCGTGCGGATATCTTCCCGCTCGGAGAGTTCTTCGGCTGACGGGTCCATCCGGAGGCCAAGGCGCGTGAGTGCACCCCGCCAGCCCTGGGTGGCGGGTTCCAGGACCGGGGCGCTGACCAGGAATGAGGTTTCCTTCAGACTGCGGCGGGTCGGTGCCTCCTGCGCTTCCGGGGTCGGCGTGGACGTGGTTTCGGGTGTCAGGGTCATGGATGTTCCTGTCGCTAATGGGACGGTTCCCGGTACGTCAGTGATCGGCTCGTCTTTGATGGGCGCTGGGATGGTTTCTGCAACCGCAGGAGCGGGCGGTGCTGCCGTCTGGGTGGGAGCTTCGGCCACGCGGCGGCGTGAGGCCTTGGCCACGTAGTTGATGGACTCCTTAGTGCCGTCCGGGTGCACGATCAGCTCACCCTGGCCTTCCGGGTCATCGACCTGGACACGCACCGGGCGATTCAGCGTCTTCGCTTCCCTAAGGACGAGGGACAGGGCGTTGTCGCGGAGTTGCTGCAGGGACTCTGCCGCTTTCACGTTCCGTGAGTTGCCGGCAACAACCACTTCTGCTGTGCCGTTGGCACGGACGATGGCGTTGATCTTGGGGAAGGCCGGGACATCTGTCTGGTTCAGGACCATAGCGTTCTACCTTTCTGAAACGTGGTGAGGAGTGTCAGGAAGCCGGTGGTGTGAGGCGGTTGACCTTCCACGGGGCGTCCTTGCCGGTGCGGAGCAGCTGCACTGTGTAGGTCCCGGCGTCGGTGGGCACTGCCGCCATGACCCCGTAGCCGTTGGCTTCATCGACGTTCAGTGTGGCCGGGCCGGTGACGCGGCTGGCGGGAATGTTGGCCGGGTCCACCGCCGAGTAATCGGCGGTGGCCTGTGGCGTCAGCCAGCGGGCAAGATCATTGGCCCACTGCTTTTCCTCCACACCGGGGCGGGCAAAGTCCGCCATGGCCTTCCCAGCGATGTCCACGGCTGCGTCCTTGCTGGCCTGATCCCAGGCGATGCCGATCGTGGCCGGGACCGTGCCGCCGGGAGCCTGTGGGCCGCTGCTGGCGCTCAGCGAAACCGGGGCCGACGGCGTGGCGGCTGTGGGGTCTTCCTGTGCCGACGTGGTGTTCGCTGCCGGTGCGCACGCGGTGCAGAGCAGGGCTACTGCGATGAGGGCCAGGGGCTTGTTCATTTCTTCTCCTCTTGGGTGGGCAGGTACAGGAAGGCTGAAGGGACACCGCTGCTGACGGTCCGGGTGTAGTAGTTGTGATCGTCCGGGGGCGGGTTGCCGTTGTAGCCCTCTTCGACGTAGGTCCCGTCGTCCTTGACTTCCTTGACCACGGCGACGTGACCGAAAGTGGGGTCCGCTCCCCCGGTTCCCGGTGCGTACCAGACGACCGCCCCAACACGGGGGGCGGAACCGGTGGCCCAACCTTTGGCGTCCCAGCCGGCCTTCCACGTCAGGGCCGAACCAAGGCCCTGCCCGTCGGGGCGGAAGTTGCCGTTGAGGAACTTGAACGGTTCGCCGGTGGACCCCATTTGCTGGTTCACCCGCCATAGGGCGAAGTCCACGCATTCGCGGTAGAACATGCCCAGCGGTGATGCGGCGGCAGTGCTAGCTCCGACCTGCATCCAGGTCGGAGAGTCTTTCCACGGGTAGTCATCCCCGGCACCGGAGTGGCCTGGGATGGCGCAGTCGCTGCCTTCGAGGGTGAACTGCCCGTCCGAGAGTGCCTGGACGAGCTTTACGGCCTCCGGCCAGTACTTCTGGTAGTGGTACGGGTCGGCGTTGCGCTGCACCTTGTTGCCGGCAAGGGTCGGCTCTAGCAGCTCCCAGCCCTCGACCTTTTGCAGGGCCTTGATGAAGTTCGTGGCACTGATGGTCGGGTGCATACGGTGGGCGTAGGAGCCCCACGCGCCGTTGTCGCGCTGCTGAAACAAGCCACGGGAATCGGGACCCGGTCCGTCACCGTAGTCCAGAACGCGCAGGCCCGACTCCCCCAGCGCCACCATGACGCTGATCATCTGACCCTTCACGGACAGGTCCAGAGCCTTACCGGCACCCATGATCGCAGCGGCGTTCTTCAACTGCTCCTCGGTGTAGCCCTCGACCTTCGTTTCGGCGTTGATGACAACTGAAACGGACGCGCCGCAATCGGCAGCCGCGGGCTTTGCTGGCGCGAGGAGCAAGAGGATGGAAAAGACCAGCCCTATCAAGATGCCGGGGACCACGATGACCGCCACGAGACCAAGTGACTTCCGCTGCATGCAAATTCCCCCTTGAGCCCCCAACTGGCCCACCCCAAGACTATCTGCCTGTAGTGGACATGTGCAACGAATGTCGTGTGCATGCTTCATACATATCCAAGGCTTGAGGAACGTTTACGATGATTGGGCTTCGATACTCTTCCCGGGGTTGGCGCTGGAGGGCGGGACATGATGCTGACGACAAGGCGTAACCTCGCCTGCCTGGCGTTCCTCGTACCCGCGGGCTCACTATTCGGATTAGCGGTCATCATGGCCCGCAAGATCGTTAAACGGGGCCCAAAGGACTACCGTCGTGCCGAGCTGACAGATGATGGCCGCAGAGTCCGCATCGACTTGGATGACTACACCAAAGCCCACGGCGACTTCGCCGTGTTCGACCCTGCGGCCGAGCGTTTCACCAGGGTCGGCGAGGTCACCCTGATCGACGAGGAGCAAAAGTTCGTGGAGCGTCGAATCCATCCGACGGGGTCCGGGCCGGTGACTTTGGGACCCGTGGTCGACTGGACGCCCGACGTGTTCTTCGAACCTTCCGCTGTGGCCGGGCGTTTTGAAGAGGTACACATCCCCACTGCCTACGGCGCGGCGCCGGCATGGCTATTCGAAGGTAGGAGCGCGGACACATGGGTGATCCACATCCATGGCAGCTGGACCGACCGCTCGATCATGTTTCGTGACGTCCACGCCTTCAGCGCCTTGGGATTCACCTCCTTGGTCCCCTCATTCCGCAGCGACCTGGAGGTCAGCCCACCACAGGCCGAATCGAGCCACCTTGGTCAAACAGAATGGCGAGACGTGGAAAGCGCTGTGGCCTACGCCGTGGCTCACGGTGCACAGCGAATCATCCTCTCGGGCTGGTCAATGGGTGGGACGATCGCCCTGCTCACAGCGGAGCGTAGCGCCTACCGTGACCGGATCGCCGGGATTGTCCTGGTTGGACCGGTCACGAGCTGGCGTAAAACCATCAGGGCGGGAGCGGAGGCCGCCGGCGTGCCTGCCGTAGGAGCCGGCCTTGTCATGTCCTTGCTTCAGGCTCAACCCTTCGCGAAGATGCTCGGGCTGGAAGAACCGATCAACTTCGATGCCCTTGAGTGGGTCGACATACCTAACCGTGTGTCAATCCCAACCCTGGTCCTGCACTCGAGTGCCGATCAGGAGGTTCCCTGGGAAATCTCGGCGGCGTTCCAACGCGCGAACCCCGACACCGTCACCCTGATTCCCTTACCTGAGGCGCACCACACCCAGGAGTGGAATGTGTCACCCCACACCTTCACCAACGAACTCACGAGTTGGATCAACAAAACGATCCTGACCGAAGGCTAGACCCGCGCGTCCAGCTTGGCCTCGATCTGGCTGATCCTGCCCTGAACAGACTCCGGGAACGGGCACATGTTCCCCCGCTGGTAGTTGTGCAAAACGATGAGGCTTTTGTAGACCCCATTTTCCAGCGTTTCGTTGAACAGGTCCCATGCCGGACTAACCCGAGACGTATCTGCATTTACCCGGATCCTCAGCGCAGTAAGCCAAAGCGCATCGATCATCCAGAGCCGCAACCTCGGCAGCTGCTTGGACAGGAAAAGAATTAGCCACCCCGCGGCAGTCACCGAGAGGCCGGCATAGAAAAGACGGTCAAACCAGGCTCCGATCGCCTCTGCGAAGGCATCCCACGGCGTGAAGTGGAACAGCAGCACATATGCAATGTGGCACGAGACGGCCGCCGCGACGACGACCAAGCCCGCTGAGAATGTTGCGTACAGGCCCCTAGCCTTGTGCCGAAGCATGTAGATGATCCTAAGCACGGTGAATAGCAACGCGAACATGTACGTGCCGCTGTAAGTGGCAGTCGCAAGTTGGTCCATGCGGTAGTCAATGAAGTCCGCAGAGGTTGGACCTTTGTCCTCAATGAGGGCGAAGCTGACAATCATGATGGGAATGCTCAACAAGGGAGCATAGTAACTCCACCTGACTGGTACGGTTGCTAACCGCCGCACGCTGTCGTTGAAGAAGAAGATCGCCAACAGCGCGAATATGGCTTGAAGAAGGTTCGTCACGTTGACGCCACCGAGGTAGCTGTCGATGGACGCCAGCGGCGCAACCGTTCCCAGGACATAAAGTGCCGCCAAGCCGAACATCGATGCCACCCACGATGCCCGGGCTTCCGCCACCTTGACTACCGAGGGGATCCGAAGGAGGCATAGGGCACTGAGCAGCGCAAAGAGCAACTGTTTCATGGTCTATCAGAGGAAAGGATCAGTCTCGGAGGAGTTACGTGCGCGGGTCTTCTTTGACATCTCGAAAGCAAAATCCTCCACCCAGCGTTCTACGGGATGATTCAGAACAGAACAGCAGCTCATGCTTTTCGCGCCGGCAGCCTCCTTCAGCATCTCTTCAGAGAAATCGGGCAGAACCAAGTGGCCTTGAAAGCTCTCCAGATATATGTGTCCGAGCTCGTGATAGATGCAATGAAGCTTGTACTGCGTCGAGTTTTGCGGCGGGACATAGATCTTGAAGTGATCTTCAAAGTCCAATTTGAAGGCTGTCAGAGTTCCCCAAGACCCCTCCTGCTCGATCAGCTTGATCGGCTTTTCGCAGATGACGGCCAGACGTTCCAGGACCTCCGCCATTGACGTCGTGCCGTCTCCGCATAACTCCCGGACCTTTTCTGCCACCGGTGGGAGGCCCATTCAGTCCTCCTCTTCGCCGTTCATCGACGCATCGATGATCCTGGTAATCGTCCGTAGCATTTCAGGCGAGGTGGCCCCCAGGTTTCTTGCCGCAAAGTTCTTCACCTTGAGCTTGCGCATCTGCACAAGGAACTCCATGCGCGCTTCCACCTCAGGGGGAGTCTCGCTGTTGAGATCACACAGATAACTGGCAGGTACGGCAAAAACGTACTCTGCTATGCCCTTTAGCAGTTCCTGATCGGTCACCAGGCTGCCGGTGCCGTTGATCAAGTATGACCAGCGCGTCCGAGACAGGTGGATTCCGTGGGCCGAAAGTGCTTCTTCCACATGAGGGTACGTGAGCACAGTGTTGTGATCGGACTCCCAGATATCCACCAGGATGCCCATGCGATCCGCCAGGCGCTCTTTCTTCTGCTGTTGCGTGAGAAACACGCTGCGGCCCCCATTTGCCATCTATAAAGCTCCTTAGCCAAGCTCAGCCTCTTGTATAGGCCGCCACACAGAGCAGGCGGGCAGCTAACAGAATGCTACCTGACGACTACAAGAGGGTACAGGAAGTGAGTTGTGCATGTGCGGAGCATGTATGTAGTCTGTCGTTTGCTTGGGCTGTTGAAGGAACAATTAGGCAACTTCACTGTGGCAGTCGCTGACGTCGTAGGGCCGCAGAAGGGGCATGGGGAGGGGGGGTGCGGGGCACCTTGGGCGGGTGGGTCTGCCGCCTGCGGCAGGCCGGGCGCAGCACATTACTCCCCCAAGCTTCTGCTAAAAGATGGCACCAAGGGTGGCTCGAGCAGCAAACCCACCGGGCTGCCCGTCACAGGAGAGGGCGAAGTTGGTGTGCTGAACACGTTGAGAGGACTGAAGGGCTTGGGCCGGCACGTAACCGATCGTCAACCTTGGGCCAGACCAGTCATTGGCCGACCCCTAACTGCTGAGCGGTTGCTGTTGGGAAACCATTCCCCGTACCGAGGCGAAGATCGAGCTCAAAGTCACAAACGCGACACGCTACCGTTTTCTGAAAACAAATCCCCGCCCCTTCAATTGGCCGGTGATAGCTTCAGAGCAGTCGCAATGACAACCCAGTCAGTTTGAGCGGCAGGCAATACAACGATGAAGCTGTAACCGCTCTAGCGGGTACAAAATTCAAAGGACACAGCACATGACGGCAGTAGCAGTAAATCGAGGCGGCGGGCGCCCCAGTAAAGGCCTGCGTAAGTTCATTGGTTTCCGCACACAGGAACACACCGCTGACGGGATTGCCAAGGTGGCCGCCCACAAGGGTCTGACCGTCACTGAATACGTTCTGTCCGTTGTAGAGCCGAAGCTGCAAGAGGATCTGGCCGCACTCGACCAGGATGACTACCAGCAGGAGCTGCCCATCCGCATCGCCTCATAACAAAAGAGAAGGCCCGCACTAGGCGGGCCTTCGAAGCTTGAGACTTACCCTCTGGATTGCTTGCCGGCGGATCAGATTGTAAGTCGTGGAGAGCCTAAACAGGCCATCCTTTGTGTTGCTATGAAACCGATCTGGCAGGATCGGCCCTTTTTCGTACCTCAATCCCCGAAAGGATTACCCACATCGTACATCAGCACGTCTCCGTGCTGCCAGCACGCCCCGCTGTTGGCGTGTCAACGCAGCCAGACGACCCTGCAACCGTTTGGGCAGCTCTAGCTCCCTTGCTAGCCGGCCAGCCCCGAATGCGCCTCTCTCGTGATGCAGGTAAAACGTACCCGCAGAAGCACGAACGGAACCTGACCGAAGCACTCCCCTCGCTGCCCGCGGCCGTGAAAATTTTCGGTAAGGACGGAACCTGCGCGGCAATCTTTCTCGACTTTGACTCCTCAGTGGCCGGACTCGATTGGGTACAGGCCGACGTCCGAGCGGTCCAGGCCTGGCTGCACTCGGTTGGGGCCCGCTGGATTGAGGACTACTCCCCCAACGGCGGTCGCCACGTCTACATCCCCCTCGCACGGCGGGTCACCTTTTCAGAAGCACGTGACCTCGTCGAAGCGCTGGGCACCCGCTACCGGACCCTGGATAAGACCCCGCACCAGAACCTGCTCCATGGATGCATGCGAACTCCCGGTTCGCCGCACAAACGCGGCGGGCACCAGGAACTGGCAATGAGCCTGTCGGTGGCCTACGACATCGCCCGCCGTCCCAACAGGGCCGCGGTCTGGGATGCCATGACCAAGGACCTAGCTGCAGAGATCAAGGCGGTTCGGGCGCTGCGCCAGGAAGAAACCTTTACGCCTACCACCTCGGACGCACCCATAATCGACCAGCCGGTTGGGCGCATGTCCCGCGCGATGCAGTTGCTGGCCCAGACCGGGATGTACGACACCAATCGCTACGCCTCTGACTCCGAGGCCCGCCAGGCGGTCATCCTCAGTGCCGCGGCTGCCGGCTTGAAGCTGCTGGATGTGGAACGTCGGATTCTGCAGGGAACCTGGCCTGGACTTGCCTCTTTCTACGCCCGCTACGCAGCCCGCCACCGCCTCCCGTCACTGCGCCGGGACTGGTCGAACGCCCTCAGCTACCTCAGTAAAAATCAGGCAATAGGAACCGAGAAAAACAATGTCCGCAGATCCCCCACAAGCCAGCCAACTACACAGGCGGCAGGGATTAAGGGATCTTCTTCAATTTCAAATCCCGATGCAGAGCATCGGTACATCCGGACCTGGCGCAGTGCGCTCAGGATCCGGGAGGTGAACTACCAGCAAATCAGGATCGGGATGGGGCGACGAATGGTGCTCAGGGCACTAGGGGAGGCAGCCCACATGACAGGGTCCCGCTTTGTTGAATTCGGGGTCCGTTCCATTGCCGTGGCTACAGGTCTTGATCACACCACTGTTGGGCTGCATCTGAGGCAGCTGCGTGAGGAGAAGGACCCTCTAATCACTCTCGTTGAAGAAGCCAGGGGAACTAAAGGCGATCTCTACATGCTGACCGTTCCCGAAGAGCTGAGAAGTGTTGCCGAGGATGCTACTTGGCAGAAAGGGAAAATCCACGCGCTGCGGCCTGTTTTCCGGGAACTGGGTCTACCGGCTGCGTTCGTTTACGAAGCGCTGGAGCACTCCCCCGGGATGCCCATCACCGAGATTGTGCGGGTGGCCAGGCTTTCCAGATCCGCAGTGCACGAAGCCTTGGAGGTTCTCGCTGCATGGAACCTGGCTGTCCGCAGTCCTAGCCGGGCCTGGTCAGTTGTGGCCGGGACATCACTGAAACAGCTGGCCGAACAATTCGGGGTCCTCGAAGCGGTGGCAGCCCAGTTACAGCGCTACCGCAACGACCGGATTATTTGGCGGGAATGGCTCGCCAAAAACGTAAATACCATCCCGGAGCTGCTCTCCCCCGACGAAGACTATCCCTGGGAAATGTTCGAGGGGCCACCCGATGAATGGCTACTGTCCGACATGGCTTTCAACAGAACAGGATGAGGGTCAGCGCCAAAGGCGTGTCGGTTGTGACCTAGGCCCGGACTGTACACCTTGACGGGTGTCGATGGGCCGGCCGCCGCCGCCACTCCCCCGGTGTAGCTTTCGCACCCTCGTTTTCATGCCATAAGTCATGCCATAAGCACTACTGGAAGACTAGCCATGCTTGTCCCAAGGAGCTCCTGGATCACTCTCCCGCAGTCGATCTAGCGTGAATATGAAGCTTGAGGACGGCCGAGACGAGCGCGCTGCGTGACGGTGCGTCGAACTCGGCGACCTTCTCATCCAGCCAAGCGACCTGAAGCCCGTCGAGGCGCAGCTGGATCTGGATGCCGGCTTCGCCCCGTTTTCGCGGTGCACGGCGGGGCATGCCGGAGCTGGTCAGCGTTGTTTCGGGAGTGAACTCCTTGGTGATCTGATTGTCGTCGACGGCTTCGAAGGCATCAATTAACAGGTCCGCGTACGTGGTCCGTTCCTGGTAGACGGCATCCTTCACTTGCGCCAGGAGCGCCGGCGGCAGGTAGACGCCGACGTTGCGCAGCGCCCCGGGAACCAGCTCGGAGGCTTTGGTTGCGTTAGCTGTATTCCTGGCACCAGGTTGATGCCGCGTGGTGGCCTTTGGGGCCTTGACGACTGTAGGCGCGGGCTCTTCCTGGTCTGCCTCAAGGGGCGCCTTCTCAACAGGTGCCTGCTCAGCTGGACGTATATCCGCCGGCCGTTGCTCAATAGGTACCGGTGCGGGTTCGGGTGCTGCTGGCTGCACCTGGATAAGTTCAGGGGCCGTTGTCTCTACGGACTCTCCGGTTTTGGGTTCCGGTGCAGGAGCGCCCCTCCCCCGCTTCGGAGCCAGCAACCCTTGGAGTGCTGCACCCCGGGCAGGCGCTACAGGTGCGAATGCCCCCGCAAGGTTCTGTCGGCCGCTCATGCTTCGTTCCCGCTTTCGATCTCGTTTAGTCGGGCGAGGATCTCGCCGGTCAGCTGCTCGTACTCTTCAGCGAGTCCCCCGGCATTTCGCGAGAAGAAGCCGTCCGTCGGCTTCTCCCCCGCCCGGAGCGCCTTCAGGCGGTTCTTCTGAGCGTCAGTAACGGCACCTTCAAGTTCGTGGAAAAGCAGGCCCTTTCGGCGGGCGTCGGCGCTTGCGCTCTCGAGGTTCCTGATGCGGGTGGCGAAGACCGGGGCGACGGTGCCGAGCATTTCCTCCAAGGTGTCTCGGACGCTGCGTTCGAGGCGCATGGAGCGCGGTCCTACGCCGAACAAGACGATGCCTGCCAACTGCAGGGACGGGTTCCGGTCACGTACGGCCATGAAGCGGCGTGCAATGCGTTCGACACCGTCGATGCTCGCATCATCGGACCGGGTAGGAATGACGACTGCACTGGAGATCGCGAAGGCACCTTCTACGAGGATCCGCTCCCCCGGCGGGGTGTCGATCAGGATCAAGTCGTACTCGTCTGCCAACGGGGCCAATACGGCGTAGAGCATGTCGCCGAAGTCGCCGGCGCCGGAGCGGCTGGAGCGGGACACCATTAGGCCCTGGATGTCTTCAAGGTCTTGGCCGCCCGGGATTACGTCAAGGTTTTCCCGAACATCGCGGAGGATCGTCGGCGGCGTGCCGGCGATCAGGGCCTGAAAGAATTCCCTCCCTGTCTGCCGCTCATATCCGAGGTCGCGGGCCAGATCGCCCTGCGGGTCAAGGTCGATCAGCAGCACACGCGAGCCGGCCAGCGCCACGTAACCGCCAACGTTGGCTGCAGTGGTCGTCTTACCGACTCCGCCTTTGCCGTTCGCCAGAGATACGACACGGTCAAGGGCCCGTGTTGCTTGAAGTTTCGGGGGTACGGGGGTTTCCAGCGATCGTGCCATCGGCCGACGACTCTCCTACTTGGTGGGGTGCATTTTGTCCTGCTGTCAACGCTATGTGGGCTCCTTTAGGAATATTGGCAGTGACACGCGTAAGAGTAGTAACAGTTCGTTGAGCAGGGTCACACACGGTGCGCCACACGGTAGACATGGCGGGACTTGATGTCCGTGCCCCTACCTGGTTTCAAGCGGGGTAACGCGTTGGAGCCGCAATTGGGCCTCACGCTGTGGTTCACGCCGTTGCGGTTGTAGGGACTTACATTGTCAGACCCATGATCACTCCTGTTTTATTGCACGCCTATGGGCTTGCTTGTCGTCACGCCTCGACTCAAACACAGCGAATCGTTGGGTCTCCTATTGGCAGTGCGGCGTGATTAAAAGCCTTGCGGCGGGCTGGCCTCATGGCGGGAATTCCAAGTCTTCTTTCAGTTGACCGTCCAACATGAGATATGGCGTGGCTTATGGCATGAAGGATTGTTGGTCCCGAAATGGACTGCACAACCTCTAGCAGAACAAGGACCATGGCTGGCCGCCTAGGGGCCTGCAACCAATGTTAATCGAGCGCCTGCGCAGGGGCCCGCAGGTATCACCCGGGGAAAATTAACACACTTGCGCTATTAGCCGAGCCGGTATTCCGGCTGGCGCTTGGGGGAGAGAGCGGGGGGGCCGACCCCGTACCAGGAGGCACGGCCTGCCGGTCGGGCCATGGATCCGCTCTTCTGGTGCGGCAGCGGGGAACAACCTCGTCAACGTCCTCCAACAACCTCGTCAACGTCCTCCAACAACCTCGTCAACGTCCTCCAACAACCTCGTCAACGTCCTGCAGATGATCGAGCATCTTGTCCTGTGCTGGGTCGACTGGCCCTCGAGCCACTCACACCAGGGTCGGAGAAGAACCTGTGACAGCCCGCAGCGTTCAACGCGGCATGCTGTAGTTCCGTGTTCTGATCACCTGCTGACCTTGGCTTATCCAATACTCCCCAAAGCGACTTCAATGGCCCATCAAAGGCCACTCTTCCTTTGTCGAGAATGGATCAGTTGAGACAGATTGTTGAGACGGCGCACGGTTCGCTGGAACCGCTGGAAGGCAGGGCTTCGAAAATAGTTGACGACGAACTCGGCCGGTCTTGATTAAGGATCCTTTGTTGAGACCCTGATGTGATTGTCAGACCGTTCGCAAATAATCTCGCCATGATAGAAGTACGTCAGCTCTACCCGCGCCAATGGGAGCCATCGGACCCTCTGGTCGCGTACAACAACGCGGACGCGAATGTTGTTGCAGCGGAGGCGATGAGTCGCGGGAACAACTCGTACTACGACCGTTATGGGTACCAGGGATCTCAAGACATCGTTTGCGCTGACTGCAAGCAAGATGGCCGAGACGTTCCGCTCATACTCGTCAATGCCGAAAAGAGGCGTCTCCATTTCCGCCACCAGCAGGGGGAGGCTCCCGATGGATTAGGTAGACACGGGGAAACAGCCGAACACCTACGCGGCAAGCAACTCATCACGAACTGGGCTAAGGACCAGCACCACGTCCTCCCGTGGTCCGTCGAAGAAGAGTACTGGGTGACCGGTGTACGTCTGCGCAGTGATGTGAAGGCTACGCTTGCCGGCGGACAGCAGCTCGCATTCGAGGTCCAGCGCAAGCCAATGGAATGGAAAGACTGGGATCGTCGCCACGGCGGGTACGAACGTGGAGGAATTCGCGATGTGTGGCTGTGGTCACCGGACGTTCCCGACCTCGTCCTCGACCTGCCATTAACCAGCGTCGTCCTGGACATGGAAGAGGAGTTAATAGGGATCCTGGTTGCCAATTACTCCAGCGGCTACCGTCACCCCACCGCTGAAAATGACATGCGCGTCCCCACGCATTACGCCGCCGCTCCGATCGCAGAGTGGACCATCTCGGCCGCGGGCGTCCTTGTGCCTCCGCCGGGGCTGGCAGAGTACATCGGGGATAAGCCCGAGTTCGCCCGCCTACAACAGCTCAGAGCATATCGGGAGGGAACGACACGGCCACCCGAAGCACCCTCGCGGCGACCAGTCAAGACTGTCTTGCAGAGGGAGGCCGCCCGCAGTCTCGCTAAGATGGGCTACAGCGACGAGGAGAGTGCGCGCATCAACGATGTCGTTGCACGCATCTTCGGCAGGGCCACCAACCCTTAGCTCGCCTTAAGCGGTCACTCCATCGGCTTGATCTGGGCCTCGATAAAGGCGATCTCGTCGGAACCGAGCGCGTATTTGGAATACAGCTGCTGGTCGATCTGTGAGATGGACTTCGACCAGTCCAGGTCCGACCCCGGCGTGAAGTCCTGTTGCGGGACGTGCTTCCACTTAATAGCCGAATTGTCCTGAGTCGTTTTGAGGACTCCGAGCAGCGCGCGGGCGAACTTGGTCTTGACGTACTTTGCGCACGCCTCGGCCTCGTCCTCGGAGTCGAACTTGCCGATGGACATGAACGTCTGGGTGAACCCGGTTCTCGGCGGGGCGACAGAAGGCATGCCGACCACCCTGCCCGACTTAACCGCAGCTCCATCGGCTTTGGCGATGAACACCTTGTGTTTGTTCACGACTTCGGGAGCGATTACGTAGTCCTTGCGCACCCACCGCTCCTCACGCTTCCGATTTGCAAGGCCCAGAATTCGAATGTAGTCATGGCCGTCCATGGGGTCCGACTTCAGGCAGACCTCGCCCATGCGCTCGAACGTGTTCGTCTTCATGCGAAGGCCGCTGGAGGCGGGGATACGCTCACGCAACTGGGGATGGTCTACGAAGACCCGCTCGTTCCACGAGCAAGGGTGCTCGGTGATCGTCGAGGCAATGGATGAGCTCGATTGCGATGCCACCGTATCGACCAGCGACTTCGCCGTGTCCGACAAATGGGAGTGGCTACCGATGGGGCCGATAACACTCGTCGCATCGCGGTAGGTTACGACGATCCCGCCGTCAATGGCCGTACCTGGGAAAATCGTCGAAGAAGAGGGCTCGAATATTGCAACCTTTAGGTGCTCATCAGACAGCGTCTTCTCATTCCAGGACTTCGGCGTCTGCCCAGCGTTTGACAAGAATCGAGCGGGGGTAACCAACACAGCACGCTCGGCAACCTCGAACGCCGCATCCATGAATAAGTGGTAGATCGGGGGCGACTTCGCTTCGTTGTCGCCGACCAGATCATCCTGGTACGGCGGGTTGCCGATGACGACATCGAACTTCCTACTCATGGCGGTGCCCTTTCGTCAGCATGTTGTTGATCATCTTTTGCCGCTCCTCAGGGGGCATTTTAGCGAGGTTGCCAACCTTAAAGTGCCCGGATTCCTTAATCCATGCCTTGCGCTCCTGAACGCCGCCCGACACGGCCTCGAGGGTGATCTCGTGGAGAATCCTGTCGTGGCTCATTTCGAAGATCTGCGAGGTCAGGATGTGCTTGAGTCTCTCGTCCTGATCAGGAATCACGGCTGCGAGGCCAGTATCAAGGCGCCGAACGATCTCCATCAAGAATAGACCGGCAGTCGAGAACAGGTCTGCGAACGTCCTATCCGGGTCGGTGAAAATTCCGGGCGCCTCTGCCTCAAGGGCGTCGACCATCATCTTGACGACGGATTGTGGCGTGAACACCAGGGAGGTCTTCTGCTGAGGAATGTAGGCGAAAATGTTCTCGGTCTGGGAGTCATCGAAGTAATCGGCGAGCGACTCCTTCTTGTCCAAAAACTCTTGTACGGCCTCGTCGAAAACCGTCTCGTCGAAGAGGCCCGGTACCTTTATGACGGCGCCGTTATCCTCGGTTACCTCCTGGCCATCGCGCAGCAGACGGAACTCTGCTTCACTGATTCCCGTAATCTCCTCGAACACGTCATCGGGCGTGTACTGGTCAAAGTTCGACAGCCGGATGCCGCGGTCCCCGTAAGCCATGAGGAACATTGGGATCGTGCGGGCGAAGCCCCGCAGGTGGGAACGAGCGTCATCCATCGTCTGATCTACGCGCTTTTGCTCCTTTTTGGTCTCTTCGCGGGTAACGACCTGGGGCACAATATCTTCCATCGTCTTATCTACGATGGCCATAACGTTCGCCTTGAACGCTTTGTCCTCCTCAGCCCTCTTGGCCTCGACAGCCTGGGCCTCCACCTCTGTTGCTACGCTCTTCAGCTCGTCCTCGAGGTGCTTGCTTGCGATGTTGTGCTCGATGTACGCACGCTCTATCTGATCCTTCACTGCCTGCTCGGTCCGCTGGATGTCGCGCTGGACCTGCTGGGCCGTGAGCTTGTAGACCTTTGTCAGCTCTTCGCGCTTGGAGCGGGCCTGCTCAGTCACTGCCTTGGCGATCTTTGTCGCCGCCGTGGCCGCCGGAGCATCGGGCTCCGGAGTAGGGATGTCCTCAATGCTGTAGACGGGTTTGCCCAGTTCCGCGACCTTGGGGTTGATGATGGTCTCCATGTCGACCTGGACGTTGCCGTCAAGGTCCGTGATTGGGGGCGGCTGCGGAATCTCGATGGGCTGCCCGTTAGTGACTTTGCCCTGCTTGGCGGTGGGCAGTTTGTCGAGAATCTCCTTGATATGTGAGGAGTACCGGAAGATGCCGGCGACGTTTGCGAACAGAAGGTTCGACAGGAAGCCGCGGCGGACTACCTCGCGCGCCTTGAAAACCTGCGGGAACGTCAGGACTTGGGCGGCGTCGAGCTCGATCATCCGCCCCTCGGAGTCTTCACCCAAGACGGGGAAAAAGTTGAGCAACCGGCGAATGTTGTCATGCCTCGCCTGCTGGTCACCCGGGGGGTAAGGGTTCAGGTTGTTGGCAAAGGCGTCGAAGATCGTCAGCGTGCGCTCTGGGGCGAAGTCGAAGATGTAGGCGTTCTGCTTTTGGAAGACACGACCGCTGCGTTCGAACGTGCAGGGGTTCTGCGCCCGGAACGCTGACTGCATGTACTGGGCCGGGGATGACATGTTCGACAGCATGATGACCGCGGTCCACTCCGGCACTGTGACGCCTGTGGTTAGCTGCCCGACAGACAGCGTGATGGTCTTGCCGCCCCTCTTCTCCGCCTCGGCGATGGCCTTTCGCACCTTATCGAAGGACTTGTCCGCTGAAACCGGGTCAGACTCATCTGAGCGTCCATCGCCGGCGGCCAGGATGATGGTGTAGTCCTTGAAGACGTCGTGCTTTTTGAGGAGCTTCTCCAGTGCTTTGGCCGAGGCAACGCGGTTCAACAGCCAGAACGAGTGACGGATCTCATCGCGAAGCTCCGGCGTCGAGAATGGGTACTTCTCGTTTGCCGCGAGGCAGTCGAGGAACTTGTTGACCTCAGACTCGTGCTCGAAAAAACCATTGTCTTTCGTCGTAAAGAACTCGTTGAGATCGAACGTGTAGTCGATGTTCTCCGAGTCCTCCTCGACGGCGACACCCTCAGCAAGACGGTCCGCGACCATCCTTGAAATCTGATAGGTCAGCAAATTGAGCGTCGGCAGCTCCGCGTAAGGGTTCTCCTCGCCGTTGTCCTCCCATTGCCGGCGTGCTGTTTGCTCGTCCTCATAGGTCCAGTTGAAGATCTGGTCCTGGTCGAACTTGCCGTCGGCCAGTGCCTTGAAAGGCGTGCCTGACAGATGCAGTGTCCACCGGCGCTTGATCTGGTCGAAAGCTACACCGGACTTAGCAGTGTCGATGCCCTCGTGGGCCTCGTCGATCACCAGCAGATCCCAGTCGAACTTTGTAATGTGCTTGAGTTTGTCGTACGAGCCGCCGAAGTAGTGCGAACCCTTGAGGTCCTGTAACGACAGGAACTCCACGATGCGCGGATCTTCATCCTGATGGTTGAGCGAGTAGGACCGCCACTGCTCGCGAGTCATGGGCTTACGGCCGGCAAGGGAGGGCGAATCCGATACGAACTTGAACGTCGTACGGTGACGGATGAAGCGTACGAAGTCGTCGTACCAGGAATTGGCGATCGCGGGGCGGTTGGTGAGAATCAGGACCCGCCGGGCGTCGAGGGTCCGCATCAGGTCGTATGTAGTCAGCGTTTTGCCAAACCGCGGCTTGGCGTTCCAGAGCATCTCGTTCTGGCCCGAATGGAAAGCAGCTATTGTCTGGGCGACGGCTGCTTGCTGCTCAGGGCGCAGGACGTAGTCGTCCTCAGGGCTGAGGCTTGCTGCGTCCGGGAAGTCCTGGCCGGCGAAGTCGTTGAAGTACTCCAGTGACCCCTTTGGCGCGATCTTAATGTGATGCCACTCCGTGCGCTTGGGTTGGGTTTCGCGCTCGACGCCTTGCTGGTGGAGGTAGGCGTGGAAGTCCTTGTCGGTGAAGCGGCCACCGGCTTCAGACGTGAACAACGCGCGGCGAACCCACACCTTCTTCTTCTCGACGGAAAGCTGGGATGCCTGCTGTGCAATTCGGGTGTCGGCGCTTTCCTGCTCCGTGTACCCGATCTTCTCCCAGCCGTCGTACTTTGGGATGTCTGGCGTCGTCCAGGAGTAGATCAACGGAGTGATCTCGCGGAACGTGCTGATCTTTGGACTAGGCACCGGCCTTCACTTCCTCGTGGACCTTATCGATTCGGCAAACCTGATAGCTGTCGTAAATGGTGAAGTCGAAGCTGCCGTCATCGCGCAACGATGCGAACGTGAACGGCTCACGCTGCACCATGCCAGGGGCTTCATCTATCCGGTTCCACCAGGAGAACTGGATGTCCTGCCCCTCTGGGGTCTGGCCGGTCAGGGTGTTACCGCAGACTATGTTCGTGTCAATAAGAAACGACGCTGCCCGGTGCATGTCGGTGTCCGGGCCACAGGGAGTGCCGTGGGTCTGGTGGAAGCCTAGGAATTCGGCGAGCATGATCGCCTTTGCATCCTGGTGGTTGTCCTCAAGCAGCTCGATGCCGTAAATCGAGGCCAGTGCGAACAGTGACTCCTCCGGCCATTCCTTGACCGGGTACCGCTTCTCGATTGCGTGGAGCTTACGACGCAAAATGGCAACTAAGAAGTTGCCGTCGCCCGCTGCAGGTTCGAGGAATGTCTTATCGACGAAGTCGCTGCTGTTCTCTAACTCTTCACGAACCAAGTCGAGCATTCGCTTGACCATGTGCCGCGGGGTAAATACCTCACCGTAGATCTTGACGCGATGGCGGGACTTCATGACCTGCTCCTCGACAATCGTCACTGGCGCCACCCATACCGAAGGGGATGGGCAGCGGCACCCGCGGGGGCGGGGTCGTCGGCCGTCTTGTGGAGCAAGTCCGCCAACTGGTCATCTCGTAATGGCGACACATTCACTCCAATTTGTTCAAGCTAAGGCTCTCCGCGATGATCGGCTGGAAACCAGCCGGAAGGCGTTGTCAGCAGGAAGCCAACCCTTGACCAACATTACCTGTGAGATTTTGCAATCCGAGAACGTCTAGCCTGAAGCCGTGTCAGGCAGAATAGCCTCATGTGCGGCAGATATGTCATGTCCAAAGCCACCGGAGATTTGCTCAGCCACTTTGAAGCCAAAGAAGTAGAGGGCACACCGCCCTCCTTAAGCTGGAACGTGGCACCCACCCAGGCTGTGCCGATCGTAGCCGAACGCCTGGATGAGGGCACGATCGACCGGCATCTGCTCATTGCCCGTTGGGGTCTGGTGCCGTCCTGGGCGAAGGACATCAAGATCGGTTCCAAGCTGATCAACGCCCGCAGCGAGAGCATCCTGGAGAAGCCGTCCTTCCGGAAGGCGGCAGTGAAGCGCCGGGCAATCGTACCTGCCGAGGGCTATTACGAGTGGCAGAAGACCGAGGACGGCAAGAAGATCCCCAACTACTTGTACTCGGAAAAGGAGCCGTTGCTGGGGTTCGCCGGCCTGTATGAGTGGTGGGCTGATCCCTCTTTGCCGGAGGATGACCCGGAAAGGTGGCTGCTCAGCTGCACAGTGCTGACCACGACCACGCAGGACGCCCTGGGGCACGTCCACGACAGATCCCCGGTGATCATCCCGCAGGGCCGCTTCGCGGAATGGCTCGACCCGGACCTGACGGATAAGAACGACATCCAGCACCTGCTGGATTCCCTGCCGGACCCGACCCTGATACCCCGGATCGTCAGCCCCAGGGTGAACAGCGTGCGCAACAACGGGCCGGAGCTTATCGAGCCCGCCGAACCTTCAGCGAAATAGACTCATGCGGTGATACTCACGGGCACTGTTACAAACCCGGACGGCAGCTACAACCACATCGAGGCCGAAAGCGACACCTACGAAGAAGCACGCGAAAACCTCTACGCGCTTCTGGAAGACGGCCAAAACCTTATAGCCATCCGCAAGGACTAACCCGCGTGAAGACGGCCCGGCAGGACGACATCGGCAGGGGATAGCTCCGGCCGAGCCCGGAGTATGCGCAAGGAATGCCTGAAGGACCGCCCGGACCAGGCAGTGTCGGCGGAGACCTCAACAACCACGGGTTCCACCAGAGTCAGCGCCACAGGCTCCTTGTCCCGATTGAACCTGTCCAGCGCCGTACCTTTCACAATCGCCGGCCAAGGATGCTCATCCTTCGGCGGCTGCAGCCAACGGGCCAGTTCCCGGCCTTCCCTCGCCTTCAGTGCTGTGGACCGGCCGACGATCCGCAGCTCGCCGTCCAGTATCAGACCGGCGACGACCTCGGAGGGTTGGGTGATCGACCCGATCACTGCGCCACAGATAATCTCCAGGGTTTCCCTGTGCTTGAGCTTCAACCAGGAACGGACACCGGGCGTGTAGGGCTGGTTCATTCCCTTAAGTACCAGTCCCTCGATACCTGTATGCGGCAGGTCTTCGAGCCACTGTTCGGCAACACTACGGTCCGTGGTGGCGGGGGAGAGGGACAGCGGCGGTTCCCAGCCCGTGGCTAGTTCTTCCAGGAGCGCCCGCCGGTCACTCAAAGGCAGATTCCTCGCGTCGTGCCCCGCGATGGACAAGACGTCGAAGGCAACATAATTGGCAGGCGCTGCCATGACCAGCCCGGGCAGGGTTTTTGGTCCTGCACCCAGGCGCTGCTGCAAGGCGTCGAAGTTCAGCCGGCCCTGGCTCCAGATCACGGCTTCGCCGTCGATCACACATCCCGGTGGGACGGCCGAAGCAACCGCAAAACAGAGTTCAGGGAAGTACCCAGTAAGTTCCTTCCCTTGCCGGGACCACAAGGTGGCGCCGTGGTCATCCCTGACTGCCACACATCTATACCCGTCCCACTTGGGCTCAAACATCAGGGCCCCGTGGGATGCGTCACCGCGGGGCATCGTGGTGATGGCGCGGGCCAGCGCGACTTTCACCGGCGGGGTAAGCCCAGCCGGTAACCCGGCTATGTGGTCCATGGCCCTACGCTACGCAGGGCTGGGATCAGTTGTCAGTGATTGCCTCCAGCAGCCACTGCTCAGACAGGGGATCGCGGCGCAGTTCGAAGGTCCGCAGCGGCGAGTCCGAGGTGTGGCGGATTATCTGCCCTAAGGGTAATGTTTGGCCTGTTCAGCGGCGAATCTCGATGTGAGCCACGTTCGGCACGAAAACGGAACGGAACGTGACCGCCTCCATCCCTGTCCACTGGCGTCAGCCCAACGCCGGCGTTCGGAGGGGAGGGGAGTGTGGCGGCGCGGGTGCTTTACGCCGCGGTGGGTCGCACGAGGCTGTTGCCAGTTGATACGAGGCGAGCTTGCTGTTCAAGTGGATCTGATATGAAGGCCCGATGAACCCGTACAAAGCGGAGCCACCAGTGGGCGGCTCCCGTGCCCACATCATGTCGATCTTTCCCTCGCTGGTGCCCAGCGAGCAGAGAGTGGCCCAATTCTGCCTGGACTCACCCGAAACCGTCGCCACAATGTCCGTGGCCGACCTTGTGGCGGTGACTGCAACATCGCCTGCCACCGTCGTGCGGGCCTGCAAGCGACTCGGCTTTGACGGCTTCCAGCATCTCCGGCAGGTCCTTTTGCGAGACCTGGGCGCGGCTGCACGAGATAACGCGGAGCTTGAAGGATGGGCAGCAACGGGGACTCCGGGCACCTCCGAGCACCTGGTCTCCGGGATCTTCTCCCGCGCCGCGCACGACATCCGGAGCGCCTTGGCTTCCCTCGACTTCGAGGCTTTCGCCGTGGCCGCGGATGCTATCCGGTCAGCCAACAGACTGCTCGTGGTGGCCAATGGCGCTTCGGTCGCCCCGGCGAAGTCCTTTGCCTTGCGGTGCCTTTCCACAGGAGTCGTGTGCGAGGCACCCGGGGACATCGTCTCGCAGCACATCACAGCCAAGCTCCTGAGCCAGGGGGATGTCTGCATCGCCGTCAGTGACAGTGGCCTGAACGGCTTCACCTTGGGCGGGGCCCGGATCGCCCTGGAACGAGGGGCCACCGTTATTGGAGTCACCAGCTACGCGAGGTCGGCGCTGTCGGAACTTTCGACGCACTCGCTGGTGGCCGGCGCCGAATTCCATCACTGGCAGGACCAGCTGCCCATCGGGAACATCGTGCAGATGCTGATTCTATCCGCGCTCCATGCCGCTGTTACTGGCAATTCTCCGGAGGTGGACCGGGCCCGCTCTGCCGTATTTGAGGAGGTCCTGCACATCGTCGGTGAAGAGCCCGAGTAGGCCACGTGCCTGAGGGAATCCAATGTTTTCCGCGGCCTCCCGCGAAGTTCGCCCATTGAGCACCACGAATTAATCTGCGGACTGCAACCTTCCTAGGTAAGACGTTTCCTAAACACATCGATTTAGGAAATATCGTTTCCCTGGAGGTGCTCGTGGGCCGACTAGTGCTCAACCAGCTTTCGCGTTCGTTCAAGGACGTGACGGCGGTAAAAAACGTTTCGCTCACCGTTGAAGACGGTGATTTCCTGGTCCTGCTCGGCCCCAGCGGCTGCGGCAAGACCACCCTGCTTCGAATGATCGCAGGACTGCTGGACCCGACGTCGGGAACGCTTGAGCTGGACGGCCGGGACATCACCACCGAGCCATCCAAGAAACGGGATTTGGCCATGGTGTTCCAGAGCTACGCCCTGTACCCGCACCTGAGTGTGGCCAAGAACCTTGCGTTTCCATTGAACGTACGGCGGGCTGACAAGCAGCTCGTCAAGGAGCGCGTTCAGGCTGTCGCCGAGATGGTGGAGATCGGACACCTTCTGGACCGCAAGCCCAGGGAGCTGTCAGGTGGGCAGCGCCAGCGCGTCGCCGTGGCCCGTGCTTTGGTCCGTGAGCCGAAGGCGTTCCTCATGGACGAGCCGTTGTCCAATCTCGACGCCAAGCTGCGGACGGCGACGCGCCAGGAGCTCGCCGGACTTCACCGGCGGCTAGGGGCGACCTTCATCTATGTCACGCACGATCAAGTGGAGGCTATGACCATGGCTACCAAGATCGCCCTGCTCAACGGCGGCCAGTTGGAACAGCTTGGCACGCCCGAAGAGCTGTACGACAAGCCGGCTTCCATCTTTGCCGCCGGTTTCCTGGGGTCCCCGGCAACCAACCTGCTCGACGCCGAATTGGGCACCAGTGATGGTTCGATCATCGTCATGGGGCCCTCGGTGGAAGCCGTGCTGTGGCCCGGTGCAACACCTCAGCGGGACATTGTGCTGGGCATCCGTCCCGAGCACCTCATGATCAATGCTCCCGGTTCGGCAGCTGCCGCGCCGAGCGCCGGAGCGGCGCTTCGCGGCGTCGTCGAACTGTCCGAAAACCTGGGCAGTGAGCAAGTGATCTATTGCCGCGTTGGCCCCAAGCGCGTGGCCGTCCGAGCCTCCCGGAGCGAGCACTGGGACACCGGCAGCGCCGTGGTCCTGAGTGCGGACGCCAACAGGCTGCACCTGTTTGACCGCGCCAGCGGGCGTCGCCTCGAATGGCAGCCCTCGTCGGTACCGGCACCCGTGGCCTAGGCAGCCACCAGCAAGATTCCAGACCCCCACCTACGCCCTTCCCTCCCCAACACCGAAGGAAAACCGTGCGAACTCTCCGTTCCCTTGCACTGACCATCATGGCCGGCACAGCCGCCCTGACCCTCGCCGCCTGTGGTGGCTCTACCGAGGCCAGCTCCGTGGCGGCCAAGATCCCCGAACTCACCGCCGACCAGCAGGTGGACATCACCTTTGAGAGCTACAACCTCGCCCAAGCCGGCGTTTGGACGGAAACCGTCAAAGGGTTAATCGCCGACTTCGAAAAGGAATACCCCAACATCCACGTGACGGCTCAGGCGCCCCAAGGCGGCGGAGCCGTAGGTTCCAACACAGTCAGCAGCGTCCAGACACAGTTGCTGGCCGGAAAAGCCCCCGACGTCGCGCAGCTCACCTTCGACTCGCTGGACTTCGCCGCCACCCAGCTTGGGGCGAACGCCATCAGCGAGCTGGTTGGACAGGATGCCGTGGATGCGCACCTCGACGGCGCACACCCCTTCCACGAGAAGGCGAAGACTCTCGCCAACTGGAACGGCAAGACCTATGGCATCCCCTACGTGTTCTCCACGCCCGTCCTGTTCTACAACGCAACCCAGCTGGAGGCGGCAGGCCTGCCTGCCGACGTCGATCTCTCCACTTGGGACAAGGTGCTGACCGTTGCCAAGGCAGTAACCGCCAAGACCGGCAAGCCTTCGCTTGACATCTCCTGCTCCGTCAAGGGCGGCAACTGGTGCATGCAGGGAGTCTTCAAGTCCAACGGCGCCGAGGTCCTCTCCGATGATCGCAAGACCATCGGTTTCGGTTCCGACGCCGCGGCGGACACCGTGGCCAAGCTCGCCGACCTGTACAAGGCCGGAGTGCTGCGCAACAGCGACTCAAGCAGCATGTACGAAGGGTTCGCGAAGGGCGAGACGGCTCTCCAGCTGACCACGTCCGCCATGCAGGGAATGTTCATGTCCAGCGCTGCCAAGTCAGGCTGGCAGCTCAAGGCCGCCAGTATGCCCGGCTTCGGCGACAAGCCCTCCGTTCCCACGAACTCCGGCTCAGCCCTCTTCATCCTCGGCCAAGATCCGGCGAAGCAGCGCGCATCCTGGGAACTCATCAAGTTCATGACCAGCGATCACGCCTACGAACAGATCTCCAGCAAGATCGGCTACCTTCCGCTGCGGACGTCGCTGACGCAACAGGGCGGTGCCCTCTATGACTGGGCCCAGAAGAACCCGCTCCTCGCTCCGAACCTCGCCCAGCTTGACCGCCTCCAGCCCTGGGTTTCCTACCCCGGAAACAGCTATGTGCAGGTGGACGACATCCTGGCCACAGCCATCGAGGACGTCGTGTACTACGGCAAGGACGCCAAGACCACCATGGCCGAGGCACAGCGCCGCGCTCAGGACCTTCTCCCGCGCTGACCTGCCTGTCCCGAAAGGAAACCCGTTGACTATCACCTCCGAGGACGCCATCCTCGATACCGCAAACCAGCCACTCGCCGTCGAGGGTACCTACAACTTCCGCAGCGCCGGCGGCTATGCCGCCAGCGGACGGACAGTTAGGGAAGGAAAGCTTTTCCGCTCGGACGGGCTGCACCAACTGACCGACGCCGGACGGGCGCACCTTGCGGAGTTGGGAATCCGCAGGGTGATTGACCTGCGGGACCGGACCGAATTGGAGCAGTCTCCCAGCCGCCTGGAAGGCCTCCCGATCGAATCCCGGCACAATCCCATCTTCGATTCCGGCAAGATACCCGGCGCCGCTGACTCAGTCACCCTGCAGGACATCTACGGATTGATGATCAGCCTTTACGCGCAGCGGTTGACCGATGCCGTCCGCTTGATTGCCGATTCCGGAGCCGATCCTGTCCTGGTGCACTGCACCGCGGGCAAGGACCGGACCGGCGTGGTGATCGCACTCGCCCTGCTTGCCGCTGGCGTCGACCGCGAGCACGTGATCCGCGATTACGCGGCCACCGAGGCCAACCTGGCCGGGGACTGGAGCGAAATGATGTTGGCCGCACTTGCCAAGCATCCAGGTCTCGAAGCCGTAGGCGAAAACCTGCGGGAGATCATCTCCGCCAGCCCCGCCGCTGTTCTGAGCACCACGCTGAACCTGGTGGAGGAAAGCTACGGCAGCGCCGAGGGCCTTCTCACCGCGCACGGTTTCAGTAACGCCGACCTTCAGCGCCTTCGTGACGTCCTCACAGTCCCCACCGTCCCCACCGCCCACTAGCACCAGGAGTAACGCCATGACGATCGAACCCCAGCACGCAGCCCCCGACCACTTCATCCTCCACATCAGCGACACCCATTTCGTCGCCGACAACGACCTCCTGCACGGCAGCGTGGACAGTGACGAGAACCTCCGCCAGCTGTTCCGCGACTTCGTCAAAGCCCAGGTCAAGCCGGAAGCCATGGTGTTCACCGGAGACCTCGCGGACACCGGACGCCCCGACGCCTATGTCCGCCTCCGCAAGATCGTGGAGCCCGTTGCCGAAGAATTCGGCGCCAAGATCATCTGGGTCATGGGTAACCACGACGAACGTGCCGCCTTCCGTGCCGGTCTTTTGGACTCGGACGCCGGACAGGAATCCGTAGACATGGTCCACGACGTCAACGGCCTGCGCATCATCGCCCTGGACTCAACCGTTCCGGGACTGCACCACGGCGAAATCTCCGATGAGCAGCTCGAGTGGCTTTCCGAGGTCCTGGCCACCCCTGCCCCGCACGGCACCCTGATCGCGCTGCACCACCCGCCGGTCCCCAGCCCCCTGGAAATCATGGCGATGGTGGAACTGCGCGAGCAGAGCCGGCTTGAAAAGGTCATCCAAGGCACGGACGTCCGCGGCATCCTCGCCGGCCACCTGCACTACTCAACCTTCTCCACCTTCGCCGGGGTTCCCGTCTCGGTCGCATCCGCCACCTGCTACACCCAGGACCTCAACGTTCCCCGAGACACGATACGGGGACAGAACGGCGCCCAGGCCTTCAACCTCGTCCACGTCTACCAGGACCGCCTGCTCAACTCCGTAGTCCCGATCGGCGAGTTCTCCAGCGTGTACACCGTCTCTGCAGGGCAGATGGCCGCATACCAGCAGATGTCCTTGGAGGAGGTCACTGAAGCAATGCGAGCGGACTACACCCCGGACGTCAAGGCTTCTGACGTGATCGCCGTGGAAGGCGAGCTCGCCGGGACCACCCGCTAATACGGAACTTCACGGGAAGAAGACAAACAGTGTTCATTGAAACCTCCGGGCCGGCAGCGGGCATCGCCCCTGCCGGCCCGGCCGGACGCCCGGTCCCCAGCCGTGCCGCCGGCCGCACATGGAACCCCTATTTCTACATCCTTCCGGCGGTCATCCTTCTTCTTGTCTGGACCTACTGGCCGCTTGGACAGACCGTCAACCTGTCCTTATACGACTGGAACTTGATCCCCACCAAGCCCAAGCAATTCGTGGGCGTCGAGAAGTACGCAAAGGTCTTGAGCCTGCCGGAACTGCATCAGGCGCTGCTGAACACCGGCCTCTACATCCTCGCGTTCCTGGGGATCTCCGTGGCCTTGCCGCTTGTCTTCGCGTTGCTGTCCCGCAAGGTCCAGGGCCGCGCCCGCACCGCCTACCAGGCGCTGATCTTCGTCCCGTTCCTCATCACACCGGTTGCCACCAGCGCTATCTGGCGTTGGCTCTTCGCACCCGAAGGAGGCACGATTCCGGCCATCGCAGCAGCCTTGGGCTCGCCGATGGGCAACGTGTTCCGTGACCCAGATGGCTCCATGACTGCTGTGATCGTGATTGTCGGCTGGCAAATGCTGGGCTTCGGGGTGCTGGTTGTTTCCGCAGGGCTGGCCGGCATAAGCCCCGACTACGCAGCGGCTGCCTCCATCGACGGCGCGAGTGGGCGGCAGATCACGTGGCGGATCATCATCCCGCTGCTCTCGCCCAGCCTCGTTTTCCTCAGCCTCATGACTATCCTGCTCTCTGCACAGTGGACTTACCCGATTATCGACCTCGTCACGCAGGGCGGTCCGGGGAATTCCTCCACCAACATCTACTACCTCCTGTACCAGTTCGGTTTCAGGAATTTCGACGCCGGACTGTCCTCCGCTGCTGGAACGCTTTTCTTCCTGGGATTCGGGCTCATCGCCCTGGTCTTCGTTGAGCTATCCGAGCGCCTTAGCTTCTACGACAATTAGTAAGGGAAACTTGATGGCCTTCATAACGATCGCCCCACCGGCGCAGCCCGGTCCTTTGAGCGCGGATTCCCCGGCTGCAGGCACCGGAAAGGACTCGGCACGGCACCGCCTGCCAGACTGGGTTGCCTGGTCCGTCGTCCCCAGCCACACTCTGTTGATCGTGCTGGCCCTGGCGTCGATCCTCCCGGTCTACTGGATGTTCGTCACCGCCTTCCGGCCCGCATCCGAAGCGCTCTCCACCAACCCGTTCCCCGGGCCGCTCAGCCTGGAGAACTTCCAGTACGTCCTGGGCACCATCCCCATTGCCGGCATGTTGGCGAACACCTTCGGTATGTCGCTGGCACTGGCAGTATCCCAGTTGCTGGTGGCCATCCTGGCCTCCTATGGCTTCGCGCGGTGGGACTTCATGGGCAAGAAGGTCCTGTACCTGTTGTTCGTCGGTTCATGGCTGGTGCCCTTCCAAGTCACCATGATCCCTAACTACCTGCTGGTCTCCCAGATGGGCCTGCTCAACACCGTCACCGGCGTGGTGCTGCCACAGCTTTGCTCGGCCTTTGCCGTGATGATGCTCCGGCAACACCTCGAGGCCTTCCCTAAAGACCTACTCGATGCCAGCCAAATGGACGGACGTTCCTCATGGCGGACCTTATGGGAAGTGGTGGTTCCCAACCTGCGGCCCGCACTGGCGGCCCTCGGTATCATGCTCTTCATCAGCGCCTGGAACGAGTACCTCTGGCCATCCCTCATCATGCAAAAATCGGACGCCCTCATCCAGGTGGGCATCCGTGGCTTCCTCGGCGCCGAAGGCAATAACTGGGGAGCGATCATGGCCGCATCCGCTTTGGCATGCCTGCCGATTTTCCTGATCTACATCTTCCTGCAGCGATATGTGGTGGACGCCTTTGTCCGATCCGGGCTCAAATAGGGCGACGCCGAGCATCAGGCTCCCCTGCCAGCCAGCTCTCGCCGACGATGTGAGTCTGCTGGGCGCCGGGGCCCGTTTTCGCTCGCGCAGCCGTCCTGGAACGGCACCTCGTCTGCGCGTTTGTGGACCCGGCAAGTTGGCTGCCGGAATGGGAGCCGGACCGCCAACGGACAGCTCTTTCGCTGGACCCGGCCATCAATAAAGAGGCCGACTTTCCGCCCATCCTTCTGCAACGAAGTTTGGAGATCCTGCTCGGGAAGCCCGGAGAGAGGTGATCCTTTCGCGCGCTGAACGCCGACGTTGCCAAGGCCCTCAGCCGCTTGGTGGACAACACGTGTGTATCGTTGCTCGTTGTGGGCGCTGACCGGACAGGATCCCTGGTATGGGCGGTCAGACTCCTTGAAGGGATTCGTTCCGCATCCCTGGCCCGCACTCAGCAGCGCCCCGTCCTCGTCGTCCCCGGCAACTGCCCGCCCGGCTCAAGGAGATCTGCGATCCCGAAGACCTGAGGGGCGGGGCGCTATGCAGGTCAGCCTGCTGGGCCCGGTTTAGCAGTGCGGTTGAGTTGAGCGATGAGCGATCGGTTGACACTGTGGGCGGCTTCAAGATCTGATGTCAGGCCCGCGAGCTCTTGTTGGAACCGATGGGTTTCCTGAGTCGCGTCGCTCGCTAGCCGGGAGAGCGCGGCGTTCTGGTCCGTCAATTCGTCAACACGGCGAGTTTGGGAGTGGGCATCCGTGCCATCGATCTGGTCCCCGAGCAGTTCAGAGATGCGCTGCTGACTTCTTCTGAGCTCGTGGCGGAGCCGCTGGTTCTCCTGGCGCAGGAGGTCACGTTCGACCTGTAGTGAAGTGGAGGAGGTGTTCCTCTCTCCTGGTGCGGAGCTCTGCCTGGCACCGCCGGTCTGGGCTTTCCTAACCGCTGTCATCAGGGGCTCCTGCCGCACAAGCCAAGTGCTGACACGGGCGCGGCGGGCAACCTCCGCGACTGTGATGGGCCTGCGCGCGCGTTCCATCGCCTCAATCGCGGCCAGCACTGCCTGTCTCTTAGCTTTGCTGTCCTTCCTTCGTTGTTGCACCATGGCCGCTGACTTGGGCGCTGACGCTGCGATCATGCGTCGTCCTCGTTCCGCTCCGGTCGGATCCGCAGGCTTCCGACCGGAATGAAGGGCTTTTCAATGGCAGTCGGTAGGGCTGTGCGGAGCCGGCGCAGCACGGCGGAGGCTTCCACAAGCGACTCGCGTTCGCTGTCGGGCAGGCCGGCCAGGCGCGATTCCTGTCCCCGGAGGAGGGTTGTGAAGGCTGCGATCTCGTTCTTGGTGTCCGTGATCAGTGACGGCCGTAGGTTTTGGGCGATCTGCCAAGCGAGGTCCTCTTTCATCCGTTCCAAATGTGCAATCAGGTCGGGCAGATGGGAGGGGTCAGACCGGAAGAACGTGCAGCTGCCGCACTGGAAGCGGGCAGGGCATGCCTTGCCAGCGGCTTTGATGTTGGTTGGTTCAGTGCAGTTGCCGAACGGCACGGCGACGGCGGCCATGGAGTACAGCTCTTCCGCGACTGGGGCGTGGGCGCCGTGAGTATCGAAGGAGAGCCTCTTTACGGACTCGATGGCTTTGCGCTTTCGTGCGTTGGTCACCGTGTAGTACTGCGCAGTTGTGTCGGCGGATCTGTGGTCCATGAGGCGGCGGAGGGTTTCCTGCGGGACTCCGGCGTCGGCCAGGCGTTGGCAGTAGGAGTGCCGGAACGCGTAGGCGAATACATCTGTTTTCCGGAAGGGGATGCCGGCTCCGGTTCCGTTCTTCGGGCCAGGCAGCTCGGGGAGCTGTTGATCGACCCAGTCGCGGAGCCGTTTGTTGAACCAGGCTGTCTTCAGGTGTTTGTCCCGGGCTCGGGGCCGGAACGTTGGAAAGAGCCATTCCTGCTGTCCGGCCGGTGCCCCCGCGGCGTGATGGTCCCGGATGGTGAACCAGGATTCCAGGGCCTGGGCGGTTTCCTCCCAGATGGGCAACCGCCGACCTCTGCGTCTTCCTTTGTCGTTGTGCCATAGCAGGGTGGCTTGGCCGGTGTTGTCGTAGCTGAGGCATTCACGGCGGAGGCCGGCCGTTTCGCCGGGCCGGCGTCCGGCATCACGAAGGAGGGTCATATAGCAGGTGAACGCTGCTTTGTATACTTCGTTGGGGGCAGCGGCTGATGCCGGGTTAGAGACCTGTGCTGTGGGCAACTGCTCGAAGAGGTACTCGATGACGGGTTCGGGAACTGCTCGGCCGGTCTCATCGTCGGAGTCTGCCCCTGGGCTGTCCCCGATGGGGATCCGCAGGTCGTAGTCGAGGGCGAAGGAGAGGCTGGTGTGTTCGAACAGGTCCGAGTTTTTTCGGGCGTAGTCGATCATGCCGGTCAGCGTCGATCCAAGGAACCGTTTGTAGCTGCTGGACAGGGGCTGCCCGTCGAGCCGGGTCATGCCCGCCAGGGCCTGTGCCAGCACTTTGCCGTGGTCCCGGGTCAGTTCGGAGGCGTTAGTTGGCGGGGGGAGGTTCCGCACCGTACATTGGACGACGAAATCGGTGCAGAGCCGTGCGACGTGAGTGATCAGGGTCGTCGGGGAGGTTTCCGTGGTGGATCGTTCCAGGATCCACAGCTTGGCCATTTGCCGCGCCCACTCCAGTCTGATGGGCCGGAAATCCAGGGCCGCCATGGAACGTGTGGATGCACGCCGGTTGGACGAGGTCGTCAGCAGCCCGAACGGGACGAGGTCGGATTGAAGAAGATCACCGTTGGTCGACCAGGGGACGTAGCGTTCCAGCAGCCTGGCACGCACGACCCTGAACATGGACCAGGCGTTGACGGAACGCAGGAGGCGGCCCTCTGTGAGGGCTCGGCTGTCGGCGTTCAGGAAGGATGTCGTGGCAGGCGGGAACTCCAGCGCCGAGGCCATGAGGGCCCTGGTCGTGACGATATTGATTGGGAAACCAAGGCCGTCCTGATGCTGCAGGGACCACAGCAGCTCCGTGGCCAGTCCCGCGTGCCGCCGTTGCAGCGGGCCAAGGTCGAGCCTGTACCCGCCAGGCCTGGGTACAGGGGCGTGGATTTCCCGGTAGCCGTCAGGTTCCAGGGAAACGACGGCTTCCCGTTCGAGGTGCAGGGCCAGTTCGCCCTGGTCTTTGATCAGTTGTGCGTGCAGCCTGCAGATGCCCAGCTGGTTGGCCGGGTGACGTTTGTACCCGCACCAAGGAACTGCGCAGTATTCCGGCGGTGCAACCGGCCTCGTGGCTTGTGATGCGATCCATGCCTCAATGTCCTCGACTGTCCCGTGGGGCTGGTGGCCCAGGCACAGCGGAGGAAGCCGGTCCTTCTGCTGGTGCCATCGCTTGGGATTCCCCTCCGTCGCGGCCATCAGAGGCACTCCGAGGCCCTTACTGCGGTTGGTGCAGTTCGTGACCGAGCACAGGATCGGGACGACACGGGATGCCCAATTCGTGGCCTGCAGCTCAACCGCCCCGTTGATCCAGGCCTCGGCACTCATGGCACCCATGCGTTTGGTGTGCCGACTGTGCCGGCCGGTGCAGACATTGCACAGCTCGCTGCGGCGTGTGAATGAGGGGCCATGGCAGCCGGGGAACCTGCAGCGGTTCACGAGTGTGCCCAGGTGGCCCGGGGTACCGGTGAAGACCCAGGCCGCACCGTCCCATTCACCGGGCCGCCAATCAGCCGGGATTTCCCGGGCAAGGATGTTCTGGAAAGCCGAAAGGTCCACGGCCGGGTCAACAGGCTCCGCCGGAGCCGGGACCGGATCAAGTTTGGAGGCGGTCGATGGTCCAATACTCATGAGGGCCTCGGCGTACCGAACCTGACGCCTTCGATGGCGTCGCGGAGGTCCTGGTCGGTGGCGTGCTCGTACATGAACTGGGAGGTGGCGCTGCGGTGCCCGAGCAGTTCCTGAACGTCCCGCGCCGGAACGCCGGCACGCTTCCAGCGGGTGGCCGCCGTGTGTCTTGTCATGTGCGGGTTCACACGGAGCCCCGTACGGCCCGAAGTCCGGTAGAACATTTTTACGGCGTTGGAGTACTTCAGCGCCTCCCCGGCGTAGGCCCGGGAATACAGATTAACGAAGACCATCGGGCTGGGATCATGGGTTAATCGGTCGATGCGGTCCTCCAAGTATAGGTAGTACAGAGTGCACACAGCCTCGGTGACCGGGACGGTGCGAGGCTTCGAGGATTTGGACAGGGCGGCATTGGGGTTCTGCCGCCGCCGAATGTGGATGTGCGGCCCGGCTGACGAGCACTTGAGGGCGCGGGAGTCATGAAACAGATGCAGATCCTCTGTCCTCAACCCCAACGCTTCACCGATTCGGACTCCTGTCTCGAGCATCAGCGCCACCAGGAAATGGTCACGACGGTTCGCGATGGACCCCAGCAATGACTCCACAGCGGGCTCATCGATCAGCTTCGGTGCTTCTTCGACTTCCTTCACCCGTACCGCTCGGGCCTTGGAAATCTGGCCAGGCAGGAGCCGGTCACCGGAAAAGCCGTAGGCGATCCTGGTCTCGTAGAAACCTCCGGCCGTCTTTTCGCTGATCAGATCACTGCGGGCCGCCCACATGTAGAACTGCGTTATTGCCGCGGCGTACTGGTTCACAGTCTTCCCGCTCCGGTAGCGCGGCTCACGGTACTCCCCGCTCCCGCTCGGAGCGGACAACGCTGAGACGGCGAGCTCCCGGATGAACCGGGAGACCACCGGAATCCCGTCCGTCCAGTCCAATCGGGCGGGGCCAAGCCAGGTGAAGAACGCGGCAAGACGCTGCGCGTACGCACGAATGGTATTGGTCGAGCGGGCAGAACCCAGCAGGTAATGCAGGTAGGGGCTGGCCTCAGGATGCAGCTCGTAGGTGGAGGAATCCACCACTGTCCACGACGGGCCACCAGTCTTGTGGATGACCCTGAAGGCAATCCAGTGCCGTGAAATCGGGAAGTTCGGGTGGTTAGTCGACGGAAGCGGAATCGGGGACTGGGCCATGCGAACGTACCTCGTCAAGGGTAGATAATCCGTGCGTTCCGAGACGACCCTAGTTCAGAACACACGTGGCTGGGAACCCCACCAGAGGGTAGATAAGGCGGACCTGTACGCGCCAGTGTTCAATGTCCACGACGTTGCCGACGCCCACGGACACGCTCCGGCGGGTTTCCCACCATGAGTCCCGAGTAAACCAGTGCATCGGCTCGGCCGCCACAGCCCAAATCTGGCCGTCGTAGCGGACGGCCAGTGGTGTGCCGGCGGTGGTGAACCGGACGTCCACCGGGGCGTTGAAGGTGGGAGCTTCTGGGGTGATGGTCATGTGCTTGTTGTCTTTCTGGGTGGTGCAGAGAGCAGCCGGTTAGGCGGCTTTGACGAGGGGGAGTTCGTCCCAGTGGGTGGTGTATCTGGGGGAGAGCATGTCGCGTTTCATGGTCCAGTCAGGCCCGCCCCGGATCCCGCCGTGACCAAGGCCAATGGACCCGCGGCCATACCGGCGCGTGACGTCTTCAAGCAGGGTTCCGATGTGGCGTTCCTCGTGAGGGTTCTCAAACAGTGACAGCGGTGCCTGGTTCCCGGTAGGACGCAGGTCGGTGACCATAATCCCGGCCCTGGCGTAGCGGACGCCCTCGACAATCCGGGGCAGGAGCGCGTGACCGGCTTTAGTCAGGATCACCGGGTCAGCGGTCGGCATCGGCATCGGCACACACACGGAGGGGTAGGAAGTGTCGTTGGGGTTGAAGTGCGAGGTACCGGCGAACGCGGTGAGGACCTTGGCTTGAAGCCCGTGCTTGGCCAGCCGCGCCGATGCCTGTTGCCCGTACACGCTCATGACCTGCCGGATCCCGGCGGCCGTGGTGATGGGTTTGGCGAAGGAGCGGGAAAAGATCAGCTGGTCCCGCCCAATCCGTTCCTCCTCCATGGGGATGCAGGGCGTGCCTTGCAGTTCCAGGACGGTGCGCATCATCACCACGTTGAACTTGTCCCGGATAGCGACCGGGTCGGCCCGGACCAGGTCGGCGATGGTGAAGATGCCCATCACGTTCAGCCGCCTGGTCAGCCGCCCGGCGATGCCCCATACTTCCTCCACGGACAGCCGGCCCAACAACGCCTCCCGCTCCGCGGCAGGCACGGAGTCCCAGTGGCACACCCCGGCGAAGGCCTTGTTGTTCTTCGCCCACTTGTTGGCCAGCTTCGCCAGGGTCTTCGTCGGCGCGATCCCGACACAGACCGGCACTCCGACGTTCCGCCGGACCGCCGCCTTCATGGACCTGCCCAATGCCAGCAGCTCGGCGGGGGTGCCTTTGACACCGAGGAAGGCCTCGTCGATGCTGTAGACCTCCAGCCAGGCCGAGTACCGGCCCAGCAGCTCCATCACCCGGGCGCTGATGTCCCCGTACAGCTCGTAGTTGCTGGACAACGCGACCAGGCCTCATTCCTTCGCCCGTGGGGCGAGCTTGAACCAGGGCTCACCCATGCCGATGCCCAAGGCTTTGGCTTCGGGGGAGCGGGTCACCGCGCACCCGTCATTGTTGGACAGCACGATCACCGGCCTGTCCTCCAGGGAAGGGTCGAACGCCCGCTCCGCGGAGGCGTAGAAGCAGTTCACGTCCACGTGCGCGATCTGCGGCATCCGCCGCATCAACGCCGGCTTAGACATCACCGGGCCTAAACGTGATGGAGGCATCGGATAGTAACGCCCCAGATCGTCAGGTCGGACAGGGCCGGCACTTCGATGTCAGGGTAGGCAGGGTTCTCTGCCTGCAGGACCACGCCCGTGGGAGTGATGCGCAGCCGCTTGATGGTCAGCTCCCCGTCCAAGACCGCGACGACCACACACCCGTCGTGCGGTTCCAGCGCCCGGTTGACGATCAGTTCGTCCCCGTCGCTGATGCCCGCACCTTCCATCGATTCCCCGGACACCCGCACGACGTAGGTGCTGGTGATGTCCTTGATCAGGTGTGCGTTCAGGTCAATCCGGCCGTCAAAGTAGTCCTGCGCCGGCGACGGAAAGCCCGCCGCCACCGACACCAGAGAGACCAGCACCGACAACAAAGAAACGCCCGCGTCTATCACACGGGGACCGACGATAACGCCCACGACACACCTTTTTTCGAATATATGTTCGAGTAGTTACTGAGTGTACTCCGGGGGCCGGACATTCGTGCATGAGCGGGTTTCGGGAGGCTAAGCCGGGGCGGGTTGTACACAATGGGGACAGGGCGGTTTCTCATGGACGTTGCAACAGGGGGTTGCCTTGAACATACCTGCTGATTCGGGGATCGAATACCAGTACTACTCTCGGGTGTGAGGGTGGCCCTTCGGGCGCCGTCACCGGGTAATTTTGCAGGCGAGTCTTGTGGGATGAGTAAGACTCATTGGCCTTCTCCAGGAATCCCTGCTCTGAAACGGCCCGTGGGGGACCGGCTTACGGGCTGGGTGGAGCGAACGAGGACAGCGCTCTGATGCAGGTACTAGCCTCTCGAAATCTCGGACATTAGGAATCGGAAGCTAGCTGGACTCATTGTTCCTCAGGATTTGCAAGACCTCGCTCGGAGGCTCAGGGATCCGGCGGTCCTTGGGAACGCCCACCCAGACAACCCCGTGTTGATCAGGACGGCTGGCGGCACGACCAATTGGCTCGGCCATGTTTATGGCCACATCACGTGCAAAGCCCTCAACGGTGCCATCCGCCGCCTCTGAGTGAAATGCGAGCCGACGTCCCAGCACCACCGTGGGGTCAATAGTGCGGCGATACACACCCCAGACCGTAGCCGGCCCGTCCTGCCAGTAACCGAGAATATTCACCTCATCCGCCCAGTAGCGATCAATTTCCCTAACGATGTGTCCAGCTAAATCCATAGATCCTCGTCCTAGTCAGACTTCAGCGCAAGCACCCCTAGGTACCGAGGGGTGTCCGAACAGGACGAAATTGGTGCCATCATCCTCAAGAACCGACACGTAGCTCGGACCGAAGAGAGAGACTACTGATTCGCAGATGGCGATCGCGCTCTTGGCCTCCTCGCCACCGTCAGCGCCGCGAGGATCCACGAGGCTGGTTTCGATGCGAATCCTGCCCGCTTCGGTTTCGGTTACGGATTTGATTTTGCCCAACCATGGCGCGTTCTTCTTTGCTGTCTTGAAGTCGGCAGTCTTGTCCCGGCCATTTGCGCTGGGAATGGAGTCAGGTGGTGCAGCAGCCTGACTGGCTCCCGTCCGAGCCGGCGAAGCAGCATTTGATGCCTTCTGCGGATCGGAAGTCGAGCAGCCACAGAGTAGTGTAATAACAGCAACTCCAACCAAACCGGAAACCGGGAGAAAAGTTCTCTTGGCATATGATGGCGCTGCATTCTTCGGATTGTTCCGTTGCATGTTTTTGTCCCCCAATTTTTGCAACCGCTATAAGCGGTGCTCGCGCCTTTAGCATCGCACCTGGACACCAGTCCGGGAAGGTTTCCAACACGCGGAAGCCACTTCTGCCCTCAACACACCGAAGATCTCACTTGCCCGACTCCCAGTGGCGGATCCTTTAGCCGACGTCCTCAGTTAAAGGTGACCTGAACGGGCTTGAACCTGAAAGGCCCCCCACATCCAACTCCGAAGGGATGTTCTCCGGTGGATTCAGTTTCTACTGGCAGTTCAACCGCGGTTTGGCCGCCAACCGCAGCTGCGGCCTCAACGTGGATCGAAGTCACGCTTACAGGCGCGATCAGGTAAGGCGCGGATTGGGGCACTAGCCACTTCCGCTCATCATTCTGTGCCACCGGCTCAGGCACGCACCCTTCCCCAAAACAAGCCGCAACCGACGCCGGCGCGGAGGAAAACACTAACTCCACGGGACCCGTATAGGCATAACCAATGGCTGGGCACACACGGGGAACACGGGACACGCCGCCAATCACAGCAATGACTGCCAAGACTGCGACAACGCTGTCGACTGCAAGGAGTAGTGCCCACCGACGCTTCATGGAGTGAGACTAGCGCTCGACGGGACAAGCTTCGAGCAGCGGGGCGTTTGGGTAAAGGATCTCCTTACGAGACGGAGGAACCGGATCCTGCCAACTTGGCCGCCGCGGCGTGATAAGTCGCGAACTTGGCGGATGCGCTGGACCAATTCAGCACAGATCTGGGGCGGCTGTTGATCTCCGCCGCGGCGAAGAGTACATCCGCCGGTTTGATGGTGCTTAGGTCATCTCCCTTCCGAAAGTACTGACGAAGTAGGCCGTTGGCGTTCTCGTTTGATGCGCGCTGCCAGGGACTGGCCGGATCGCAGAAGTAGACCAGCGTCCCCAGCGCAGCTGTGACCTCGGCGTGCTTGGCCATCTCTGATCCCCGGTCCCACGTCAACGTCCTCCGCAAGGTAGCCGGCATGACACCGAGCACTTCGATGAGCTGGTCCCGCATGTTGTCGGATCTGCTCCCTGGACGGAGAACGAAAGCGACGAGGAGTCGAGAAGAGCGTTCAACCAGCGTCACTATCGCTGATTTGTTTCCCTTCCCCATGATGAGGTCACCCTCCCAATGGCCAGCTTCCTCTCTGGTGGCAATGTGGGCTGGGCGGTCTCCGATCTTCAAAGCATCAGTAATGTACTGGCGTGGCTTCACCTTGGTCCTGGACCTGGGTCGCCTGCTGAACTTACCCGAACGCAGCAGGCGAGCAGACCCCGCCGGAACGGGGCGGATGCTCAGTTGGTAGAGCGCACGGTAGATCGTTTCATGAGCCAGGTGCCGGTGCTTTTCTCCAGGAAACCGTTCCCTCAGGGCCTGGGAGACCTGCTGAGGGCTCCACCGCTTCGATAGACAGGCCACGACGTAGTCCCTGAGCTCATCATCCCCAGCAAGCTTTGCCAGCCTGGGTCGTGGCCTTCTCTTCTGTGCCATTTGCTGGGCGCGGAACGGATGATAGCGACGAGAGTCCGGTCGGTTTCTGGCCAGCTCTCTGCTGATTGTGGAGGGTGGCCGGCCGAGATCGCGGGCGATAGATCGAAGGCTCGCTTTAGCCAGCAACCGGTCGGCAATGAAGATGCGTTCGTTCTCTGACAAATAGCGGCTGGAGACGGTTGAGGCCGGAACCGCTTTATCAGGTCTCGGGTCCAAGCCCTGCTGCACCAGACCCTCGACCCCGTTGCGTCCATGCAACCAACGCCTGCCCGTGTTTTTGTGGATTCCAAGAATCCTGCATGCTGCCGAGTTGGAGTGGCCTTCTTTCATGAGCTGAACGTACAAGGGCTTCTTCTCAACCAAGCCCTCTGGGCCCATTTTCCGCGATCGGCGCGTCGAACTGCGCATGATCCAACACCTCTTTCAGATTGGTGTTGCGACGTTCGTGAGAAGCTGCCCAGCTTTGAGGTGTGCGAAGGGCTCCACCTGCCCGCCAGTATGCACAACCCGCCGCACCGGACATGGAGTCTGGTCACCTGGGTGCCCGGTCTTATCCCCGAAGGGGGATTGCCTGCTGGTGTGCTCAGCAGCCGCGGGTGATGTCAGGAGAGGCGGCGGAATTCGCCGGGGCGGATCTGTACGAGGATGGGCAGGGCCATCTGGAGGGGTTCAGCTCCGATCGGCTCGTCGAGCAGGTCGTTGACCGATGTTTGCCCTTCCAGCTCTCCGGACGAATCCCGCTCCATGGTCATGACCCTAGGCGGATCTCACCGCCGGCATCCCGTTCGACACGCGCCCGGTCCCTGTCGCCGCGCCCTCGGGCATCTACGGCGAGGAATGGGTCTTGCGTCGGCCGCCGCGGTGGCCCCTGCCTTCCCGCCAGCCGGGCAGGAGGGTGTTCAGCTGCTGTTCTTTGGCCGGGTCCATCCTTCCGGCGCGGTAGTCGATCCGTTGCCCGTGCAGCCACACCCCAAGGGTCCGCTCTGCCTGATCGTCTGTTTTTTGATGCCGGGGCCAGTCACCGCCGGCGGCCCTTATCCTGTGGAGTTCTTTCAGCCGCTGGTGCCACCGTTTCTCGTCCTCGGCCTTGCGGGTTGAAGGCTTATCCCATCCAGGAATCACCGCGAGTGCATACCGGTAGGTGGGGGAGAGGGTCCCCTCGGCCGCGTCCCGGCGGCGGTTTGCCAGCCAAGAGGCCAAGGCACGCTCCCGTGCGGCCTTCGCGTGGCTGACCGGCAGCCGGCCATGCGATTCGAGGAAGGCAAGGACGTCGGCTAGGTTCCACAGGCCCGCCTCGGATTTCCGCCTGGCAGGGGGCTGGGCGGCTTTGTGTTCGTCCCTGATGCCCGGGTCTGCCTTCACGGCGATCTGCAGGTGGTACCGGACGGTGGTTTCGGCGACGCCGGCCGCGGCGGCGATCGTCGATGTCGGCGTACCTTGTCGGTACTGCCGGACAAAGTCGGGGTGGGGCGATGGGCGCCGGGCCTCGGTCATGGTCGTCCCGAGGGTCCCTTCGGCGGGACGGTCCGCTTCAATTCAGCGATCCGTAGCCGGAGAAAAGTGATCACCAGGATCAGGACGTAGATCGCCAGACCGATCAGTACTGCCATCACGACGATGTAGAGCACTGCGAGGATGCCGAAGCTTGGACCGACGTTCATTGATTCCCCCAAAATTTGTTTAGGCCGTAGCCTACGCCCGACCCCAACATTGCTGCGCAGGACACAGGGCCGGCTCGCGGGGCTCGCCCTGGTTTGCGCTGCGCTTCAACCAGTTGATGGGCGTCCGCTGGCGCGGCCGGCTGTTGGGTCCAGGGGGCGCCGTCGCAGAGCTCCGGACCCCCTGGCCCTGGTGTGTCTACGACGATGCTCCTATAGCCGTCAAATCGCCTCTTGGTGCGGCTGGTGGCGCTTGTTTTTGGCAGTGGATCCAGTGGAACCTCGACGTTTCCGGGGGCTGCTGGCAGGGGTGGCTGGGGGACGGCTGCAGAGGGTTGGCCGCGATGCCTACTCCGGGTCGTCAGTCTTGGTTTTCCAGCCTATGGCTGGTGTGTAGGCTGCCACGATGTATCCCGTACCAAAGGACGGTTCGGATTCGGTGGTTCGGCGTAAGGTCGCGCTGCTGCAGCGCAAATCGTGTATAGCGCCCTTGACCTTGGTGATGGCGTCGCTGATATCCGTGGCTTGGACCGTAAAGTACCCTGCCCCGCGCTCGGTTACGTATGTGAGGAAGAACGCCATAGAGGGAAGCTTGGCAGGACCTAGAAATTTTGCATACGGCCCAAAGACCCCTCATGGGCATGGGTTTTGGGACTCGGATGAGACGTTTAGTGGCCTCGTCCTCGGTGTCGCTTGGCCATTTCTTCCAGTGTCACTCTCAGAATTTCTACCTCTAGGCCATGCAGGAGGGGGATGTCATGAACGAAGGCGTCCAGTTCCAAGACGTCAGCGCTTCCTCCTCGTGATATGTACTGAAGCCAGAGGTCCTCAATGGAGAACTCACCTGTTTCGAGGAGACGCAGGGCTGCTGGGCGAGGATCGTATCTTGTCATCTCGACCTTCTAGATGCAGTTGGGCCGTGTGATGTCTTTGCTGGAACGGCATCATGATAGACGATGGACAGCCACTGCTTGACGTCCTTTAAGGCTACGCTCTGACCGGATCTAAGGCCCGGTTCGGTACCCCCCTCCTTTATCCTGGTTGGTCAGCCATTGCCGGTAGTCCGCGGCGAGGGCGTCGTTGCGAATGAGTCCGCGTTCCAGACGAGAAATGATGGATACCCATTGGCCCAGTTCGCCGGCTACGGTCGTGATGGTCATGCCGAGTTCGGTTCGCATGCGGCGGAGGTCGGAGATGTCCGGTGCAGGCCGGGGGTTGGTGATCTGCCGGTAGATTTCCCTGGCTGCGTAGCGTTTGAGGCAGCGCATGATTTCGCGTTTGCCCTTGCCCTCGGCCGTCCGTTTGACCACGTAATCCTTGGTCCGCTGACACGATCCCATGCGAACCAGCACCACCTGATGCAAAGCGTTATTGGCATTGCGGTCGCCGCCTCTACTGAGCCGGTGGCGCGTTGTCTTGCCGGACGATGCCGGTACCGGCGCGACCCCGACAAGCGAGGCGAATTGGGCTTCGTTGCCCATCCGTTCCGGGTTGTCCCCGAAGGTGATCAACAGCTGACTGGCTACCTCGGTCCCGACTCCTGGGAGATCACAAAGCATCGGAGCGTAGCTGTCGAGGATTTCCTTGAGCGCCGCGTCAGCAGCCTCAATTTCCGCTCCCAGTGCTTGGCAGCGTGCTGCCAACGCCTTGAGCGTCATAAGGGTCACGTACTCGGGGTCCGCCAGATGCCCCGAAGGTCTCGTGCGCTGCAGGGCAGGAATCAGCGCTGAGGTAGCCAGCGCCCGGTATTTGTCCCGGATCTTGTCCGGGGCCGAAACGAGGAGCGCCTTGATCTGGTTAATGGCCGCGGTCCGGGCCTTGATGGCTGACGCGCGCCCGGATCGTATGATCCGCAGGCATTCCACCGGGCCGTCCTTGGCCTTCGGGATCGCCTTCGTCCGCCCCTCAAGCACGGACTTGGCGGCCTGGTAGGCATCGAGCGGGTCGGACTTTCCGTTGAGTCGGCGGGCGGCGCGGTTCGGGCGGTTTACCTCCAGCACAGTAAGCCCGGCGGCCCGGAGAGTTCGGGCGAGTTCGGCGCCGTAGGAGCCTGTTCCTTCGACACCGACGGCGGTGACAGTGCCGTAATTGGTGATGAAGTCCACGATTTTCCTGTATCCGGATCCTACGGCCAGGAATTCCTTGTCCGCGAGGGGTTTGCCGTGTTCGTTGATGACGGCCACGTGGTGTGTGTCGGCGTGGGTGTCTATGCCCGCGATGACTTTTGTTGGTTTGCTCGTTTGCCAAGATGGAAATTGCCCCTCAGTCGCGTCGAATGCTGATTGATCGGGCGCGGGCCAGGTGGGCAGACAAAACGGTACTGGGACTGGTCGTATCAGGCTCCTGACTTGTTCCATTAGGGGTGGGACGCCGCAGGATCTGCAGTCTTGTAGCGTCCAGGGTGTCAGCCGGCACAGGTCCGCAAGCTCCTTGCCGCCCGTATCGTTCGGGTTGGCTCACTCATAGCGTGCCGCGCCGCTGACGCCCGCCCGGGGCGTGGCTCGACAGAGGCATGCAAACACTTCAAGTCAGGGTGCCCGCCACGGGTGATCCATCACCGAAATCGGCGAAAGGAAACCCTGGACATGATTGTTATCGGCATCGATCCACATAAATCCTCCGTTACTGCCTCAGCCATCGATTCCTTAGGTTGCCAACTCGCGGTGCGGCGCTTCGTGGTCAATGCCGGCACTGCCAAGCAACTGTTGGGTTGGGCCGAGCAATGGCCTGAACGGAGATTCGCGATTGAGGGCGCTAACGGGCTCGGACGCGGACTTGCCCAGATCCTTGTGGCCCGCGGGGAGTCCGTGGTCGATGTCCCCTCGACGTTGGCCATGAAGGTCAGAGTTCTTTCCACTGGCGGTGGCCGAAAGAGTGACCCGGCCGATGCCTTCGCCGTTGCCGTCACTGCACTTCGGCAGGAAAATCTGCGGACGGTTACGGCCGAAAACCAGAGCACGATTCTGCGATTGTTGGCCGAGCGCCGCGAAGACCTTGGCCACGAGCGCGCCCGGATACTGAACCGCCTGCACCGGCTCCTGCGTGAACTGGTACCCGGCGGCGTCGAGACCGGCCTCAATGCCGAGAAGGCGGCCGCCGCGCTGCGTACTGTCCGGCCGGCAACCGCCACCGATGCCGTCCGACGCGAACTCGCCCGGGACCTGCTGGCTGATCTGCGGCGCATCGACGCAGCCATCAAAGGCAACGAAGCACAAACCCGTGAAGCCCTGGCAGCATCCGCCACGACCTTGCAGGAGATCCCGGGAGTTGGCGTCGTTCTCGCGGCAAAGCTTCTCGGCCATGTCGGCGACATCACCAGGTTCCCGAGCGCCTCACACTTCGCCAGCTACACAGGAACGGCGCCCCTGCAAGCTTCAAGCGGCAATCAGAACCGCCACAGACTGAACACCGGCGGCAACCGGCAGCTCAACTCAGTGCTGCACACCATGGCAATCTGTCAAAGCCGCGACCCGGGACCAGGGCGGGATTACTACCTGAAGAAAACCGGCGAAGGAAAAACACCCCGCGAAGCCCGCAGGGCACTCAAACGACGCCTCTCCAACGTCCTCTACCGGCGAATTCTGCACGACCACCAGCAGGCCCTAAACACTGCTGCTTGACACACAGAGGCGCTATGAGGTCATGTCCGCCTGGCTCGACACCCCTTTTAACGGACCTTGAGCCGGCGGACAGATCGTCGGGAAGACAGTGCCGCCTGGTACGTCAGTTTTTGGCTGGGTCACGCCGGCTCAAGGACTGTTCCAGTATTACCGTTTTGGCTGCTGTCCTGACGGATTGTACGTGCCCGCTCCGGCCCGTCCAGCCCCTGTCGTTCCTCCCGGGGCCTGCGGTGCGCAATTCTTCGACGGCGCTCCTTCGTCGCTGATTTCCTTACGAAGATTTCCGCACCTTGCCCTCACGGGTGGACGGGCCTGCGTCGGGCACAGCTCCGCAAGCTTCGCCAGCAGCCAAAACAACGCGGGGGAGAAGGGGAGCTGGCCGGTCACCACGCACCGCCCCACCCACCCACTTCTCGGACAAGAAGGACAGATATTTATGAGCGCAACACCCGTACTGGAAATGCTCGACCCGGCCACTCTGACCGTGGACGTCAATGTCCGCAAGGATACCGCCCTGACCGCTGACTTCATCGCCAGCATCAAGGAACACGGCGTGATGGAACCGGTCATCGCCCACCGCAAGGACGACGGCACCGTGCACGTGCTGATGGGTCAGCGACGGACCCGCGCGGCCGTCGAAGCGGAGCGTCCGGTGATTCCGGTGATGATCATCGAGTCCCCGGAAGAGGCCGAGCGGATCGTGACGCAGGTGGTGGAGAACATTCAGCGCGCTGAACTGACCGAGGCGGATGAGGCCGAGGCTTATCACCAGCTGTCCTTGATCGGGGTTTCGGCGGCAGCGATTGCGAAGAAGACCGGACGGACCAGGACAACGGTCGAGTCCGCGTTGAAGGCCAAGTCCTCGGACGCGGGAGACTCCGCCCTGGGCAAAGGATGGACCCTTGAGGCGGCACTGATCATGGCCGAGTTTGAAGGGGACGTATCGGCGTCTGAGGAGCTCGAGTCGGTCATGGTGGACGAACCCGATCAGCTCTTGCACGTCGCCCAGCTCCTGCGCGATAAGCGTGAGAGCGCCGCCGCTCTCGCCGCCCTGCAGGGGGAACTCGTTGCCCAGGGCAAGACCATCGTGGAGGACGCCGGGCATTACGCCGACGACGAGAACCTCTACGTCACCGCCGCTAAAAGGGAGGACGGGGAACCTGCCACGGAGGAGGACGCCAACGCCGTCCTGATCACCACGGACTACCGGGGCCAGCACCGCACCCACCCGGTGATCGCGTCGTGGAAGGACACGGGCTTCGCCCCGAAGTACGAACGCTACGACGGCGGCCAGCAACAGAAGAAGGGCCCCATGACGGAGGAGGCGAAGGCCGAGCGTAAAACCCTGATCGAACGCAACAAGGCGATGTTGTCCGCGCAGGTGGTCCGCCGTGATTTTGTGACCGGCCTGTTGGCGAAGAAGCAGGCACCGAAGGGATGGCAGTACTTCACCGTCCGCGCGATCACCCACCACCCCGAGACGGCCAGCGGCTACGACGGGGCAGTGGCCGCAGGGATGATCGGGGTCAAGGTGGACGAGGAGAAGACTTGGGCGTGGAACCCGCTCCGCACTCACGTGGCGAAGTCCACGGTACGGCCGGAGTTTTCCCTGATCGCCCTGATCTGTGCCGGGTATGAGAAGACGATCGCGAAGGACTCATGGCGGTCGCCAAGCCAGACCCACAGGGACTATTTGAACCAGCTGGTGACGTGGGGATACACCGCAAGTGAGGTCGAGAAAATCATCCTCGACAGCGGTACCCCAACGAAGGACGAAGAAGCCTAAAACTCCCGTGCCGGGCGGACCTGAACATCCGCCCGGCACGGACCCCACGGGCTCATCGCCCGAGGGCCTGGAACCTTTCAAAAGTGGGGCGGTCCGCCGCCCGGTGCGAACCACGACAGCGACTCACCAGCGGCGGACCGCCGTTCGCGCACGAATCGCAACCCCTGCCACCGTGGCGCGCTGGACCTGCAGCGGCTGGTAACGTTGTCACCAGATTTCCTTTGTCCGAGGAGAACAAAAAGGGCCGGCTATGCCGACCCTTTTTGTGTGTTCATGAGCGCCCTACCAGGCGAAGGGATACCGAGATGGGGTTCACCGAGACAAGTGGACGGGCGCCGGCGCAGTGGGTGGCGATCCGTCACGGCCACAGCAAAGCCGGGAACGACCACATCCACATTGCCGCGTCCATGGTCCGTGAGGACGGCACGAAGTGGAGCAGCTGGCGGGACTTCCCCCGGGCACAACAAGCCGCCCGAGAGCTTGAGAAAAAGTACGGTCTGGAAGAACTTTCACCCACGCATTCCACCCGTGGCCTGCGGCCCGGTGAACGTGAAGCATCCGAGCGGCGGGGAGCGCCGGAGCCGGAACGCCGGTCTCTGGAACGCAAGGTCCGTGCCTGCGCGACGTCGGCCCAGGATGAGGCCGAATTCATTCGACGGCTCCGCCGTACCGGCGCCTTGGTTCGGCCGCGGTACGCGTCCGGGCGTGATGATGTGGTGGTGGGTTACAGCGTGGCAGAACGTCCCCCCAGAGGTGGCCGGCCTGTGTGGTTCGGCGGCGGTCACCTCGCCAAAGACCTTGCCCTGCCCAAGCTCTGCACCTCGTGGCCTGACAGCCCACGCGGTGCCGCCGAGGCGGTCGCGGAATGGCAGGCAGCGGCACGGGGACGGCGCCCGGTCACGACCGGCCGCGAGACCTGTGAACCGGACCCACAACTGTGGGAGCAGTACAGCGACGAAGTCGCCCGGCTCCGCGAAACGCTGCGCTCTGTCCCGTTGGATGATCACCCGACGTGGGCGCACGTTGCGCGCGAGACCTCCGGCGCCTTCGCGGCCTGGTCCACGGCGACCGAGGCAACGCCGGGACCACTCGCAGCAGCAGCCGATGAGCTGTCCAAGACAGCGCAGCTGCGCCGCTACCCGGTCCGCCCCCTCCGCAGCGCAGGGCCATCTGCCCGCGGAGCTTCGCTCATGCTCATGGCAGCGTCGATGGGCGGCACCGGAACCGCCGCGCAGGCAATTATGCTGCGCCAGTTACTCAACGTCGCAAAGGCCGTCCACGACATGCACAAGGCATCAAATGATCTGCGCCGCGCACGCCAGATCAGCCACATGGTCAAGCACCACCTGAGCCAGGTCGCGGCGGCACTGCCCAGCGTCCCAGCGACAACGCCGACAGTGGAGAGCGAAGCTGCCGCCGCGGTACGCGCCAGTGCAGCCGGGCAGGTTCCGGGTCGGTCCGCCGGTTCGGTGCTGCCGCCGAAATACGTGCAGGCACGCACCCACGTGAACACCCGAAGCGGGACAACCGGTCCGGACATCGAGAGATAACACCAACGAGGGGGAACCATGAGTGAATCTGACGGCATCGAGGAAGCAATCGAGGGAATGTCGCGCGTTGGGCTGACCGTCGCAGGCCGGCTCGGTGAACAACTGGCTAGGGCCCGCGAGCAAGAGCTGCGCCGCGCCCAAGCAGCAGAGGAACAACAGGCCCGTGCGTTGCAGGCACGCTTCGACGCGGAGCGGGCAGCGGCCCGCGCCCAGCTCGCCCCCGTCATGGACAACCGGTGGTGGGACACCGCCAGCGGCTGCGACGTCGAAAGGGTGCATGAGACGGCCACCGCGTGGAAGGACCAGGACCCGGCGGCGCGCGACGCGGCCGAGGTCATCCGTGACCAGGTACAGCGCCGCTACGGGTTGGACGTGGACAACCTCGGTGCCGATGAAGCGTCCGTGGCGGAAGCCCTGGCTAAAGCTGGACGTGACCGCGAACAGGCAGAACAGGAACGCCGCACGGGCCGTGAAGAGAACGCCCAGGCTGGGCAGCTGCTGGCCGAAGCTGACCGGGAGGACCGGGACCGTGAACGAGACGTCACCGAAGAGAACCAGCGCCCCGGGTCACTGGCAGGAGAGGCCGGCCTCAAGTTCGACTCGGCCGAGCGCCGGCAGGACTTAGCCGCCAGCCTGGAAGACGTTGCCGACCGTGAGGCCGTGCAGGCACGACTCAGCGCGGACCAGGACCAGGCAACCCCGCCCAGCGCCGCCGTCGCCAAGGCGCCAGAACGGAACCCGAAGACCCGCAAAACGCGCGGGGCAAACAGTCAGGCCAGGCTCCTGCGGAAAGGCATGAGCCGGTAGTTACTGGACCTTATATTGGTTGCTCAGGTAGGCGTCCAAGGAAACTCTGCGGCGCCTGGTTGGCCGGCTTTTAGATGGTGGCAAGGCGTAGATGAGGTTCGCCGTCAACGGAGGCAGCGTGTGTTTTTGCTCGAAGTGCGTCTGGGAGTTCTACCCGTCCCTCGAAGATGAGGGCGAGGTCCTCTCCATCTATGAGAATTAGTCGGGACTCGTGGGCAAGTCGGTATTGCGCGACGACCTCCGGTCGGAATCCAGCCATCGATATGAATATGGCGCGGGTCGCGTGGATGCGTCGGCTCGCTTTGTTGGAGAGCCCAGCCAGGTCAGCTTCCACTGCTGGTTGCTGGCGCCAGCGGGCTTCGACCAAGTATGTGAACCCGTCCAAAACCAAAGCACCGTCAACTTGGTCAATCTCGGTTTTATATGACCCTGTGAAATCGAATTCGTACGTTCTGAAAAGTTCTGCCAGTTGCTTTTCAAAGGCGTACCCGCGGGTCTGGGTGTTGGCTTCTTGATGGAGTGCCTGGAATTGATTTCGGAGGGTTGCGAGCTTCTGTGACCGGAAGGTTCTGGCTTCGACAGCGGCGGCAGCTTGTTCCTTGCGCTGACGCTGCTTGAGTTGTTCAGGATCGACTAGCAGCTGGGAGCGTTGGGCAAGACGGCGCAATTCCTCAATTGCTTTCATCCCAGAGGCCTGATCAGCCTTGGGGTCCGGTTTTTCGAGGTTGGCCAGGGCCTGAACTATATTTTTCTGGACGATTCGACCTTTGGAACCAACCCGCTCCAAGTCATCCCAAGCAGTTCTCATGGCTTGGTACTTGGACAGCTGCTCGTAGCGTGTGGCGGCGTTCTCACTCACACCAGACGTACGGAAAATGTGTCTAAGGGAGGATTTCCAATAGAGTGCATCACCAGCAACACGCACTGCGGCTTCAAAAACGTCCAGAGGGATCGAAGTCATTTTCTGATCATGCCACTTTTGCCCTGAAGTTCCGCCCGGAGGACGAGAAGCTTCGTCCCTCAATGCGAGGCTGGAACCGGGCTTCGACCTTCGAATTGCTTAGGACGTCTATACGCCCCCGGAAGCGCCCGCTGGGCAGGCCTCGGGTATCCGACGACCGGCGTCGGCCGCGCGACGCCGGCGAAGCTTTGTTTCGGCCAGTTTTGTCATTGCCTGGGATGTGGACGCGTTGACACGGCGTGCCACATGGATGCGGGTGACATTGCCTGGAAGCCAGCGTGTAAGCAACCAGGCACTCCGGTTCCTGGTGGTGCCCAGTGACGCCAAGGAGAGCCCCGCAGGGAGGACGATCAGTACGAGGATGTGCTGAATGCTTCGTGGCTGGTCTGCCTGGAAGATGGTTAATGCAGCGATAAGGAGCAGCAGCGCGGTTCCCAGTGTGGAATGCCAGCGGGCTGCGGTGTCCTGCATGAACCAAGTGGCAGCAGTGCGGCTTACAACCGTGAGGATCAACGCGGTCCACAGGGCGGAAAAAATGTAAGAGGCGAGCCAGGCTTGCCAGCGATACTGCCCGATGATGATCACTTCGACGGTGCCGATGATGACCATGATGGTTAGGGCATCGAGAAGGGCGGCCATGGCGGGATGGTTGGCTGGGAGTCCGGTAAGCAGTGGAAGCCGCTTTCTGCGGAAGTGCGAAACGCTATGGCGGGCGGCGAGCACCTTGATATCAACGTTGTTGCTTTCCGTCCGCTCAATCCGTCCGGCTGCATCTGATGCTATAAAACAGTTCATCGCTGCCAGTGTCGTAACGACGAGAAGATTTTCAAGACTTCCGAAGGATCCGACACCCACGCCGAGCCAGGAGGTGGCTGCCAGGATGAAGCTGACTGTTGATGCCATGAGAGCAAGGAGCATAACCATCTTCCGGTGGCTGTATTCCTCAAGGGTTGTCGATTTTCTTGAATAGGCGGTTTGGGCCATGACTTGCAGCGCGATGGTTGCTGTTGAAACGGCTGCAAGGGCACCTAGAATTTCCCCTGGTCCAAGCGGGGTCACGTCTTCAGGTAACAGACTCCAGCGCCCCGTTTGGGAAATATGCCTCGCGTACATTATCGCAATGATGTAGAGAGTCGTGCCTAGACTCAGGCGCAGTACCCGCCAGAACGTCAGGGATGCGGCCATATCCAAGCGCACTGCGACTCTCAGTCGGATCGGAATCGGCAGGTAACGGCGGCCCATAGATAGTCCTCATTCAGGCTTTAGTGCAGCGAAAGGTGATCAGGTTGCGAAAAAACTATTTGGACGCCGCACTCATCCAGCCGTCTTCGTTCAGCTTGAGCGGGAGGGTCCGGTAAGGCCTCGTGGGAATACTTAGTTCCTTCCAGTTCCCGTGTTCACCACCTGTAGTAGGACATTCCATTCTTCACTACCGGTTCCTTGACCGTTCCAGTATCAAGATCTCTAATTTCCCCTCCGGCAAGGTGAACACTTCCGCCGCGGACCCCTCGGTTCTCGACCTGCCCTGCCACGTGGAGCGACCCGGCGAGCTTGCCGCCTTTCTCGACCTTGAGGAAGCCACCGGAATCTATGTGCACCGACCCGCTTTGATCGCCGGCGACTTCGACTGTGGCCGTGGGCGCTACGTGCAGGGAACCGGAATGCTTGCCCAGGATGTAGCCCGCGCTTCCGGGACGAAATGTAAGCGAACCCGAGTGGCCAGCCCCGGCTGCGAGCGTGAACTCAGCCCCTTCGTGGACACAGATACTGCCGTCATAATGAGTGGTTAGCTCCTCATGCCCTTCGATGATCCGTGGCTCTCGAAGCTCTTCCACGCCATTGGTGATGAAAGTGTCTTGCCGGTGTTCATGATCTGCGTTCACGGTGCCCCTTTGCTGTCGGATCTGGTTGCTTGCGTGGCTGGCGTCGGCATAGGTGCTCAGGCCGACTGAACTAACCATATCTACTAATGTCTATTTTTTTGCTATATATTTATACACTTCCCTAGACTTTAGTAGAGGCTAAATGGATCCCGTAGCTAACCCGTACTCGCCCGGAGCTGGACGGAAACCGGCTGCCCTCGTTGGGCGGGACCAGCCGCGGCAGGACTGGCAGGTGGCCATCCAGCGAGTTGAGGCAGGACGTTCGGCGCAACCGTTCGTCCTCTATGGTTTGAGGGGCGTTGGGAAGACAGTCCTCCTTTCAGATTTTCGCCGTTCGGCCGCCGAACGGGACTGGCTCGTTGCCCAAGTCGAAGCCGGTGCCGGTAAGACGTTGCGCGAGACGTTGGGTGAAGCACTTCATGGTCCCCTCGCTGATCTGGCACGCCCCTCGGCTGGGAAACGGCTGCTTAAAGCATTGAAGACAGCGGTCAGTTTTAAGGCGTCCTACGACCAAAGCGGAACGTGGAACTTTGGGATGAACTTGGATGGTGCATCCGGTGGGGGAGCGGACACGGGTGTCCTTGAAACCGATCTTCGGAAACTCATTCACGATCTGGCCTTGGCGGCTGAAGAAGAGAATGTGGGCCTCGCGATTCTTATCGACGAAGCCCAGGACCTTGCCTCGGCCGAAGTCGTGGCTCTCTGCGCAATAGCCCACGCCGCTGCCCAAGATGACTGGCGGGTACTGTTCGCATTCGCCGGACTGCCGAGCCTCCCACGGGTCCTCGCTGAGGCAAAGTCTTACGCTGAACGGTTCAACTACGAGAAAATTGAAGAACTTCGGGGAAAAGTTGCTTCTGAAGCCTTGACCAAGCCAGCGGCAGAGGACGGCGTCGACTGGGACGAGTCTGCTGTCGCATTGATTGTTGACGAGAGTGCAGGATATCCGTACTTCTTGCAGCAGTTTGGACAGGACACTTGGAACGCAGCCATGGGCGACGTGATTACCTACGACGATGCTCGTGTGGGGGCCGCCAACGGTCGGGCAGCATTGGACAGTGGATTTTTCCGGGCGCGTTGGGATCGCGCGACAAGAGCCGAGCAAACCTACCTTAGAGCCATGGCAGAAGATGGCGACAACGGCAGTTCGTCCGGAGAGATAGCGGCGCGCTTGGGACGTGGGCCGGCAAGTTTTGGCCCCATCCGGGCAAACCTGATCGCCAAGGGACTCGTCTACGCTCCCGAACACGGTGTTATTGCCTTTACCGTCCCCGGGATGGCCGCCTTTATAAAGCGACAAGCCAGGTGAGTGTTACCTGTGGGTGGGTCTTCGCCTTAGCACCGACATGGCAAAGTCCCCGGCCCACGGGATGTTGTCAGTATTGATCCTTCGTCCAGTAGATGTACTGGCCTTGATCAGTGATCCTGAAGTCGACTCCGTTCGCGCGCAACCAGGCGTCCGCTAGGATGCACAAATTCGAGAGGACATCCGCTAGCTCGTCAGGCTCCATTGGTTCGTCGGCCGGTTTTAGGCGATGGAGTTCCAGTCCCCAGTCGCTCCAGTTTGCATCGATGTACTCCTCCCAGCCGTCAGGTAGAACTTCCGGCCGGACGGCTTTGCCATTCTCGATACCCAGCTCCGCGGAAAGGTAAAACATCACGCGGATAAGGCTATTAGCGGCGTCAAGGGCTCGGAAGCACGCGGTTTGGATATCGGTTTTCCAACTGCTCCGCGATTCGTTGAGCTCTCTGCGGAAGTGGGCAAGCGCATCCTGAAAATGATCAACCTGAGAAAGGGGAGATGGGGCCCGGCGTTTTGCGAGCTGTTCGATCCGGTGGTCCTCCATGTGGGCCGCCAAGTGTTTCCGCCAGGCGTGCGGCGTATGCGGGAGCTGCGGCAGGTCTTGGTAATCATCACTTCCCTCTCCGCGGTTATGGAGAACGGCATGCCCCGCTTCGTGGAGAGCTATGTGGGCGGCCGCCGCACGCGCGTATTTGATCAGCTGGGGGGCATCCATATCCTGTGATGACGCGAAGAAGGCGAAGTCGGAAATGACAATGTCCGCCGTACCGTCCTCGTGCATGATTGTGCGGGCGCCGACGTGCCCCGCGCCTCGGTCGGTTGTGTAGGTATTTTCGTGATCCCTCGCTTCAATCTCGTTAACTGCCCTGACCATGTCGCCGGTGATAGTAAGACGCCATGTTTGAGGGTCGGGCAACAGCGACAGGATTTGAGCGGCCAGGATGTCCCCGAGGCGCTCCTGCTCAATTAGATACATCAGCGCAGGTCGGTTCTCATCATGGATGTGTGTCAATGGCCATTACGTTCTGCCCATGGGCGGCCAGTTGATGTGCCCGCTGGTGGCCAGTAAAACTGCCCGGTTATGGCCAACAGATCTGCCCACTGATTCGTTTCGGCGGGGTCGGCCATCGTTGGGTTGGTCAGTTCAAGCGGGTCACTCCTTTTCCGGCGAGGGCCTGGGTAAGACGGACGGAATCGCCGCTGGTCTGGCAGACGTGGGCGTGGTGCAGCAGTCGGTCAACGGTGGCGGTGGCGAGGGTTTTGGGCATGAGCTCATCGAACCCGGCGGGGTGGAGGTTGGAGCTGATCGCGACGGAGCGTTTTTCGTAGGCTGCGTCCACGACCCGGTAGAGGCCTTCGGCGGCGTCCGTGGCCACGGGCAACAGACCAATATCATCGATGACCACGAGCTCGGCGCGCAGGATCCGGGCAACGGCCCGGGTGACGCTGTCATCGGTTCGGTGGGCGCGGATGAGGACGCCGAGGTCCTCGAGCCTGAACCAAGCGACCCGCATTCCGGCTTCGACGGCCTGCTGGCCGAGGGCTTCGAGGAAGAACGTCTTCCCCGTCCCCGAGGGCCCGCAGACGACCAAGTTTTCCCTGCGGGTGATCCATTCCAGGGTCCGCAGTGCCTGCTGGGTCGGGCCCGGGATGGAGGACGCTGCAGGGTCCCACGCCTCGAAGGTCTTCCCGGTCGGGAACCCGGCTGCTTTGCGGCGGGAAGCGAGCATGGACCGGGCCCGGCCGGCGGCTTCCTCCGTGAAGAGGGCCTTGATGACCTCGGCCGGTTCCCACCGCTGGGCGCGGGCGGTCGCGATCAGGTCCGGGGCCAGCGCCCGGGCGTGGGGCATTTTCAGGGACCGCATCAGGGCCTCCAGGTCCGCCGGTAGCGGCGGAGCCACGGTATTGGTCGTGGTGACGGGGCTCATCGGGCCTCCTCCGGCGTGGTGATGGTTGCGGGGTTGCCGATCGCGGCCCACGCCCCTGTTCCTTGGGTGAGGGAGGTGGCTTCGTTGGCGGCGTGGGTGGTAGTGCGGCGGATGTTGGCGTTCAAGATCGAGGCGAGGTCCGGGTGCGCGAACCGGCCGTGCAGGGCGGCGTCGCCCAGGGCCCGGTCGACCTGATCAGTGCCGGCGATTTTGGCCAGCGTAACGGCTTCGGCCATTTTCACGTTCATCCTTGCGGTCCCGGCCGCGGCGGCCTCGACGAGCCAGGTTCTGGCGCCTTCGCCGATGGCCAGGAACGCGGCCTCGTCCGCGCTGCGGGCCCTCACCTCGTAGTCGCCGGGGAGCTTCGCCCGGGTTCCGGGGAAGTGTTCGTCGTTGATGGCGGGGCTGCCGGGCCGTGCCCGTTCGTGGCGGGCGACTTCGACGGGCCCGGTCGTGCCGTGGTGGACGATGATGACCTGCTCGCCGGGCCCGGTGCCGTGGGTGCGGACGAACACCCGGGCTCCGAGCAGGTGGGCCGGGACGGAGTACTGGGCGTTTTCGAAGGTGACCATTGGGGTGTTCTCCGGAACGCCGCGGGCCAGGCCGAACGCGACCGTGTGGGCGGTGTCCGGGATCCGGTGCAGCCGCGGGGCTTCCTCGGCGAGCATGGCCGCGGGTTTCCGCCGCGTCGTCCGGTGCTCACGGTGATTGACCTCGTCCATGAACGCCGTGCAGGCGGCCTCGAGCTCGGCGAAGGTGCGGTAGTCATCGCGGAGGTTGGTGTCTTTGGGCACGAGGTCGGCCTTGGCGAGTTTCACGGACGCTTCGACTCCGCCTTTGGTGGCCGGGTCCGCCGGTTGGCAGGTCAGCACGGTCACCCCGTAGTGCCGGGCGAAGTCCAGGGTCTGCTGGTTGCGCACCGGGACCCCGGCGACGTGGGCGGTGGTGACGGTCTTCTCGTTGTCCGTGAGGACATAGGTCGGCGCCCCTCCGAGGATCCGGAAGCACCGGTCCAGGGCCGCGAACACGCTCGGCGCGGTCCTGTCCCTGAGCGGGATCACGATGCGGAAGCGTGAGAACGCCAGCCAGGCCACGAAAAGGATGGTCTTCACCCCGCCGATCCGGGGCCCGTCGCCGAAGTCGTACTGCAACCACATCCCCGGTTCTGTGATCCACGGCCGGTGGACGCGGGTGTGGCCCAGCCGCCACGCGGCTTTGACCTGCGCGATCGCCCGGCGGGTAGACCGTTCCGAACCGGTGTAGCCCAGAGCGAGGAGCTTTTCGTGGGCCTTGTCGGCCCGGATCCGGCCCTTGGAGGCTTCGATCCATTCCTCGATCTTGGGCAGGAACGCGTCGGTGACCCGGCCGCGGGCCGCGGGTTCCCCGATCGGCCGGCCCGCGTCACGGGCGGTGACGTGTTTAGCAACGGTGTGGTGCGAGCAGCCCGTGAGCTCCGCGGTGGCGCGCAACGATCCGGTCAGATCGTAGGCAGCAAGAATTTCCATGATTTCTCCGTCAGACTTCATACAGGGCCTCTTCCTGGTTCGCTTTTGGTGCGCTTAGACACCGTCATCAAACCGCAGGGAGAGGCCCCCACCGCTTAAAGACGCGGCAGGAACAAGTAAGGAAGTGGGCAGATCTCATGGCCACCGGCGGGCAGTTCTGCTGGCCGCCAGCGGGCACTTTCGTGGCCGCCTATGGGCAGTTTTTCATGGCCGCTAACAGATGTGCGTAAGCGACAGGGTTATCCGAGTTTGCGCGGGGTCGGTCATGAGGCGAGCATAACTGGCGTAACAGACAGCCTGAAGCGCCTTAGTTTGGTCGCCTTAGGAAGACCGTTTGCCTTCTGAGAAACCAGTGAACGCCTTTTGACGATCGAGAGCTTGCTCCGGAATTTCTATCTCAAGGGTGGAAAATCGCCAGAGACGGGCTGGCAGCCGCGAAACGCAGGGGAGGTGACCTCACCAGATAGACCCGCGCCGGGCGGCGGTCCGTGGCGCTTAGTTGTCTTTGGAGCCGATGGCCCTAGCGGCGGCCAATGTTTCCCAGCGCTTCTGCGCTCCCTGGCGGCTGATCCCGAACGCTCGTCCAATTTTGTCCCAGGAGACGCCCGCCGCCCTGGCGGTGGCTACGGCGTCGTCGAGCTGGGCTTCGAGGTCCTTCAGGCTCTGGCTCAAGGTCTGGATGGTGTGCAGCGACAGGTGCGGGGCGATATGTCGGTGCCAGACGTCCAGGAACACCGGCTCCAAATCCTCCCGGTCGTCGATGTCAGCGGCGTCCGCGCTGGCCGGCGGTCCGGCGTAAATGCGCCCCGCGGCGACGTCCTCGTCGGAAGGGTCCCAAACCCGCGTCCACAAGGGATCCAGGATGACGTGTTCCCTGAACGGAACACAGCTGCAGGCAACCCGCCAGCCGACCACCTGCGACGGCGGCCGCCACACCTCGCGGGTCGGATCCTCCTCATGCGCGACCGGCCGGCCGTCAGGCGTCATCAGGTTGATCTCCATATACCTGCCGCCGGACCCGAACATACCGTCCGCGAAGACGCAGACCACATAGCCTTCATGCTCGCTGCCTTCGGTAAACCAGCCCATCGCGCTTCCCTTCGCCGCCCGCCAATTGCTACAGTGACAGTATGAGCGCTAGCAACTATCGTTGACAAGCGGATTAGCTATAGCAACTTTAGTTGACATAATCACCATTATCGGCGTTTAAACCACGGGAGTGGAAGTAGCTGCGAGAACTCCCGTTCCATGACTAATTTGGCGTTTTCGCAGGTCAGGCTGCCGTTGCGGCAATGAGTGCGTTCGGACGTTTGAACCTGAATTTTGCCCCTGGATCGCCGACCGCTGTAGGTTTCCTGCATCTAATGCATGTTTCCATGGTTTAGGGGTTGCAGTGAGTGGTGCCGTTCCGGGTTTCGTCCCGCGGATGCTGGTGGATCCGGATGTTGGGCTGTTCAGGGCCGACGAGCGTGTTTTCACGGCCATGCTGGATGGCTGGCGTGCACAGATGCTGGCCCGTGGGCTCACGACGGGCACCATCAAGCAGCGCTGCCAGCTCCTGGAGCGGTTCCAGGCGTTCACCGGTGAGTTTCCGTGGCAATGGCGGCCGGCAGACGTCGATGATTTCCTGGCCGGCCTGCGTTCCGGTGAGAAGCCGATCAGCCTGAAGACGCTGCGCTCGTACAGCAATGCGGTGGCGATGTTCTGCTCTTACCTGACGCATCCTGGCTATGGATGGGGTGAGTTCTGCGAACGCACTTTCGGCGTTATTCCCAGCCAGATCTGCTTTGAATGGAACACGCCCAGGCACACGACCGATGACGCCGTCCCGGCACAGCGGCGGGCCTTCGCCAAGGCGGAACTGCAACGGATTTTCGACCACATCGACGACCTGGTCGACCGTGAATACGCGGCCGGCAGCAAGCGCTGGCTGCCCCTGTTCCGCGATTCGGTGGCGTTCAAGGTCTGTTATGCCTACGGGCTTCGCCGCCGCGAGATGACCATGCTGGATCTGGTGGACTTTGGCCCCAATCCACACGTGAGTGAGTACGGCCACTTCGGCGCCGTCCAGGTGCGGTTTGCCAAAGGCACCGCCGGTTCCGGGCCCAGGCGGCGCACTGTGCTGACCGTGCCGGAATTCGACTGGGTCGTTGATCAACTGAGGACGTGGACATCATCCGGAGGGATGCGGGCCCGGTTTCCAACCGCGGACCGGTCATTGGCTCTCTGGCCAAGCGAGCGGGGCGCCCGGATGTCGCTAGGTGCTTTCGGGGATGCCTTCGCAGCTGCACGGGACGCCGTTGGATTGCCCAAGGAACTGGGGCTGCACTGCCTTAGGCATTCCTATGTGACCCATTTGATCGAAGCCGGCTACGACCCTGCGTTCGTGCAGACGCAGGTGGGTCACTCGTACGCCTCGACCACCGGCCTCTACACATCGGTATCGTCGGACTTCAAACAGAAAACCGTGCAGCAGATGATCGCACGCCGCATCACGACTTTGGAGGACTCAGATGCCTGAACAGCGCCGGATCGGCTACCGCTGGAACTTGCGTGCCCTCATGGCCAAGCGCAACCTCTGGAAGACCACCGAGTTGATGCCCCTTCTGAGATCCCGCGGAATCAACCGCTCCGAGAGCCAGGTCTACCGGCTGGTCACAGCCACGCCGGAACGCATCCCGGCCAGGACGTTCGCCGCGCTCTGCGACATCCTGGACTGCACGCCGAACGACCTGTTCGAACCGTTCGTTGAGATGCGCGCCGCGGCAACAGCCAACGCACCGCAGCGCAGCGAAGACCTCGGAATCCAACCAGGTAACCCGATCGCCAAGCGCATCCGACTGGTCACACCCGAGGACGGTGAGTAGGCCACGTAAAGCAGAGGACCCGATCCGCTGGCCGGTCCCCTGCAACCGCTGCGGCCAGCACCACCAAACCGTCGCACGGTGGCCCGACGGCGGAGTCTGCGGCTACTGCTACCAACAGGCAAAACGCACCCGCGGCATCTGCGCCTGCGGGCACGAAGGGGTGCTCCCAGGCCTTATCAATGAACAGCCGGCATGCCGCCAGTGCTCGGGCGTTCGGCTCAACGTTGACTGCCGGACCTGCGGGGCCGAAGACGAACTCCACAGCGGTGGTCGCTGCTGGAGCTGCGTCCTCGGCAGTGTCGTAGATGACCTGTTCACAGACCCGGCCACGGGATCCATCGCCAACGATCTGGTCCCGCTGGCGGCAGCGCTGAAGTCGATGAAACGGGCCAACAGCGGCCTGACCTGGATCCGCCAAAAGCACGTGACCGCGTTCCTCCGCAACCTCGCGGTCGCACCCGAAATCACCCACGAAAGCCTCGACGAACTGCCCGACTCACGCACCCGCGAATACGTCCGCGGGCTCCTCACCGAACACGGGGTGCTCCCTCAACGCGACGAACTCCGGACGCGCTACGACACATGGGCCGCCCAAGCCCTCGAACGCATGAGGGATCCTCAGAACGTTGACGTGATCCGCCGCTACATCCGCTGGCACCACCAACGACGAATGAACCACATGGACGAAGTCACCCGCGGCACCTTCCTCCGCGCCAAACAGGAAGTCACCGTGGCCATCGACTTCCTCAGCTGGCTCGCAGGCCATGGCATCCAACTGACCGAGCTGCAGCAATCCCACCTCGACGTATGGCAAGCCGAAGGACCCACAACCCGGCGCATTGCCGAGCGCTTCCTCAAATGGGCCATCAAGACCAAAGCAGCCCCATCCGGGCTCACCATCGTTCCGCACCGCCGCGGCACCAGCCGAAGACTCGCTAAACCCGGACAGGACGAAGCACTCAAACAAGTCATCCACGACGACGGAATCGAAGCACGTGACAGGGGCGCCGCGATCCTCATCCTCGTCTTCGGACAAACGGCTGAAAACATCGCACGACTAACCTGGAACGACGTGACCATCACCGAAGAACTGGTCACCATCCAGCTCGGGACAATCCAGATCGCCCTGCCGGATCCACTGGACAATCCTTGGCGCGAACTCGCCGCAAACCCAAGGCACGACCTGACCGCCTCACACCCCAATACCGCCTGGGTATTCCGCGGAGCCTCTCCCGGACGACACATCCACCCCGGACACCTCACAACGCGGCTCAGCAAGCTGTTCAGCACCCGGGCCGCGCGACTTGGAACTCTCCACGAACTCACCAAACTCGCACCCGTTGCCATCATCGCCGAGACCTTGGGCTACTCCCCCACCACCATCGAACGCCACGCCACCGATTCGGCCGCCGCTTACGCCCAGTACGTAGCTGCAGCAAAAGCTGTCAGGCAAAACCCCTAAAAACCCCGTCGCTCTCGGCCATGTCGGCGAACTCCTCCCAGTCCATGTTGGCGATGTTCAAGTTGTTATCGACTCCCCAAAGTTCACTGGCGACGCAACGGAACGGTTCATGTGACAAGTCGCCCAAATCAACTACCAACACTGGATAGTCAGGTTCTAGAGCGGCGCTGTCCACAATGAAGAGGACGACTGCATGTCCTCCGGTTGCCAGAGCCGCACGACGGACCTGCTCCCAATCAGCGTCTTCCCAAGCATTATCGTCAACGACTTCCACGTAGGCGCGAAAACCGTCTTCATTTTCAGTCAGGACAACGGAAAGCGCATCGGCCCAAGCGTTGGCATCGACGAAGCTCGTGCGGACCAAAAGTGAATTCTCTGTGCTTGGAAGAACCGGCATGCGGCTATCCAACCATGCGAATCAGGGCGGGTCCGAGACACGACTCGATGTTGTTGGCTCCCGGAGTGCTACTCCCGTGCCACGAATACCCGCGCATGCCAGTTCACAACAGGTAGGGAAGTGCCCCCGAAAGGGCGGTTTTTAACATTTTTTCCCGCGTTTTCCCGGGACCGGATGATCGGACTTCCCCGTCCTTCCCGGGAAACGGGAACAGCCGGGGTCAGCACCCGAGCCGCTGGCCGCGCAGCAACAGCCCGAGGTCCGCTCCAGAGGACCAACAGCTTTTGGTGGGTATGGACTTATCCCTGGTCCAGCAACAGCTTTCGCCATGTCTCCGCTTCCGCGCCCGTGCCGGACGGACCGCGCTGGCAGCCGGGCCGAGGGTGGCCAGGGCTTGAGTCCTGGGCTCCACGCAGTCATCCGCCCGAACCCGACCAAAGCGTTGTCGGCGCGGGCGGATGACCAGGTTTGTGTCACGTGCCCCGAGACTCAGGGCTGCCCATCTCACCGAATGAGGCAACACCACTGAGGCAGGGGCGGTAACACCCTGAAGGCTTGAGCTTCGCCCGAACGGACAGAATGCGGGTGATCAGCCGAAGATCCATGGTGTGAGCCTCTAGCGGTTTCCTGCCGGTGCCAGCGGGCGGGTGCCGCGGGCGGTGGTGGCCTCGGGGGTTTCGGGCCGGGGCAGCCGGAGACGTTTGAGCAGCAAGGCATTGACGGCGACCAGGAAGCTGGAGCCGGACATCGACAGGGCGGCGATTTCGGGGCTGAGGACGATCCCGGCGAAGGCGAAGACCCCTGCCGCGATTGGCAGTGCGATCGCGTTGTACCCGACGGCCCAGCCCAGGTTCTGGCGCATTTTCCGCAGCGTGCCTTTACCGATCCGCAGGGCGATGGGCACGTCCAGCGGGTCGGAGCGCATCAGCACGACATCGGCGGTTTCGATGGCTACGTCGGTGCCGGCGCCGATCGCCATGCCGAGGTCGGCCTGGGCCAGGGCGGGGGCGTCGTTGACCCCGTCGCCGACCATCGCGACCTTCCCGCGGTGCTGCAGTTCGGCGATTTTCGCTGACTTCTCGCCCGGCAGGACTTCGGCGATGACGGTGTCGATGCCCAGCTGCCCGGCGATCCGCTGGGCCGTGGCCTCGTTGTCGCCGGTGAGCATGACCACTTCGATCCCCGCCTCATGCAGGGCCGCGACGGCCGGGGCGGCGGTTTCCCGGGCCGCGTCGGCCATGGCGATCACGGCGGCGCCGCGGCCGTCCACGGCGACGAGAACGGCGGTGCGTCCGCTGGCGGCCAGCTCGTCCCGGGCTTTGGCGAGCGTGCCCAGGTCGATGCCTTCGTCGGCCATGAGCTTGCGGTTGCCGACCAGGACCCGGCGCCCGTCCACGGTTGCCCCGGCCCCGTGGCCGGGGACGTTCAGGAATCCGGTTGCGGCCAGGGCGGGGGCGCGGTTGTCCTGGGCGTGCCGGACGACGGCTGCTGCCAGCGGGTGTTCTGATTCGCGTTCCACGGCAGCGGCCAGTGCCAGCAGTTCTTCCCGGCCCATGCCCTCGACGACGACGTCGGTCACTTCGGGTTCGCCCTTGGTCAGGGTGCCGGTTTTATCCATCACGACGATGTTGATCCGGGCGGAGGCCTCCAATGCGGTGGCGTTCTTGAACAGGACACCGCGCTTGGCGCCGAGCCCGGTGCCGACCATGATGGCCGTCGGGGTGGCCAGGCCGAGCGCGTCCGGGCAGGTGATGACGACGACGGTGATGGCGAACAGCAGGGCCGTCTGGACGCCGGCGCCCACGGCGAGCCAGGAGGCGAAGGTCAGGGTCCCGCCGATCAGGGCGACCAGGACGAGCCAGAACGCGGCCCGGTCCGCGAGGCGCTGGCCCGGGGCTTTGGAGTTCTGGGCTTCCTGGACGAGGGCGACGATCTGGGCCAGGGCGGTCTCCGTCCCGACTTTGGTGGCCTTCACCCGCATGGTGCCGGTGGTGTTGATGGACGCGCCGATGACCTCGGAGCCCACCGTCTTGGTCACGGGAAGGCTCTCACCGGTGACCATTGACTCATCGACTTCTGACTGGCCGTCGACGACTTGGCCGTCGACGGGGATTTTGGAGCCGGGACGGATCAGGAGCATGTCCCCGGTCTGCACTTCGGAGGTGGGGATCTCAACGCTCTCCCCGTCCCGGATGACGACCGCTACCGGAGGGGCGAGCTCGAGCAGGGTGCGGATGGCTTCGTTCGCCCCGCCGCGGGCGCGCATCTCGAACCAGTGACCCAGCAGGACGAAGGAGGTCAGCACGGTCGCGGCCTCGTAGAACACTTCCCCGCCGCCGGTCAGGGTGACCCACACGCTGTACAGCCAGCCGGTTCCCACGGCGATCGCGACCAGGACCATCATGTCCAGGGTCCGGGCTTTCAGCGCACGGTAGGCGCCGTCGAAAAAGATCCAGGCCGAGTAGAAGATGACCGGCAAGGACAGGATCAGGGCCATCACGTCGTCCCGGAGACCGAACGGGGCCGGTGCCGTGAAGCCGAACATGTCCCGTCCCATGGGTGACCACAGGGTCACGCCGATTGACAGGACGGCGGCGACCAGGAACCGGTTGCGCATGTCCTTGACCATGTCCTCCATCGACATCCCGGCATGGTGACCGCCGTGGCCCATCACGTCCTGGGCCGTCCGGGCCATCCCGCCATGGCCGCCCGGCGCATGGTCCATGTGCCCGTGTGCAGGCACAGTGGCATGCCCTGCATGGGGTTCGGCCGGGTCGGGTTCCGGATGATACATGCCATGGGCTGCCGGGGGCCGTTCCTGCTCCGCTGTCTGATGCGCGGTGCCGTGGCGGGCGTGGCCGGCATGCTTGTCCGCAGAACTCCGGTGATGTCCTGCACCAGGGTCGGTGTCCGTATTTCTGTTGCTGGGGTAGCAGACGTGCTCGGGGACGGATTCCCCCCGGCAGTGATATCCGCAGTCCCGCACCCAGGCGGAAATCTCCTCCACGGAGGTCACGGACGGGTCAAAGGTTACCGTGGCGGTCTGGGCGACGGCGTTCGCCTCGACCGCCGATACGCCAGGACGTTGCAGCAGGATCCGCTCCACGACCGCCTTGGACGTTGCCCAGTGCAGGCCCTGGACTTCAACAATGGTGCTTTTCAGGCGCGCCGCTTCACGTGCTTCACCGGGGACAGGATGGGTGTGGCTGGTCATCGCGCGTCCTTTCACAAGATGGGGCCGAGGGAAAGCAGCGGCCCGGGTTCCCGCTGGTCGGACCTTCACTGCGTGCGGACACTTGGTGCCTGTGACGTCGGTTTCCGGTAACAGCGAACCTATACCCCCTAGGGGTATCGGGTCAAGGGTAATGAGGGCTCTAATCCCCAGAAGGCGCGGGGCCGGCCTGCTGCTCACATACCCCCGTGGGGTACTTGACCTGTTACCCCCGGGGGGTATATAAAATGATGTAGTGGAAGGGGCCGCCATGACTCAGGGAATTGACAGCTTTCCGTCCTCCGCAGTTGCGGACCACGGGTACAGCGACGGCAAAGAGGCTTACCTGCGGCGTTTGAAACTCATTGAAGGGCAGGTGCGCGGTATCGCGCGCATGGTCGGTGAGGATGCCTACTGCATAGACATCCTGACCCAGGTCGCGGCGGTGAACAAAGCCCTTCACGCCGTGAGCATGGGCCTGCTCGAGGAACACATTGGACATTGCGTGGTGAACGCGGCCGCGACCTCGGATGAGGCCGGCGAGGCGAAGGTCAAGGAAGCAACGGCAGCCATCGGGCGCCTATTGCGCTAGAAGAATTCAGGGAGAAACTGCGATGAGCGTGAGGACAACAATCAATATTTCAGGGATGCACTGCGGCCACTGCGTTGCATCGGTGACCGAAGAACTGCAGGAGCTCGAGGGCGTCGCCGCGGTGGACGTTGCCCTGAACAAGGACGGCCTCTCCGTGGCCACCATAACGTCCGCGCAGGAACTGGACCCGGCCCGGATCGACGCGGCGATAGCTGAAGCTGGCTACGCCGTGGTGGCCGGGGGTTAGGCGTGGGCATCGAAACCCTCGCTCCCGGCACCAGGATTCTTGAACTCGATATCCAGGGCATGACCTGTGCCTCCTGCGTTGCCCGGGTAGAGCGGAAACTGGGCAAGCTTGACGGGGTTGACGCCACGGTGAACCTGCCGCTGGAATCGGCGCGGGTCATCGTCCCTGACACTGTGTCGGACCAGCAGATCATCGACACGGTGACGGCCACCGGCTACACCGCCTCGCTCAAGGCTGACCGGCCCGCCCCTGACAGGCAACACATCCAATATGCACTGCAGTCGGCACAGCCGGGCGGCGATGACCTGGCAGCGGCAGGGCAGGCTGCAGCCGCGGGCAGCGTCCTGCGGCCGCGTCTCCTCGCAGCGGCCGCCCTGACCCTGCCGGTGCTGGTGATCTCGATGGTCCCGGCGGCCCAGTTCCCGCACTGGGGTTGGGCTGCGCTCGTTCTGAGCGCGCCGGTGGTCAGCTGGGCCGCGTGGCCGTTCCACCGGGCGGCAGCCATTAACGCCCGGCACCTGGCCTCCACGATGGACACCCTGGTATCCATCGGGGTCAGTGCAGCGTTCCTGTTTTCGGCGTGGCAGCTTCTGGCCGATCCGTTCATGACCGCACATCCGGGCATGAACATGAGCGACCACGCCCTGTACTTCGAAGTGGCCGCCGTGGTGACCACGTTCCTGCTGCTGGGCCGCTATCTGGAAGCCAACGCCAAACAGCGCGCCGGCAACGCCCTGCGCGCGCTGCTGAACCTCGGCGCCAAGGAAGCCAGCGTGGTCCGGGACGGGGCCGAGTCACGGGTGCCGGTTGATCTGCTCGTTCCGGGGGACGTCTTTATCGTCCGTCCCGGGGAAAAGATCGCCACGGACGGGTTTGTGGTGGAGGGCCAGTCGGCGGTGGACACCTCACTGATCACCGGCGAACCGGTGCCGGTCGAGGTCGGCGTGGACGATTCCGTGATCGGGGCGACCATCAACACCAACGGCCGGCTGCTGGTCAAGGCCACGCGGGTCGGCAGTGAAACCACCCTTGCCCAGATGGGGCGACTGGTCAGCCAGGCCCAAAGCGGTAAGGCGGCGGTCGCGCGATTGGCCGACCGGATCAGCGCGGTCTTTGTCCCGGTCGTCCTGGCCATCTCCGCGCTCACCTTTGGAGCATGGCTGATTGCCGCCGGGGACCCGCAGCCGGCATTCACCGCCGCCGTCGCCGTGCTGGTGATCGCATGCCCCTGTGCGCTGGGTCTGGCAACCCCCACGGCACTGCTCACCGGGACCGGCCGCGGGGCCCAGCTGGGCATCCTGATCAAAGGCCCGCAGGTCCTGGAAGACACCCGAACCGTGGACACCATCGTGCTGGACAAGACCGGGACCGTCACCAGCGGCAAACTTTCCGTCGCGGCTGTGCAGAGCCTGACCGCGGCCGACGGGGACGAGCTGCTCGCCCTGGCCGGGGCAGCCGAAGCCGCCAGCGAACACCCCGTGGCCCATGCCATCGCACGGGCCGCACGCGAACACGCTCCCCTGGCGGCGGTGGCCGACTTCGTCAGCGCCCCGGGCGGGGGCGTGCGCGGCACCGTCAACGGACGCTCAATCGTCGTCGGACGCGCCGGATGGCTCAAGGACAACGGCATCGACACCCCCGCCGAAAGCCTGGAGCATCTGCACGCGCTGGAGGACTCCGGAGCGACCGTGATCTGGGTCGGCGTGAACGGGCAGGCCGCGGGCCTGATCAGCCTCACCGACACCATCAAACCGGGCTCGGCTGCCGCGATCGGCAGGTTGAAGGAACTCGGACTGCGTCCGATCCTGCTGACCGGCGACAACGCCTCCGCGGCGCTGGCCGTTGCCGCGAAGGTGGGCATCCCGGCCGCGGATGTGCTGGCAGGGGTCCTGCCCGAAGGCAAGGTCGAGGCCGTGCGCCGGCTGCAGAAATCCGGCGCGACCGTGGCGATGGCAGGGGATGGCGTTAATGACGCCGCGGCCCTGGCCCAGGCTGACCTGGGCATCGCCATGGGCAGCGGGACCGACGTGGCCATCGCCGCCGCAGACCTGACGGTCATGGGAAGCGATCTGGGGCAGGTCGCGGAAGCCATCGGGCTGTCCCGAAAGACGTTGGCCACGATCAAGACGAACCTGTTCTGGGCGTTCTTCTACAACGCCGTGGGCATCCCGGTCGCCGCGCTGGGCCTGCTGAACCCGATGATCGCCGGCGCCGCGATGGCCGCCAGCTCGGTCCTGGTGGTGACCAACTCGCTGCGGTTGCGCCGCTTCGGACGGACGCAATGAGGTGAAACGCCGCCCACCTGCGGCAGACATGCTGAAGGCCGGTGATGCACAGCCCCCAAGGCAGCACATCACCGGCCTTCAGTAGTTTATTTACCCGCGCGGACGAACGTGACGGCGCCCTTGGAGGCCATCCAGGTCAGCGGGCGGTCTGAGTTTCCGCAACCAGGAACAGCTGACGGATCATAGCCGGAATCCTCGTGTCTCGTTAAATGTAGGCCGAGGGATTGACGGTGGCACCGTTGACTACGACTTCGAAATGAAGATGGCAACCAGTTGACGCCCCGGTCGTACCAACGCCCGCAATCTCTTGGCCCTGCGTTACTGGTTGCCCGATAGAAACACCGATGCTGGCCAAGTGGTTGTATGTGGTCTTCATCCCGTTGCCATGATCCACAACGATCCGGTTGCCACCGCCATATGGGCTCCAGCCCGCCTCGACGACTTTCCCTGAGCCCGCAGCGAACACCGGAGTCGAGCATGCTCCTGTCAGGTCGACGCCAGTGTGCAGTTCGCCGGCAGCTCCGGTGATGGGGCTGACACGGAATCCGTAGGGGGAGCTCACATTCATGGCGGCCAGTGGTGCCCTCAGGCCGCTGGACTGCTCAGTGGGGGCCACCGCATCCGGTGCCACTGGGGTCGATCCTGAAACCGTTCCGGCAGCCTCCACGGGCGACGCCGGTTCAGGAGCCGGCTGGGAGGTCACTGCGGGGCTGTCAAAGGTCAGGATGGCGGTCGGCACTGCGGTAACGGCAGCCTCAACGGCAGGAACTGTGGACGCGGCGGTCCGGTCCGGGGCTCCGGCGCGGCCACCCGGGTCGGCCTGCGCAGCCGAAAGGGCCGTCAGGGCGATCATTCCCGTGACGGCAGCTGTAACGCCCCACTGTTGGCTCCGCAGCAGAATGGCAGCGTCACGCATAAGGGGGCGGCGTGGCCTGGGAGCAGGAAGGGCACGGCGACGGCCGTGTTTGGGCTGGGCAGACAAGATAGTGGTCCTCTCGGCGCCGGCGAAGTTAGCTGTCGGATTCGGACGAGTGGACTGTCCGGCTGCTGGAGGACGCGCGGCAGCGCAGCCGCCAAGTAGCTTCGCCCCAAGGCGCGCTCCGCGCGCGCCGTAAGTGGATCCTCCGCCCCCGCCTTGAGAAATTCATAGTTATAGGCCGCCGGCGGGGTTTGGCGTAGCGGGCAACACATACCCGCCAGGGGTATGCCTCCCTAGAGTAGCGAACCGTTCGCATAAGTTACAAATCCGTTATTCACTCCACTCGCGGCTGCCTGACCCAAGCAGCGCGCATTGCCCGCACGGTGGCGGGCGGACATCGTGATCGGGCGATCCGGTGGTTACGGGCACTGACCCGGCCGGATCGCGCAACCGATTGGCTGCCCCGCCGTACGCTGGCGCGCATAGAGACCAACCTGTTTTGGGCGTTCTTCTCTAACGCCGTCGGCATCCCGGTCGCCGCGCTGGGCCTGCGCAACCCGATGATCGCCGGCGCTGCGATGGCCGCCAGCTCGGTCCTGGTGGCTACCAACCATGTGCGGTCGCGCCGCTTTGGACCGCCGTTACGGGATGAATCTGCGTCCAACCGGGGCAGAAGTGCTGAAGGGCCGGTGATGCACAGCCCCCAAGGCAGTGCATCACCGGCCCTTCAGTGGCTTACTTACCGGCGCGGACGAACGTGACGCTGCCCTTGGAGGTCATCCAGGTCAGCGGGTGCACTGCGGTTTCGTTCTTCCCGTTCAGGCCCGAGCTGAGGACCTGGCCGTTGCCGACGTAGATTCCTACGTGGCCGGGCTGCATGACCATGTCGCCGGGCTGCGGGTCGGTGACCACGGTGCCGTAGTTCATGAACTGCATGGGACCCAGGTCCCCGACACGGATACCGGCAGCGTTGAGGGCGTTTTCGACCAGTCGGGTGCAGTCCTGGATCATGCCGATCTGGGCGTAGGCGGAGGAAACCATGATGGCGTTGATACCGCCGGCCACGGGCGCGGCTACAGGAGCGGCAGCAGCAGGGGCAACCGTCACCCGCGCCTTCACGGGCGCAGCCGCTGCAGCCACCACGGGTGCGGCGGACGCCTTGGGCGCCTCGACGGCGGCTGGCTTGGGTGCTTCCACCACCGGCGCCGGGGTGGTCTCCACCGCGGGGCGCTCGAAGGAAATCCGGACCGTTGCGTCCGCACTGAGCGGGGCCTGGACCTGGCTGGCGACTTCCAGTGCCTGAGCCGGCTCCGCCTCACGCTGGGCCGGGGCATCGGCTGCCTGGGCGGCAATGCCACTGGTCAGGACAAGGCCGGACGCCGCGGCGATAACGGCCGCCTGCCGGCCGGCGGCACCGGCGTTTCCGGCGACCGATTTGGACAACACCGCAAGGGCGCTGGTCTGGACAGGGACCGCGCGGTGGCGGCCGTGAGCTTTGCGCATGGGCATGAAAGGGCCTCTCCCACTGCCTGCGAGGTTAGCTGTCGGATTCGGATGGGAGACACCCGGCCGGACCGGCGCCAAAAGCACCAGGCACGGCTTCACCCCAAGACCTGCCCGCAGCAGGCCACTGTTGGTTTCCCCGTCTCTGCCGGACGAAAGTTGCGAACGGATCCCGGGCAGCGGCAGAGTTAGGCAAGTCCGCTCGGGAGTGCCGCATTCGGAGAAACCGGCACGGCTTCGACCGTACTTCACGCAGGCCTCATTTGTCACATTTGAATAACATGAGATGCTTATCACAGGACATCTCCTTTCTTCCCGATACCCCCACCCGGTATAGTTTCTGTTGTTGTCAGTGAAGTGGTATGTCCCGGCCGGCCCCTGCGCCCGGCTTTCACAGCCGTTCAATCCCAGCGCCCATTAGTCCTTCGTCAAGGAATGGAAACTGACATGTGTGGAACCGAAAACCGTACCCAGCTGCCGCTTGCTTCCTCCGCGTCCGGGTGCAGCTGCTGCTCGACTGAAGCCGCCCCTGCCCCCACCGCAGCCGCCGGTGCCACTACCGTTGAATTCGCTGTGGACGGCTTGACCTGCGGGCACTGCGTTCAGACGGTCGAGAAGGCCGTCTCTGCCGTTGATGGGGTGGAGTCTGCCTCCGTTGATCTCGTCCCTGGCGGCCGTTCCCGTCTGTGGGTGCAAGGTACGGTTGACGCGGCAGCGACGCGGGAGGCTGTGACTGCCGCCGGGTATACCTTCGTCGGAATCTAATGTCTGCACGTCCCCGGAGCCTCTCCTCGCGCGGGGCATTGTGCTTTCCGGGGAGGAGGGCCGTTCCACAATGACAGCACCCGCAGGTGCCCCCGGGCGGCTTGTGCCGGAAAGCCACCATCCCGACGCCGACGCCGGTAGACGGACATGCAGGCCCGCGCGTTTGAACTAGAAGGAGCGGGCCGGCAGGCACATTCTGCAGGTTTACCCTTGTAGTGAGAACTCTACGGAAAGGAGGAAGAGTCGTGACTCCAGCGCATCGTCGCCTTCTCACGGCCCTCCTCCTGCGGGGAGGGTTCCTGACCGCGGCCCTGGCCATCATTGCCGGCATCTTTGGCATGCACGTCATGAGCGGCGCCCACGACATGCCCCCGGGTTCCTCCATGTCAATGGCAGGCCCAGGGGGGTCGACGCAGCTGCAGACCATGACGGCCAGCCACGTCCACGCCATGGGGACGTCAAGAGGTGTGGCCTCAAATGATCCGGCGGCCGCGGGTTCCTTCTCCTTGTCGTCCTGTGACCCGGCGGGGTCGTGCACCGAGATGTCTGCCGGTGACGCCGCCTGTGTCCTTGCCCCGGGACATACGACTCTCGCAGCTCCACTGCCGGGAACAGCGCCCTACGATCTGCCCGATTTTGGTGCCGCCGCTGCGCTCGGCAGCACCTATGCCTACTCACCGGGCAGCCCCTCCCCCGGTGACCTCTGTATCAGCCGGACGTAAACCACTCCACCGCGCCGTGCCTTCAACCGGCGCCATCGTCCAGCCAGTTAGCCAGCAGCAAATACACCAAACCCTTGGGGTTTGCCGTTGCATGCCCCCTTCCAGGCGGATCCGCCGCCGCTGATACTTTGAGGACCCTGATTTTCATGAAGAAAGCCCTGACCATTTCCGCTGCCGCCATCGCCGCAGCCATCGCCCTCGCCGGATGCTCGGCCGGCTCCGGAACGGGAAGCACCAACGGAAGCAGCATGCCAGGCATGGACCACGGCAGTTCCGGAATGATGACATCCACTGCAGCCCCGTCAGCTTCGGCCACCTTCAACGACGCGGACACGATGTTCGCGCAGATGATGATTCCCCACCACGCCCAGGCCGTGGAAATGAGCGACGTCATGCTGAAGAAGGAAGGCATCCCGGCCGCAGTGACCGACCTGGCCACCAAAATCAAAGCCGCCCAGGGACCGGAAATCGAAAAGATGACCGGCTGGCTTCAGAGCTGGGGCCAGCCCACCGCCGCAGCGACTGACATGGGATCGAACCACGCCATGCCCGGAATGATGGGCGGAGACGACATGGCCAAGCTCGAGGCCGCGCAGGGCGTTGAGGCGGCCAAACTGTTCCTGACCCAGATGATCGCCCACCACGAAGGCGCTGTCACGATGGCCAGGACGGAAACCACCGACGGCAAGAACACTGACGCGGTCCAGCTCAGCAAGGACATCGTCAACGCCCAGGAAGCCGAGATCCAGGAAATGAAGGACCTGCTGGCCACCCTGTAGCCAGCGCCTCAACGGGTGCCGGCTCTCTTCCCCCTGAGGGGGCCGGCACCTCCCCTGTCACCCTTTCCGGTTACCCTGGTCCGCCCGGTTGGCCGGTCCATCCTCTGGAGTTTCCCGTGCCTCTGCACTTTTTTCGCCACCGCCGGCCTGCCGCGGCTCTCGCCGCTGCAGGTGCCCTGCTGTTGACCCTGTCCGCCTGCTCCCCTGGCACAGCCAGCGGGCCCGACGCCGCGTCCCCGGCCGCATCAGGGCTGCCCAGCTCCCATGTCCACGGCCTGAGCGTGAACTCCGAAACCGGGCAGATTCTGCTGGCCACCCATGAAGGGCTCTTCGACATCTCAAAAAACACGGGTGTCAAAATCGGACCCAGCAACGACCTGATGGGTTTCACGACCGCTATGGACGAGGGCGTGTTTTACGCCTCCGGCCATCCAGGCAAAGACTCAACACTGCCCAACCCTCTGGGACTCCTCAAGAGCAGTGACGGGGGAAAGACCTGGGACCAGGTCTCCCGGCAAGGGGAGTCGGACTTCCATGCGCTGACCACGACCAAGTCCGGAATTGTCGGCTTTGACGGGACCATGCGCACCAGCACCGATGGCGCGACGTGGAAGACCTCATCTGCCGGGTTCGCCCCTGCCGTCCTGGCCGGCAGCCCCTACAGCGATACCGTGCTGGCAACGACTCCTGAGGGCCTCCGACGGTCCTCCGATGCCGGGACCTCGTGGACCATGATTCAGGGGGCGCCGGTGATTCAGTTCGCCGCTTTCGCCAGCGCCGCGGAAGCGGCCGGGGTCGCCCCGGACGGCAGCGTCTATCTCTCCGTTGACGGGGGCCTTACCTGGAGGAACACCGGAAAGATTGACGGCAGTGTCCAGGCCGTCGCTGCATCCGAGGGATCCGGGGGTACTCCGTGGATTTGGGCCGCCACGATGAGCGGGCTCGTCGTATCCACCGACGGCGGGGCTACCTTCCGCCCTGCAGACGCCGCCTGACGCTGATGGATATCGGCGGGTTTTTTGCCTCCACCGTTACCTCCGGTGCGCTGCTGATCGCCATCCCCCTGGCAATGACAGCAGGGCTCGTATCGTTCCTGTCACCCTGCATTCTGCCCTTGGTCCCCGGCTACCTCGGCTTCGTCTCAGGCCTGACCGACCCCACCCAGCCGAAAAACCGGCGCCGGGTCCTGACAGGAGTTGGACTCTTCGTCCTCGGATTCGCAGCCGTCTTCACCCTGTACGGTGCCGCGTTCGGTGCGATCGGCTCCTGGCTGCTGCGCTGGCAGGACACACTGATGCGCGGCATGGGCCTGGTCGTGATTCTGATGGGGCTGGCGCTGCTGGGGCTGGTGCCCTGGCTGCAGCAAACCCGCAAAATCAACCTCGAAAGGCGGACCGGCCTGGCCGGAGCGCCGCTGCTCGGCGTCGTCTTCGGGCTTGGCTGGACCCCCTGCATGGGACCGACCCTGAGTGCTGTCCTGTCGCTCAGTGTCACCACCGGCAGCGCCGGGCGCGGCGCGCTGCTGGCTTTTGCCTACTGCCTGGGACTGGGCATTCCCTTTGCCCTTACCGCACTGGGATTGGGCTGGGTCAGCAACGCGCTGACCTTCGTCCGTAAACACATCCGGGCCGTCAACATCGCCGGCGCCGCCCTGCTCATCATTCTGGGCATCCTCATGGTCACCGGAGTCTGGGTCCGCTGGATCTACCAGCTGCAAAACCTCTCCGGGACCTTCCTCACCCCCATCTGACACAGGCGGGGCTTCAAGCACCGCTTTAGCAAGGAGTCGCTATGAATCACCATCTGGACCGTCGCCGCTTCCTGGGCCTATCGGTCGCCACCGCCGCGGCCGCAGCCCTGGCCGCGTGCACTGCGAGCACCAAACCCGCCACCGCGGCGGCGCAACGCATGACGGCCACCGACCCCGCCGTCGCCGACCATGAAGCCGCGCGCCCCTCTTCCGGGAACACCGTCACCCAACCCCTGCAAGCGGCTGCCCTCACTGCCGCGGTGGCAGCCAAGACGATCACCACCTGGGGGTACAACGGCGCACTGGCCGGACCCGCCATCCGCGCGAAGGCCGGGGACCAGTTACAGGTCCACCTGGCCAACGGGCTCAAGGATCCCACCAGCATCCACTGGCATGGACTTGCCTTGCGCAATGACATGGACGGGGTCGCGGGCCTGACCCAGGACCCTGTGGCCGCAGGGGGCACGTTCACCTACGATTTCCGGCTCGCCCACCCCGGCACCTACTGGTACCACTCCCACGTGGAGATGCAGCGCGAACGCGCCCTGTACGGTGCCCTGGTCATCGAAGACCCGGCCGAGGAGCTTGTCTATGACCGGGACTGGGTCATCCTGCTCGATGACTGGCTGGACGGCATCACCGGCACACCTGATGAAGTTGTGCAGGAACTCTCCGGCGGGATGTCCATGTCCGGGTCCATGCCCGGAATGGACCACGGATCCATGGGATCGACTTCCTCCCCCTCGCAAGGATCATCCGGCATGAAACACATGCTGATGGGGTCCCGCAGCGACTTCCTCGGCGGCGACGCCGGTGACGTCAGCTACCCGTACCACCTGTTCAACTCCAAAGCACCGGATGAGGCCGAGACCCTGAAGGCGACAGCAGGAGAAGTCATCCGGTTAAGGATCATCAACGCCGCCGGTGACACCGCCTACCGCGTCGGCATCCCAGGCCAAAAGCTCACCCTCACCCACACCGACGGGTTCCCGGTCCAACACCAGGACGTGGACGCCGTGGTCCTCGCCATGGGTGAACGCATCGACGCGCTCCTCACCGTCCGGGAAGGCTACACCCCGGTCATGGCGCTGGCCGAGGGCAAGACCAGTCAGGCGCTCGGGTTCATCAGCACCGGCACCGGCAAGAAACCACTGCCGGCTGTACTCCCGAACAAACTGGACGGCACCGTCGTCGACGGAGGACAACTGAAAGCCGATCCGAAAGTCACGCTGACAGAAAAAACCCCCGACCGGACCCACGACGTCCACCTCACCGGAAGCATGATGAACTACGACTGGGGCATCAACGGAAAACGCTTCGACATGAACAACCCGTACGGCAACACCTTCGATATCAAGGCAGGCGAACGGGTTGAAGTGAAATTCATCAACGACACTGACATGTGGCACCCCATGCACCTGCACGGCCACACCTTCCAGGTCGCCGGCGGAGGCGCCCGCAAAGACACCATCATCGTCCGGCCCCGACAGACCGTCACGGTGATCTTCGACGCCGACAACCCGGGACAGTGGCTCACCCATTGCCATAACGCCTATCACGCAGAACGCGGCATGATGGCCGTCTTCTCCTACATCAAGTAAGGGCGCCTGGGCCATGAACACCCGTGCCATGACGGAACTGTTTTTCCCCTCCCCCACGGTCAGCGCCTTCCAACTTGGGCCTTTGACGATACGCTTCTACGCCCTGGCCATCCTGGCAGGCATTGTCTTCGGGGTTTGGCTGACCGCACGGCGCCTGCGGGCCCGGGGCGGCACCACGGCCCAGACCCTGGACGTCGTGGCCTGGGCGGTGCCGTTCGGCATTATCGGAGGAAGGCTGTACCACGTCATCACCGACAACCAGCTCTACTTCGCTCCAGGAAGAGACCCTTGGGGTGCGCTCAGGATCTGGGAGGGTGGCCTGGGCATTTGGGGAGCGGTCGCTCTTGGACTGGTCGGCGCGGCGATCGGTGCCCGCCGTGCCGGGGTTCCCTTCACGGCGTTCGTCGACGCTGCTGCCCCGGGGCTGCTGATCGCCCAGGCGCTGGGACGCTGGGGCAACTGGTTCAACAATGAACTCTACGGCCAGGCCACCGACCTGCCGTGGAAACTGCAGATTCATGCCATGAACCAGGCCGCAGGGCAGGCGCTGACCGGACCCGACGGCAGCCCCGACATCATCGGTTACTTCCAGCCGACCTTCCTCTACGAATCGCTGTGGTGCCTGGCCGCGGCGTCGTTGCTGATGTTCCTGGACAGGAAGTATTCACTCGGCGCTGGGTCGGTATTCGCGCTCTACATCATGCTCTACACCGCCGGCAGGTTCGTTTTCGAACTGCTCCGTTCCGATCCTGCCAACACCATCCTGGGGCTGCGGGTCAACACCTGGGTGGCGGCCTTGGTGTTCCTCGCCGGGCTGGTGCTCTTTCAGGTCCGCAGGCGACAGCCGCGCTCGGCAGTCGAGCACGACCAGGGCAGCGCCGCCCAGCCCACTTCCGACATTCAAGGCAAAGGAACACCGCTATGAGCAACGCGGCCAAGCGACGCAGTGAACACCAGGCTATCGTCGCTTCGATCCGGGCACAGCAGACGGCAAAGCAACGCAGATGGAACCTTCTGGTCTACGGCGGCTTTGGCCTCCTGCTGACCGCCATCATCACCGTTGTCGCCATGACGGTGACGGGTTCCGTCCAGGAACGCAACCGGGCCGCCGAAGAAGCCCGCAAACCCATCGAAGGCATCCAGACGTTCACCGACCTGTCCCGCAACCACGTCCAAACAGCTGTGGATTATCCGCAGGAACCCGGCGTGGGAGGAGACCACGCAGGTATCTGGACGAACTGCGGCATCTACACCACCCCCATCAACGAACAAAACGCCGTCCATTCACTTGAACACGGTGCCGTGTGGCTGACCTACAAGCCCGACCTTGCCGCCGGCGACATCGCAACACTCACAGGCCTCGTCCGGGACAAACCGTACGTACTCCTCAGCCCCAACCCGAACCAAACAGCCTCGGTAAAGGCAACGGCATGGGGAACACAGCTCGAACTCACGGCAGCCGACGACACCCGTATCCCCGTATTCCTCCGCGCCTACGCGCAATCCAGGAACGCACCCGAACCCGGCGCCGCCTGCACCGGCGGAACCAACGGCTGAGCCGCCCCACAAAGGACCATCATGAAAAACTACCGCAAACCAAAACAGCAGAACGATTACCAGTCACGCTATCGGCGGCACCGGCGGCTGGTCCGCACCGGGCAGGTCCTCATGGCCCTCGGCGCCCTCGTGGCCATCGCCCACTGGATAGCACACCTCGCACCCACAGGGCAGGGACCGAGCACCATGGAGGACATCTTCATCGGCTACCCCACCGGCGCCTTACTGCTGCTTGCCGGTGCTGTCATGGCCGGACGCGCCGAGACGAAATAGCACCGGCATGCCGCCCCTGGATGTAGTCCTGACCTCCTGGACGATAAACTGGCCAGCTCTGGCCATGCTGACCACGGCCGCACTGCTTTACGCCCGCGGCCTCCGGGCCGCCCGGCAACGATTGGTCCGCTGGCCGTTGCGGCGCACCGCAACCTTCTACGCCCTGGGCCTGGGCAGCTTTGCGGTGCTGAGCTTCGGATTCACCGGCGTGTACAGCCACGATCTGCGCTGGGTCTTCACCCTGAAAATCACCTCATACCTGTTCATCGTTCCGCTGCTGGTCACGGCCGGCAAACCCCTCACCCTGGCCCGGGCAACCCTGGGGCCCGACGGCGCGGCCAGGCTGGACCGGTTCCTGGCGCATCCGGTGATGCGGGCACTGGCAAACACTGTGGTCGCCGCGCTGCTGGGCCTTGGCATTTTCACCCTCTTCCTGACCCCCCTGTTCTTCCCCTTGCGGACCGACCCGTTCTGGGACATGGCCCTCACCGTTCTCGTGCCGCTCACCGGGATGCTGATGGTCGTGCCCATCATCGAAGATGCCTCCTCCAAAACCGTCAGCGCGATGATCATCGTCGAATTCATCTACGTCTTTATTGAACTGGTCGCCGATGCCGTGCCCGGGATCATGATGCGGATCAGCCCCCAGATCCTGGACGGTGCCACGCAGGGCCTCACCGGGCATGCGGGCTGGCTCCCGGGACCGCTGCGCGACCAACAACTCGCAGGTGACCTGCTGTGGTTCCTGGCAGAAGCGGTCGACGTGCCACTGATCATTCTGATGTTCGTCCGCTTCGCCCGCAGCGACCGGAATGAGGCACGTTCGTACGACATCCTCACCGATGACCAGCTTGAGGCTCTGAACCGCGAACACCTGAACGGCCCCCACCGCCCCCAGGGCCCGCCCTGATGCCCGCGGCCATGCTGCCTTTACACAGTTCCCGAACGCGCGGGAACTCCACCGCCTGCCATGGTGAGCCACCAGCCACGTTATCCAGGCGGCCTCGCGAAGGAACACTCCCAAACTTTCCGGCCCCAACACAAGGGCAGCCCGGAGGGCTGTTCCCCTCCCAAAGTGACTGCGAACCGGGCCCCACTCAAAACAGCAAGGGACGATCGTGCACATAGTCAAACCCCCTCTCCTCATTCGGCCTGACCAGAGGACGGCCGCTGCTGTCCTGACACGGCGAAGGCTGATCGCCACCGCCCTCCTGGGCGCGGCGGGCATCACAGCCCTGGCAGGATGCGGCTCCAATGACGCCCTGGCCGAACAAGCGAAGGTGGGCGATAACAAGAACTACATCGCCGGGGACGGGTCCGTCACCGAATATGCGCCCGCCCAGCGGACCCCACCGGTCAAATTAACCGGCAAACTCTACGACGCGACGGTGATCAGCTCAGCGGAGTGGGCAGGCAGAGTTGTCGTACTCAACTTCTGGTACGCCGCCTGCGCCCCCTGCCGCCTCGAGGCCCCCCGCCTCGAGGCCCTCTGGGAGCAGTTTCAACCCGACGGAGTCCGGTTCTACGGCGTCAACATCCGGGACGAGGAACAGGCAGCGACCGCTTTCGAGCGGACGTTCGGGATCACGTATCCGAGCATGCAGGATAAGGATGGCGGGATTTTACTGGCCATGGCAGAGTACGTCCCACCCCAGGCAGTACCTTCCACCCTTGTCCTGGACAAGCAGGGACGGGTTGCCAGCAGGATCCTCGGCCTGGCTGACCAGGGCACCCTCAAAGCCCTGATCCTCAGCGCACAGGCTGAATGAGAGCAGACGGGGAAACAGTCAGTGCTGAGGAAGGCCGGCACGGGAAGGAGCATCTCATGACACGGTCCCACAACCTGGGCTCGGCCGCCCCTTGCAGGAAGCCGCTTTAGGAGAGCCCGGATGTCCAGACGGTGATGGAAGCTGAGGAAGAACATGTGGCGCACGGATGAGGGGTCCCTGCTGGACGTCGTTGTGGACCGGGCCGCGATGGAGGCGCGGCTCGCGGACTGCACAGCAGTGGAGCGGGTCTGGGTCCTCACCCTGCTGGGTAATGGGCATGAAGCGATCAGGGAAGGCCGCGCGCTCGTTCAAACCGAGGCGGATCCTTTCCACGCTTTACTTGTCCTGGCCCATGCCTACCAAAGGACGTACCAGTGGAGGGAGGCCGCGAGGCTGCACGAAGAAGCCCTCCGGCTGGCCCGTACCAGAACCAGGGAAGCACTCGTGCGCCATCAAATAGGCAGGCGCCTCTTCGACGAAGGTCTTTACACAGCCGCCGCAGCGGAATTTGACTGGGCCCAGGACCTGTACCGCCATGCCGGAAGGACACGCCAAGCCGAAACAAGTGGACAAGCCAGGAACCGCGCCTTGGATGTTCATGCACAGGCTATGTCCCTATAAGTCCAGCCTCGCTGACCCCACGGCGAGCCTTCACGGCCTAGAGAAAGGAGAAGCCACCGCCAAAACACTGCAGGCCGGCAAACACAGGCGCTGCGGCAACATGACAGTCAGCATAACCAATCAAAGGAGAAAGAAATGACACACGGCACAACCCACAAGCTCCTGGATGCCTACCCCAAGGACCTGGGCGGCATCGACCCACACAAACTCGCCGAATGCATTGCAGCCTGTTACGACTGCGCCCAAGCCTGCACTGCATGCGCAGATGCCTGCCTCAGTGAGGACATGATCGCAGAACTGGCCAAGTGCATCCGCACCGACCTGGACTGCGCCGACCTCTGCGCCACAACAGGAAACATCCTCTCCCGCCACACCGGCTACGACGCCAACATCACCCGCGCCGTGCTCCAGGCCTGCGCTACCACATGCAAAGCCTGCGCCGACGAATGCGAACACCACGCCAGCATGCACGAACACTGCCGGATCTGCGCCGACGCCTGCCGACGCTGCGAGACAGCCTGCAACGAACTCCTCGCCTCACTCGGCTAAGTCATACCCGCAGCGGCGGGGCGGGCTGTCACGCCGCCCCGCCGCTCACACGACGCTGCCCGGGCAGCGGTTGACTGGTCCCTGGTGACCGCTCATGTCCGAGATGCGGCCGGGCTGGGCAGAGCTTGCGCGTCGTTTACCTTGACCACCAGTACTGCGATGAGGGTGGTGACCGGGATCGCCAGCACCAGACCCACAGAGCCAACCAGGGTGCGAACCACCTCCTCTGACATCTCGGCACTGGTCAGCGTCTCCCCCAGAGGACGGCCGCTAAGCATCACAATAATCAGGATGGGCAAGGCGGCTCCAGCGTAGGCGAAAGCAATGGTGTACACCGTCGAGGCGATATGGTCGCGGCCGATGCGCATGGCTGATGAGAAGAGGTCGCGCGCCGTCGTTTCCGGGGCAAGCTCGTGAAGTTCCCACACGGCCGATGACTGCGCGATCGTGACGTCGTTCAGCACCCCGAGCCCGGAGATGATCAGCCCGCACAGGATGACCGCGGAGATCGAGATGCTGCTGGAGATGCCGGACAGGGTGGAAGTTTCATAACCTGTTTTCCCCCATAGGTTCGCCGCATCCGTAGACCATGCGGCCAGCAGCGCTGTGATTCCGAGGCCGGACATAGTGCCAAGCAGAGCCGTGGACGTGCGCGCGGAAAACCCGTGGGCGAAGTACAGCATGCCCATCATGATCACCGTCGATCCCACAAGGGCAAGCAGCACAGGGGGTTTGCCCTCTGCCAGGCCCGGCAGCATGAACGTTGCCAGAACCGCGAACGCCCCGACGAGCCCCATGAGTGCACGCAGCCCGCGCCAGCGCGCCACGATAACCACCACGACGGCATAGAGCATGGCCAGCAGCAGGATAGGAACCGTGCGGACAAAATCCACAAAAATGTAGCGTGGAGCCGCCGGGCTGGAAGCCACACCAGGGGAAGCCGACAGGTCCACATAGGCGATGTTGTCCCCCGCTTTGACTCCATGGGACTTTGCCACATCAGGATTAATGATCACTTTCACAGGTGTGCCGCCCTTGTCCGGTTCGGTGAACGCAAAAACGCACTCCGTGCCTGCCTGAACCTGACTGCCCTGGTCGACTTCCTGAACGCAACCTTCCTGCACCACCCGCTGAATTCTGCCGCTCTCGAACATGGCCCCGGGGGCACTGGAATAAGGGTTGTTGAGGGTGATGCCTTCCCTGCTGCCTGATGGCCACATCCAGATCATGGCCACTAATGTCAGCAGCGCCAGCGGAACCAGGATCGCCAGAAGTAACCGGTTGGCCTTCCAACGGGAGCCCGTCACACCAGACGATGAGCCGTGCCCGGCACGAGGGCCCGCTTGTCCCCCCGCCATCAGGAGCTAACCCCGCATGGGAAATCTTTCGCGGCCCGCTTCGGGCGACGTCCTTGGCATTCGTCCGATACGTCAACCGCCGGCTCGTCGACGCAACTCCTCCACAACAAGGATGCCAACGCCCGGATCACGAAAGCTTCCGTCCCCTCACTGTCCGTAGAACAGCGGCAGTCACTACTCCTCCGGCCATGATGACGAGACTGGCCGTGCCAGTGTAAAACAGCGGCGACGCAATAGCAGGAACCTCCCGTCCAGCGTCCGCAGCTGTACTCAATGACAGCCAGTACCCGGCAGTCGCTGCAGTCCACACAGCACCGGCCACGCAAACAACCCACGTCACCGGCGAGAGCCGGCGGCGGCCAGTTCCATACGACAGAGCGACCGCGAGTACAGCCACTCCCGCTGCTGCCAAAATCAGTCCCGCGAACAGAAACCGGCCCGCCAGGATACCGACGAGGATGCATGCCGCAGAGACCAGGACCGACCGCCTGGACCACAGTGGCATGCCCCCCTGAGGGCCGGGAACGGGAGAACCATGAGCTCGCTGCTGGAGGCTTTCATCCCGATTAGTCATGTTTTCCTTGCTTGCCACTGCTGCAACGTCCCAAAAGACCAACGGCTAGAGCGGGCGCGTGCAATCCATAATTCTCCATGACGCATAACACCGGCGTCACGAAGAACTCTACCGCCGCTGGTTAACGACGCCCAATAAGGGTGCTTCCAAGGCCAGACAGGACCCGAACCGTTGGCTGTGACAGGGAAGGCCGGTCTGGCTGTTGTTCACGCGGATCCCATGCGAGGACTTGCCGCCTCGGGCACTGACGGACTGACACTGGTGCACTGCAGGACGTTAACGCAGGCCCTGGAACCAGCCGTTTCGCAGGATTGCAAGCCGAGGCAGGGGCTGTCTTGGCGGCTGGAGGCGTTCACACCGATGCTCGATGCCACGCCGGAGGATACGAAGGCACTACGGAATCAACGCCATGCCCCCGTGCTATCCGAAGCCTTAACCCCTCCAGCGGCGGCGGCCCACTAATCACCTCGATTCGGAGCGCAGTCCTGTCTGAGCCGTGACCGGGAAAGGATTTCCTTCAGCACGGTTACGCTGGATGGGTGTTCTCGGCATTCCTGCGCCTCACCCCAAACCAGCCACTCCCGGCACGGCCAATGCCGTTTCTCAAACGGCCCACACCCCAGGGACCGCTAGGGCCACCACGTTTCCAGAGGAGCTGGCCTTGAATTACCGGTTCCTGCTGACAAGGCGCTGGCTGGGCTTCCTGGTCCTTGCCGTTGTTGTCGCGGCGGCCTGCGCAGGGTTGAGCAAATGGCAGATGGATCGGCGGAACCAGGCCGTTGCCGAAATCCGGCGGGTCCAGCAGAACTATGAAAAACCTCCCGTGCCGTTCGAGCAGGTGAGGCAGTACTTTTCGGTGTCTGATCCGGAAATGAAATGGACAACGGTGGCCCTTAGTGGTCGTTATCTGCCCCAGGATCAGCGGGTTGTCAGGAACCGGCCAAACAATTCCGCGCCCGGTTATGAGGTTCTTGTTCCCTTCCGACTCGGGACAGGCGAAACGGTGATAGTGGACAGGGGGTGGCTCCCCATTGGGAATCTGAGGTCCGGGTACCCGGATGTTGTCCCACCTCCACCGGAGGGAAATGTTGAGGTTGTGGTCCGGATCAAACCGTCCGAGCAGGCGCTTGAGGGCAGGACGGCGCCTGAGGGTCAATTGCCGAGTATCGCCCTGCCTGTCTATGCCCAGCAGTTGGAGTACCCGGTGTTGACCGGCAGTTACGGGGTGATGGCTTCCGAGTCGCCCGCGCCCGATGTATCGCCGCAGCAGCTCTCCATGCCCGTTGTTCAGGAAGGATCGAACCTTTCGTACGCGATGCAATGGCTTACTTTTGGAATACTTGCCTTCGTCGGCTTCGCGCACGCGGCCCGCCAACAGGCCCGGATTGCCAAGGAGGAACACGAGGACCAGAGGCAGAGCGACTCCCGCGGCCCGGCTTTGCAGCTCCGCCGGGAGGACAAAGCCCGCAATCGCAACACTTCCGATGACGAAGAGGACGCCCTGCTGGACCGGATGGGCCTATGAAGGACACCGCGGGGGTTCCCGGGGCGGGACACTCTCCACCGCCGGCCTCAAGCGGGCGACCGACGGCGGCTCGTCGGCGCGGACGAACCTGGCGACCTTGACGGTCATTAAAGTGGCGGCAGGACCGCCGTTCGTTATTCCCGGTCAGGCCCGCTGAGGACCCGGCTGTCACCGACGTAGATCCCGAGGTGGCCAGCTGCATGATGATGTTACCCAGTGGAAATCAAGATGGCGTTTCCGAACTTCATCGGGCTCATGTCTTCGACAGTGGATGCCGGCAGACATTCAGGGTGGTTCCCACCATCCGGTTGCAGTCCGGGATCATTCCGATCTGGGCGCGGGTGACAACGTATGCCGCGCAGCTTCGAGCCAGCGGCGGATCCCTTCGAGGTGGTGGTGGATGAAGCGTATGGCGCTTCTGGCCGTCAACCGGGCCGTATGTTGTTGGGGACGCAATACGATCTGTGCAAGGCGGGGCACTTGTCGCCCTCATCCGGTATGGTCTTGGTGGCCCGAGTTCCGGGACCGACGCTGCACCAAGTAAAAGATTCCTCCGGCCACACTGAGCAGCGCCCCGGCGATGCCCACCGTCAGTGGGGCATTGTCATTATTTGGCGGTCTGAACCGGTCCCCCTCGACATCGGCCGGGCGCGTTGCGGGAGGGGAGCTGGCAGCCGCCGGGGAAGTTGTTGACGGCACGGGAGCGCCACCGCCGTGGTTCATCCCGGGCATGCTGCTGCCTGAGTCAGCTGAGCAACCGGTCAGGGCGATAGCGGCGGCAACGGCGACCGATGGGATGGTCATGTGCTTCTTGTTCATGGGTGTTGTCCTGACAGATCAACGACGCAGGAGCCGCGCCGTTAGGCATGTAGCTGAAAAGGGATGGAAAAGCTGAGGCTTTCGGCGATGCCGTTTGCTTGCGGCAGCTCAAGATACAGGTCGCTCCCTGAAGGGGTTTCCCGGCCAGCGCGGCGGTTTCCGGTCATCATCCGTGGACCCGGTGCGGCATAAGTTCACCCGTGGAGACCTTCCTTGGTTCACCTGCTGTCTTCCTGCCCGAGGCACTTTCTTGTTGCCGGGATCTTTCCTACCGGAGCGGAAAGATCCGCCAAGACCGTTGCCGAGGGGATCTGGTCTGGATTCATGAGAATTTCGGTGGCAGGATCACGGCCAAAGGTCGTCAGTGTCCACACCGTATCCCCTTCCTTAATCAGCCAATCGATCCCGTTGACGCTCACGCACCTGTCCGTGGTAGGGCCGGGAACGTTGACGCCGCAGCGGAGGATCACCCGGGAGGGATCTCCCCATGCGGCTGTGGCTTGACTGTTGGTCTTGCGCGATGTCGCGTCCCCGACAGTATTGGGCAGAGCCACCATCATCGGCGCGCAGGCCGGGTTTGCCGCGTCCTTCGCAGAGTTTACGTCCACTATCTGGGAGCACGCCGTAAGGACAACACCCGCGGCCGCCGCCCAGATGCCGAACCTGCCGAAGCGCCCGGCCTGGGAGGTAATTGTGTGCAGCAGGCGCATCTCTACACTCTAGAGGATGCCGGGGGCACGCGCGTTTCAGGTCTTGCCGCTCTCAGAGGCAGGGCTTTGGTCTGGCCGCAACTGAACCGGGGCAGGGCGGGCTGCCGGAAGTGCACCGGGACCCCGCCAGCGGCAAAAGTGAGCAGACCCCAGCGTGAAAAGGGTTCCCGGGAGCCGGCCTTCCCAGCCTCCGACATCGCGGAGCAGCCCGTTGAGCCACCTAGTACCGGCAGGTGCCCGAAGTGCACGGTACTTTCGGCGCCTGCCGCTACTCTTATACGTGCCAGTGCTTTTAGCGAAAGGAGGACTCCATGACTGTGGCCCGATTCGGCCCTGTCCTGTCGTCTCTCCGGCGGGCGGGCTTGGTGACCGTTCTTCTGTCCCTTGCTGCCGCTATGCTGGCTCTGCACACATTGGCCGGCGCTCATGCCACGGCGGCCGATACCCCCGTGTTGGGGGGCCCAAGCATCGCATCCATCGCCGATAGCGCTCACTCCCCCGTTTCGGTTTCTGGTGGGAATGAAGCCGGCGGCCGGTCTTCCTGCTTCATTGCGGCCGATTGCCCCGATATGTCACACAGGGGCTCGAGCTGTGTCCTCTCCGCAGCCAAAGCTTCCATGTCGGCGCAGCCACCGGTTGCAGCGTTTGACACCAGGTCCGTGCCCAGGACCGATGCCGCGCGCCTCCACTATGTGTATCTGGGTGCTGCGCCGTCGCCCGGTGACTTCTGTATCAGCCGGACATAAAAACACTTAGCCGGAGATAAAACGCTGTCCCGACGCGGCCTCGGGACAGCTGCGGCACACCCACGGCCGCGCCCGCACTGCTCAGACTTCGAAACCGGGCCCAACCCCCATACAATCAGGCCCACTCCAGACCGGGATCGCAGGTTCCTAGGGCACTTAGTGCATCATCACTCTTCACCACGCCCGGGGCCGCTGTCGCACCCCATGCGCGGGCTTCAGCGTCCGGCAAGCCCGGGGAGTGGCATCGTCTCTACCGCTTGGTCCCGCTGGGGTGCGGCTTTCCGGGTCGCAGGCAGGGAAGAGACCTTCTCGGCGCGGCACAGGAGGCCCCGCGCCGTCCGGACCCTATCCGCCACATACCCGGCATTCGGGTTTCCGTCCCGGGCTACAGTGCCCTGCGGGCGGACCGGACAAATCGGTAACCGGGCACAACCCGTGTGTGTGGTCACTACCGGCGCCCGAGGACCGGGTTTATTTCAGCAAACATAAGAAGTGGAGAAAGGAAAGGTTATGAGCGACATTCCACCGACTGGGCGGTGGTCCGGCGCGGGAGTAGGTTTGCAGGGGAAGCTGCTCGGTTTTGTGGCAGCCAGCGTCCTGGCGGGTGTTCTGGTGGCTGGCTTGCTGGTGCCTGGTGCGGCGGTGGCAGGGGCGGCTCTGAGTGGCTCCAATGCGCTGTTCGCCAGTTTGCCGGCCGAACTGGCGGTCGAACCTCCTTCACAATCCACGAAGGTCCTGGCCTCGGACGGGCAGATTATTGCCACCTTCTACGCGGAGAACCGCTCCAGTGTTCCGCTTGATGAGATGTCTCCCTACCTCAAGGACGCCATCGTGGCGATTGAGGACAGCCGGTTTTTCGAGCACGGCGGAGTCGACGGGCAGGGTATCCTGCGCGCCCTGACACGCAACCTCGCCACCGGTACCCGGCAAGGCGCCTCCACACTGACCCAGCAGTATGTCACCAATGTCATCAACGAATCCCTGGCCTCTTCGGGCCGCGAATCCGAAATAGTCCTCAACGGGCAAAAGGAAATTGGCGACAAACTGCGGGAGATGAAGCTGGCCATCGCCTTGGAGAAAAAGTTCTCCAAGGAACAGATCCTTGAGGGGTACCTGAACATTGTCTTCTTCAATCGGGACGCCTACGGCGCCGAAGCTGCGGCCCGGTACTACTTCAACACGACCGCGAAGGAATTGACCCTGCCCCAGGCGGCCCTGCTCGCCGGGCTGGTGAACAGCCCGAGTTTCTACGATCCGGCCGTGAACCCGGAACAATCCATCGCCCGCCGGAACCAGGTCCTGGGCAACATGCTAGCGCAAGGGAAAATACAACAGGCAGAGTATAACGCCGCGGTCGCGACCGGACCCGACCTGCAGCTCACCCCCTCCCGGCAAGGCTGCGCCGGAGCCCGGATGGGCCCTTACTTCTGCAACTATGTTGCACGGCTGGTGCTCAACGACCCGGCCTACGGCTCCGACGTGGCGGAACGGGAAAGGAGGCTATACCGTGGCGGCCTGACGATCACTACCACTCTGGACAGCAGGCTGCAGCACGCAGCGCAACAGCAGGTAGATGCCACTGCCGGGCCAAACCCTGGCAAATGGGGTGCGTCCCTTGTCACCGTGCAGCCAGGAACCGGGAAGATCCTGGCCATGGCCCAAAATACCGTGTACCTGCCGCAGGACGGGAAATTCGACACCCAGCTGAACTTTAATGTGGACGCCAAAGACAGCGCCGGAAACGACCTTAATGGGGCCGGCGGCTTTCAACCTGGATCCACCATGAAACCGTTCACATTCGCCCAATGGCTAAACGAGGGCAAAAGCATCACCGCGACAGTGGATGCGTCCAAACGCGTCTACCCTATCGGTTTCCCTTGGAAATCGACGTGCGGGAAGGTTTCCGGCGCCTACAGCACGGCCCAGAAAGCTGCCCGCCTAGATGCGGCGGACGACCTCCAGAATGCCGAGGAAGGGTTCTACCGGCCCATGCCAGTAAATTACGGGCTGTACAACTCCATCAACACCGCCACCTTCGCCTCGGCAGCCCAACTGGACTTCTGCGGAATCCAGAAAGTAGTCGACGCCCTCGGGGTACGCAGCGGCCTGGACAGCACACCCGTGAACATTCATCAACTCGGCAATCTCCTGGGAGCCACCGGCGTATCACCTCTCAATATGGCTAACGCCTACGCAACATTCGCCAATGACGGGCAATACTGTGAACCACGAGCCCTGGTCCGCATCACCCAGGCCGACGGAAGCGAACTCCCCGTCCCCGGAACCACCTGCCGCGAGGCCCTCAAACCGGACGTCGCCAAGGGCGTGAACTACGTGCTTCAAGACGTCCTCAAACGAGGCTCCGGCGTATACATCACACCTAAAATCCCCGCCGGGATACCAGCCGCCGCTAAAACGGGTACTTCAAACAACAACGGCGCCACCTGGGTGGTGGGTTACACCCGAGGACTTGCTACAGCCTCCTTCTTCGGGGACGCGCTGGAGGGACAACAACGTGCAGGACAAAACGTAACAATCAACGGCAAATTCTACAAAGGTATCGACGGGTACATGATCGCCGGCCCACAGTGGGCAAATTACATGTCCCAGGTCGCCGCCCTGTACTCCACGGAAGCGTTTCCCGAACCGCCCGAAACGATGCTCAAGAACCAGCCCTCAAGCCCACCAACCACGGCCGCGAGGCCGACGCCATCGATCTCGCCGTCCCGCTGACCCCCGGTCGCAGAGGGCGGTGGCGGGGTGGCAGCGCTCATGGTAACCCGCCCGCGACACAGCAATTTCGCTGCCGCCTGAATGTCGGCGGGCCGGCTCGGAGCGCCTGCGGACCACCCCATCGATCCAGCCTCAGTCGTCAGTTTGGCAGAGACACCGTCACAGACAGAAAGGACTTTCGTGTCTGGAAGTTCACCTAACCCGGAACCCTGCCTGCAGGAGGCCACGAGGGCGGCTGCGCCTGCTCTTGGATTCAATGAGATGCTGCGGTGGGCTTGGACGCAGCTGACCAGCATGCGCACGGCGCTGTTGCTGCTGCTCCTGCTGGCGGTGGCCGCAGTGCCGGGCTCGCTGTTCCCGCAGCGACCGGTCAATGCACCCGCTGTGGCGCGGTATCTGAAGGACAACCCTGCTGTCGGGCCGGTTGTCGATACCCTCCAGCTTTTTGACGTGTACACGTCGGTGTGGTTTTCGGCCATCTACCTGCTGCTGTTCATTTCGCTGATCGGCTGCGTACTGCCCCGGGCCAGGGCGCACTACAAGGCCCTGCGCTCCAGTCCGCCACGAACGCCACGACGGCTGTCCCGGCTGCCCGAGTACGGAACCATGGTCCTCCCCGCGGACGCGGGAACCTCCGCGGCGGCCGCCATCAGCGATGCCGCGGCAGTGTTGAAGAAGCGGGGATACCGGGTCGAGGTCCGCGATCTCGATGGCAACCGGCCTTCCTTGGGAGCCGAGCGCGGTTTCCTGAAGGAGGCAGGGAACCTGGTCTTTCACACCTCGCTGATCGGCGTGCTGGTCTGCGTGGCGGTCGGGGGCATGTTCGGCTACCGGGGACAAAAGATCATCGTTGAAGGCGACAGCTTCATCAACACCCTTGTCAGTTACGATGCTTTCACGCCCGGGACAAACTTCAACCCCGCGTGGCTGGAGCCCTTTGGCGTCACCTTGGATAAGTTCGAGGTCCGCTTCGACCGGGAATCGAAGAAGCAGTTCGGCCAGCCGATCGACTTCACCGCCGCCCTGACCACCAAGGACGGCGCAGGCGCGCCGCCGCGCCAGCAGATCCTGAAGGTCAACGATCCGGTCTATTTCGGTGAAACCGGCATGTTCCTGGTCGGTAACGGCTATGCCCCAGTCGTGACGGTCAAGGACGGAACCGGTAAGACGGCCTTCAGCGGCCCGGTCGTGACCGTCCCGAGCGACGGTGTTTATACCTCCTCAGTGGTGATCAAGGCTCCGGACGCGGCCCCGTCCCAGCTGGGCTTCGTCGGGTTCTTCCTGCCCTCGGCGGTCAAGAACGACCAGGGTATCTCCTACAGCTTCGACCCGGACCCGTTAAATCCTCAGTTAAACCTGAACTCCTACTATGGGAACCTCGGCCTGGACACCGGCGTGCCGCAAAACGTCTACGTCCTCGACGTAAAAAAGCTGACACAGCTGAACGGCCGGGACCTGCCGGCCGGCGGCATCACCCTTGCCCCCGGCGCCACCTACACCCTTCCGGACGGGAAGGGCAGCATCAGCTTCGACGGGCTCAAGCGCTACATCGGCGTCGATGTCCGGTCCACGCCCGGCCAGAGCGGGGTTCTGGTGTTTTCGCTGCTGGCCGTCGCCGGCCTCATCACTTCCCTCTACGTGAACCGCCGCCGTGTCTGGGTCAGGGCGGGAACCCACGAAGACGGGCGCACCATGGTCGAATACGGGCTGCTGGCCCGCGGCGAAGACCACCGGCTGGCTGCGGAGGCAGCCGCCGTCCGGGGATTGCTCAGCCATAGGTGGCTGAGCAATTATTCGCCTGCTAATTGCGCCGCCACAGCCAATCCCTCTTCCTCCAGCACCACGGACCGGTAAACGATTCCCTTGAATGAAACCTTGGGCCAGTACAGCGAGGGTTCCTGAAATGGCGGGTGGCGGACCCGAGCACGAGCAGGACAGCCCAGCCGATGCTCGGACTGAGCGGAGCGGTCCCGAAGCTCCGGCCGGTCATCTGACGTCCGCTGCCGCCACCCAACCAGCCGCCGCAAGGGCCCGCCCAGCGGCCGACGGCCGAATGCTTTACGCCCCGGAGCGGCGGGTCTCTGCCCGCGTCGCCGTTGCGCTGACGGTACTGTGCGCCGTCATTCACGGCGCCGGGGTCGTCTCGCGCGGCCTGGGTGCCGCCGGCGTGCCATGGGGCAACATGTACGAGTTCCTGAGCACAGGCGCCTTCGTGGCAGCGGCCGTGTTCCTGCTGGTGCTGATCCGCCGGGACCTCCGGTTCCTGGGCACTTTCGTGGTGGGACTGGCGATCATGATGCTGGTCGCGGCCTCGGTGGCGTACTGGACGCCCGTAGGCCATCTCGTCCCGGCACTTCAGAGCTACTGGCTCATCATCCACGTATCCATCGCCGTACTGTCCTGGGCGCTCTTCACCCTGACCTTCGCGATGTCCGCCCTGCAGCTGGTGCAGTCCCACCGCCAGAAGGCACTGGCCCGCGGTGGACCCGACAAGCTGGGCTTCATACGCCACGCTTTGCTCAGACTAGAACCTGGACCCGGGGATCGAGTCAATACTGGTTATGAGGATCAAATCCGGTTCGCTGACCGCTGATCTTGCCGCCGCCGTGGCCGGGTACGCTGCTGGCCCTGATGGCCTGTGGTTTCTCGCCAAGGGCTTGTTCCCCAACGGAGACTTCTTGCCCGCCGTCAGAGTCGGTGACGCGGGCTCCCAATTAGCCGGGGGCCTACTGCCCTCCGTTGTCGCCTCATTCGAACGGGAACTTGGCCACCGGCCCTCCCAGCGCTGGCAGGCGCCTTGGTCGCCATTGCCGCCAACGTCATCGCCCTCTGAAGCGAAAAACAAAGCCGCCCCCTAACGGCGCCACGAGCAGGACGAACGACCCAGGAACCCCGAGCAAGGCTTCTAGGCCTACTGGAAGTGTTCGAGTCAGCATGATTGGCCCGGTAGTCCTGAAGGTGTCTTCAGGGGCAATCTAGGTGTGGTTGAGTTCTGGTATGGGCCTTGAGCTGACGAGCGAGCTTCTTGATTCGTGGACGCTGGTTGATGAAGATGTGGCGTTGATGGCGCGGAAGTCAGGAGCGACTCGGGCAGGGTTTGCTGTGTTGCTGAAGTTTTTTCAGCAACATGCCAGGTTCCCGGGTGGGCCTTCTGACCTTCCACTGGGAGCGGTGGACTATATTGCGGCGCAGATTTCTGTTCCTCCCGATGCGCTGGCTCCCTACTGGGGCGGGCGCTCAATCAAGTACCACCGGGCCGAGATCCGGTCCCATTTTGGTTTCCGTGAGTTCACGACCGCTGATGAGGCCCGGCTGGCTGGGTGGTTGGCGGAGAGGGTGTGCCCGTCTGAGGTTCGAGAGTCTGCGCTTGTGGAGGCTTCGCTGTCCCGGTGTCGTCAGGAGCGGATTGAGCCGCCGGGACGTGCGGGCAGGATTGTTGGTGCTGGCCGGGCGTTGTTTGAGCAGCGCCTGTGTGCTCATGTGGGCAAGGTTCTAGGCCCGGACGGTGCGGCTGGGCTGAAGGCCTTGGTCGCTGATGGTGCAGCCGGTTCCCTGTTGTCGGTGTTGAAGGCTGATCCGGGCCCGGCTGGTTTGGAGTCGTTGCTGGCGGAGGTGGAGAAGCTTTCAGCAGCCCAGGCTCTTGATTTACCGGCTGGCTTGTTTGCCGGGGTGTCGGAGAAGGTCGTGAGTGCCTGGCGGGCGCGGGCGGCACGGATGTATCCATCGGATTTCCAGGACGCGCCGGCGCCGGTGCGGTTGACGCTGTTGGCGGCGTTGTGTCATCAACGGACGGCAGAGATAGCTGACAGCCTGGTCGATTTGCTGCTCGTGCTGGTGTTGAAGATCAATACCGGCGCGGTGAGGAAGGTCGAGAAGGAACTGACCGAGGATCTGCAAAGGGTGCGCGGCAAGACGGCTTTGCTGTTCAAACTGGCCGAGAGGGCAGTCGCCTGCCCGGATGAGACGGTCCGGGAGGCCGTGTTCCCGGTGGTGAGTGAGAAAACCCTGCGGCAACTGGTCCAGGAGGCAAAAGCCAACGAGAGCGTGTTCCAGGGCAAGGTGAGGACCGTGTTGCGGGGTTCGTACTCGAATCATTACCGGCGGATGTTACCGGCGCTGCTGTCCGTGCTGCGGTTCCGGTGCCATAACACGGCGTTCCGGCCCATCATGGATGCCATCGCGTTGCTGGAACGGTACGCGGATGCTGGAAGTAAGAGCCAGTTCTTCGCGCCCGGAGAGGTAGTCCCGGTTGCGGGTGTGGTGCCCAGGTCCTGGGAGGGCGCTGTCCGGGACGAGAAGGGCAGGATCGAGCGGATCCCGTACGAGCTGTGCCTGCTCGTGTCCTTACGGGACGCTTTGCGCCGCCGCGAGGTTTTCGTTGACGGGGCGGGGAAATGGCGGGACCCGGAAGAGGACCTTCCCCAGGACTTCGACGCTTCCCGTGAGCTCCACTACGAGGCCCTGCAGAAACCGTTGGACCCGGCCAGGTTCATTCTTGATCTTCAGTCCAGAATGAGGAGGTCACTGGAGCACCTGGATAAGGGGCTGCCGGCCGATACCACCGGTGGAGTGAAGATCACCAGACGCCGTGGGGCGCCGTGGATAAAGGTCCCCAAGCTGGAAAAACTCGACGAGCCGGTGAATCTGGGCAAACTCAAGGCCGAGGTCCTGGCCCGGTGGGGCACCCTGGACTTGCTAGAAGTCCTCAAGGAAGCGGACTTCCTGACCGGGTTTACCGGGGAGTTTGTTTCCGTGGCCTCCCGTGAGGTCCTTGACCGTGAGACCCTGCGCAGGCGTTTGCTGTTGTGCCTGTTCGGGCTTGGGACGAACATGGGCATCAAAGCGGTCACTGATGCCGGCGGTCACGGAGAGAGCGAGCGGGAGCTACGCCACGTACGCCGGACATTCATCACGAAGGACAATCTGCGCCAGGCGATCGTGAAGGTCGTCAACGCCACGTTCGAGGCCAGGAACCCTCACTGGTGGGGTGAAGGGAACGCCTGTGCGTCGGATTCGAAAAAGTTCGGCTCCTGGGAATCAAACCTGATGACCGAATGGCACAACCGCTACGGTGGTCCCGGCGTGATGATCTACTGGCACGTGGAAAAGAAATCGACCTGCATCTATTCCCAGCTGAAGAACTGTTCCTCCTCCGAGGTCGCGGCGATGATCGAAGGCGTTCTGCGCCACGACACCGACGCCGAGATCGAAGCAAACTACGTCGATACCCACGGGGCCTCGATCGTGGGGTTCGCGTTCACCGAACTCCTGGGGTTCAAGCTGTTGCCGAGGTTGAAGAACATCGGCTCGATCCGCCTCTACCGGGCCAGCAATGAAGAAGCCTACGCCGAGATCAATGACGTGTTGTCCAGGCCGATCAATTGGGAGATCATCGCCCAGCAATACGATCAGATGGTCAAATACGCCACGGCCCTCAAACTCGGCACGGCAGAGTCGGAGACGATCCTGCGCCGTTTCACCCGGGGCGGGCCCAAACACCCCACGTACCAGGCCCTGGAGGAACTGGGCCGGGCCGTGCGGACGATCTTCGCCGCCGACTACCTCGCCAGCGAAGACCTGCGACGCGAAATCAATTCCGGTTTGCAGGTAGTGGAGAACTGGAACAGCGGAAACGACGTCGTCTTCTACGGTAAAAACCGTGACCTCACGGGCCCTGACCGTGAAACGACCGAAGTGTCCATGCTCGCCCTGCACCTGCTCCAATCCTCCCTGGTCCTGGTCAACACCCTGCTGCTGCAAACCGTGCTCGAGGTCAAGGAGTTCACCGGACTGCTCGAACCGGAAGACCGCAGGGGCCTCACACCGTTGTTCTGGACCCATATCAACCCCTACGGACGCTTCACCCTGGACATGAACACCCACCTGAACCTGGGCCAGATCTCTGCCGAACCCGAACACCGTACCCCCGGTGACAACCGCTTGGCCCAGGCCGCTGCTCTGTGATGGAAAGGACCCCCTATGGCCACGAATGAGAGATCCACGCCAAGAACCAAAGGCAAGCTTCTGCGCGCCAGAGTCCACCTCGTCGGGAGTAAACCAAAGATCTGGCGGCTATTCGAAGTCGATTCCAGCCTTTACCTGGACGAATTCCACGACGTTCTGCAGGTGATCATTGGCTGGGAAAACTCCCACCTGCATTCCTTTACCGACCGCAACCCGAACACCCCGGGCCGCGGACGGACACAGGCCAGGTCTTGGGCGCCTGCCTACGTCAGGGCAGAAGACGAGGAGGGCTGGTACCTGCCTGAAGAGACCGTCCAGCTCGGGAAAGTCCTCAACGAAGGCTCAACCCCGCTGTTCTACGCATACGACTTCGGCGATAGCTGGCTCCACCGCATCGACTGGATCGAAACCGTCAGGAAAACCGGTGACGACGCCCATGCCCGGGTGATCCGCGGTAAACGACGCTGCCCCCTGGAGGACTCCGGTGGAATCGGCGGCTATGAAGACCTCATCGCCACTCTGGCCAACCCTGATGCCGTCGATGAATCAGACCGCGAGCACCTCCAGGGCCTGCACGAATGGGCCCAAGGAACCGCGCAACGATCCGGCGGAGAGGAAACTTTCGATCCCGCACACTTCGACCCGGTCAAAGTCAACGAAGAACTCGGCAGACTCTTCACACCCGAAGGAAACTGACCAAGTGCCGGCCACGGCACAGCCAGGCCTGGCACCAATGGCATTGTGCCGGCATGCCTTAGCGAGTTTTTGTCTCCGCGTGGACGGCGCAGGAAACGCCAAGGATTGACGTAGTTTCCAGGAACTGGCGAGCAGGATCCCCCATCTGTCAAGTACCGTTGCGCTCGGCTGTCCATGAGGTCAGCCGGTCTCATGTTCTGTATTGAAAGGACTCCCCTGTCATGGCAGGAATCATCCCCTGGCTGGGTGCGCTGGGCACCACAGGAAAAGCCGTTGTTGTAGCATCCGTCGTTGCCGCTGGTGGCACCGGTGCAGCAGTGGCCGCCACCGCCACCGTTGCGCCGACCGATGCGACGTCCACTGTGTCGCCGGCCGCCCCCGCCGCTGATCCGTCGGCTTCCTCCACGGCCACATCGTCGGTTGTTCCCGCATCGACGCCCACTCCGTCCAGCGCGCCCGTATCTTCGGCTGAGGTCCCGCCGGCGCCGGCGTCATCTTCAACCGCACCGGAGTTGGCACACGCACCGGACGTACCAGTGATTGCCGAACCGGCAGAGGCACCGGAGGCGCCGGAGCATGCCGAACCGGCAGAGGCACCGGAGGCGCCGGAGCATGCCGAACCTTCGGAGGAGCCGTAACAGGCCCGGACGGGCTAAGTACCGGGCTTACAGAATCTGGGCTCACGAGCTGAGAAATACCGTGATTGTCCGGTCGGCTGATTTCTCTGCGGTTGTTTGCCTTTGACATGAGCGGCGGGGCCCTGGGGGCGAGAGCGAAACGGGGCCCTCCGAGGCCGGGCCGGCGAGGGTTCCTTGTGGCCTCTTCGCTGTCTGCACCTGGTGCGGCCGGCCGTGTTTGGGGTTAGTCCGGTGGCGGGGTTGTGCGGGCGGTGATTGTTTGATCGCTTCGGTGGCTGGGGCCGTGGTGGAGCTGGAAGGCGCTGGTGATCAGGGCGAAGTGGCTGAAGGCCTGTGGGGTGTTACCGAGTTGCCGGGCGTCTTGGACGTCCCATTCCTCGCTGAGCAGGCCCACGTCGTTGCGCAGGGTCAGGAGTCGTTCGAACAGTGTCGTTGCCTCGGTGCGTTTTCCGGCGCCAAGGAGTGCGTCGACGAGCCAGAAGGAGCAGGCAACGAAGACACCTTCTCCGCCGGGCAGCCCGTCGTCGCTGTGTTGGGGGCGGTACCGGAGCACGTACCCGTCCTGGGTCAGGCCGCGCTGGATGGCGTCGATGGTGCCGGTGACGCGGGGGTGGTCCGGAGGAAGGAATCCGACCCTGGGGATCAGCAGGAGACTGGCGTCGAGTTCGGTGCCGCCGTAGGACTGGACGAAGGAGTTCATTTCAGGGTTGAAGCCGTGCTCCATGACGTCGTTGTGGATGGCCTCGCGAAGGTCCTCCCACCGGTCTGCTGGTCCGGGGAGGTGGAACTGGCGGACTGCCTTGATCATCCGGTCTACTGCGACCCAGGCCATGACTTTGGAGTGGGTGAAGTGCCGCCTGGGTCCGCGCATTTCCCAGAGTCCGTTGTCGGGCTGTTGCCAGGCGTCCTCAAGGTGGTCCATTAGGGCGATTTGGATGTCCCAGGAGTCGTCCGCGTCGTGGAGGAGGGCGTTGCGGGTGAGGGAAAGCCCGTCGAGGACTTCACCCCAGACGTCGAGTTGGAGTTGGTCGGCGGCCGCGTTGCCGGTGCGGACCGGCGTGGAGTCCTCGTACCCTGCCAGCCAGGGTATCTCGGCTTCGGGGAGCCTGCGCCGCCCGTCGAGGGAATACATGATCTGCAGGTCTGCCGGGTCGCCTGCCACGGCGCGCAGCAGCCATTCCCGCCAGGCTTTGGCCTCGTCCGTGTAGCCGGCTGTGATGAGGGACTGCAGCGTCAGCGTCGCGTCCCGGAGCCAGCAGTACCGGTAGTCCCAGTTGCGGGGCCCCCCGGGCTGTTCGGGAAGTGATGTCGTCGCAGCCGCGACGATGCCCCCGGTCGGGGCGAAGGTGAGTGCTTTGAGGGTGATCAGGGACCGCTGGACAGCGTCCCGGTAGGGGCCGGCGGCCGCGCTGCGCGAAGACCAGTCCTCCCAGTACGCCAGGGTCCCGGTCAGGGCATTCTCGGCGTCGACGGTCCGCGGCCGCCGCAAGTGGCTGGGTGACCAGGTAAGGACGAACGGGACACGCTCACCTGCCTTGACCGTGAATTCGCTGACCGTGCGGAGGTGTTCTCCCTCCATGGGGGCGGACGAGGACAGGTGAACCGAGTCGGGCCCGGCGACCGCATGAATCCCGGTTGTGGTGCGCCGGACCCAGGGGACCACGTGCCCGTAGTCGAAACGTAAGGCCAGTTCGCCGCGCATCGCGACGGTGCCGCTGAGTCCCTCTACGATGCGGATGAGGTCGGCGACCCCGTCCCGGGGAGGCATGAAATCGGTTACTCTGACCCTTCCCGTGCCGGTGTCCCATTCGGTCTCCAGGACCAGGGTGTCGGGCCGGTACCGGCGGCGGGTGCAGGTGCCTCCGGCGGCAGGGGCCAGCAGCCAGCGTCCCGCGTCGGGGGTGTCCAGCAGCGCGGCGAAACAGGCCGGCGAGTCGAAGTGCGGCAGGCAGAGCCAGTCGATGGATCCGTCTGTTCCGATCAGGGCTGCCGTGTGCAGGTCCCCGACGATGGCGTAATCCTCTATGCGCGTCACCTCAGCCGGCCTTGACTTCGAGGACGACTTTCACGTCGGTATCCTGGCGCCGGAAGGCGTCCTGGAAGTCGGCCAGTGGTACCCGGCGGGTGATCAGCCGCTGAAGCCAGGCGCTGTCGGCCTGCTCCAATGCCCTGACAGCGGCTTCATAGTGGCTGCGGTTGGCGTTGACGCTGCCGAATACCGATTCGTTGCCCAGCACCAGGGCACGGTTGACCGCGCCGATGTCCACTGGCTCGGTCCTGCCGGTGGAGGAGACTCCGGTCAGGCAGGTGACCGAGTCGAGGGCTCTGCAGGTCATCGTCTCGAGCACTACGGAGGCGACGCCGGTGCATTCGACCAGGATATCGGCCTGAATCCCGGAATCAGTGAGGCTCTCCGGGTGGTAGGTCGCTCCGAGCTCCCGGACGAGTCCCGGTTTCGGCCCTGCCCGCACTTGGTCAAAGACGTGGACGTCGAGTCCGCGCTGCACGCCCAGCAGTGCCGCGAGCAGGCCGACCGGCCCGGCCCCGGTGACAACGGCGGTCTTCGGGGCAAAAAAGGCCCGGGAGCCGATCGCGTCGATGTGCTGCCAGGCTTTGGCGACGATGGTTGTTGGTTCCAGCAGAACGCCGACGTCGGCCAGCGTGTTCGGAAGCCGGACGAGAGCATCAGGATCAGCCCGGAAGCGTTCTCGGGCGAACCCGTGCAGGCCTTTTATTCCGTGTTCGGTGTAGCGGCCGTTGCGGCACATATCCCACTGCCCCGCCGCGCACGCAGGACACGGCACAGGGTCCGGACGGCGAACGATGCAGACCACCAGATCCCGGGGGCTGAGCCCGGAACCTGCCGGAGCGTCGAGGACACGGCCGATGTTCTCGTGTCCCAGAATCAGAAACGGTGACCCGGCGGGTGCTTCTCCGTATTCGCCGGAGGTGATCTCGGCATCGGTGCCGCAGAGCCCGACGGCCAGGGTCTCCACCAGGACCTGACCGTCCGCCGCGTCGGGCTCGGGGACATCCCTGAGCACCAACGGCTCCTTCGTCCCCGGGACGACAGTCAAAGCCTTCACGTCTTTTCCTCCTGCATCTCCGGGCGGCATCCGTCCCGGTTATTTGTCTACCACGTCCACCTCCGAATCCCGCTGAAAACCGGAGAACTTCTTAGGGCCCGCGCAGCCATGGTCCTCCCGGAAGGTCTCACAGACCGTACACAGGTTCATCTCAGGTACCTCTTATCGGGCTCGTGGGAAACTTGGTGGTAACGGAAGGACATGCGATGACGGCGGTTGTGAATTCACGGGCTCGGGCTCTCGGCGCGGTACGGCGCTGGACGGTGACCGCGATGGTACTGGCGGGGATCGCGACCGCCGGCGCCGGCGCCGGGCTGGCCACGGTGCAGCACACCGCCGCCACCGGCCAGGCAGCAGCGGCGGCGGTGCAGCAGGCGCCGGCCGCGCCCGCCGCGGCAGGGACGTTCGGGAAAGTTACGCCCGCACAAAACGCCCCGGCCGCTGCAGTGCCGCAGACCGCGACCCGGGCCTCCTGACCTTGGCAGCTGTCCCGGCCGCCCGGTTCGATGCGATCGGCACCACCGTTAGCGTGCACGCGACCGACCCGGGCGCCCTGGATCAGGCTGTGCGCACGGCCAGGGAATGGCTGGCGTCTCTGGACCTTGCTGCCTCGCGGTTCCGGGCAGATTCAGAACTTACGACCATTAACGCCCGGTCGGCCCGGGGTCCGGTGGCGGTGGCAGTCAGTGCCTTGCTCGGGGATGTTTTGGAGGCTTCCTTCCGCACGGCGGCCCTGACCGGCGGCCTGGTGGACCCGACAGTCGGCGCGGCCCTGCTGCGGGCCGGTTACGATGACGATATGGTACTGGTCAGAGACAGGGCGGGCTGGACGGTGCCCGGTGATCCGGAACCGGCGCCGGGGTGGCTGCAGATCAGCTACACACCCGACGTCCGGTTGCTGGTCATGCCGGCCGGCACGGTGCTGGACTTTGGCTCCAGCGCCAAAGCCTACGCCGCTGACCGGATCGCGGCCCTGCTGGGTGAGACCCTGCCGGGCGGTTTCCTGGTCGACCTGGGCGGAGACATCGCCGTTGCCGGCACCCCTCCAGAGACAGGCTGGCAGGTAGGGATCGAGCACGACCGCGGCCGCACCGATCAGGTCATCACCATCAGGGACCAGGCCATAGCAACGTCTTCAACGAGGCACCGGGCGTGGTCCAGCGGGTCCGGGACCGCCCACCACATCATCGACCCGCGCACCGGCGCCCCGGCACAGCGCATCTGGGCCGAAGTGACCTGCCTGGGTGCGACCGCTCTGGAAGCCAATGCCGCCTCGACCGCCGCCATCGTCCTGGGTGCTCAGGCACCGTCCTGGCTGGGGGCCCGTGGCATCGATGCCAGCCTGCACGCCACGGACGGTTCGACCGTGAGGACCGGGAACTGGCCTGCCCCCCACGAACCTGCCGGGGCACTGTGAGTCCGGCGGTCAGCGAGGTTTTCTGGTTCGTTTCCCGGGCGAGCGGGGTCACGGCTTCGGTGCTGCTGACGGTGACGTTCATTCTCGGTGTTGTGACTTCCGGGCGGCGCCGGCCGGCAGGGATCGGGACCACTGTCGTGACAGGGCTCCACCGCAACCTGGCCCTGGGGATGATGGTTTTTGTGGTAGTCCATATTGTTACTGCCGTGCTGGAAGGCTACGTCGACATCGGCTGGGTGTCGGTAGTGGTGCCGTTCACTTCCGGCTACGAACGGGCCTGGATCGGGCTGGGCGCTGTCGCGTTCGATCTGCTGGTGGCCGTGACGTTGACCTCGATGCTGCGTCACCGTATTCCCGAGCGGTGGTGGGGCCGGGTCCACGCGCTGAGCTACGTGCTGTGGCCGGCAGCGATAGTCCATGGCATCACGATGGGCACCGGGAGCGCCTGGATCCTCCGGGCCGTGGGGGTGGCCTGCCTGGCCGCAGGCGCCGCCGCGATCGCCTACCGGCTCACCGGCCGGCAACCCGATGAGACCCGCCGCAACGAAATCGGACAACAGCCATGGCGCTGAACCTGCTGCCGGCCCTGCACGAGGCCGGCCTGACGGGCCGGAGCGGTTCGGCGTTCAGCACTGCCGTGAAACTCGGTGCGGCGCTTCAGAATCGGGCCGAGCTGATAGTTAACGCCTGCGACGGGGAAATCGGTGCCGCGAAGGACGCCTACGTCATCCGGCACCACCTCGCCGAGGTCCGGGACGGGGCAGCATTGACGGGCCTGAAGCGGGTAACGTATGCCGCCCACGCCGGATCAGAAACCGAAGGACGCCTGCGGGCAGCGGGCGTGGCGGTGTTGCCGGTACCTGCCCGGTATGTCGCCTCCGAGGCCAGCGCCCTCGTTTCCCTGCATCACGGCGGCCTTGCCCGCCCGATGACCAAACGCGCCCGCCTGGTCCAGGGCGGCCGCACCCCGGAGGGGAAGAAAACCCGGCCGGTACTGGTCCTGAACGCCGAAACACTTCTGCGGGTCGCCCAGATCGAGGCCTTCGGGCCGGCCTGGTTCCGGTCTTTCGGCACACCGGAGGACCCCGGCCCGCGGCTGGTCGCTCTCAACGGCGCCGTCCAGGCGCCAGGTGTCTACGAAACCGAAACCGGACCATCCCTAAGCCAAATACTCTCCCTGGCCGGTGGACCGCTGCCCGGCGCCCGGGCCCTGAACATCGGCGGACTCGGCGGCACCTGGATTGCAGCGTCCCGGATACCGGCCCTGCACTACACCACCGCGTCGATGGCCACCGCGGGCGCCGCTCCCGGGCCCGGGGTGATGCACCTGCTGGGCCCCTCACATTGCCCGGTCGCCACGGTCGCGGACATGCTCAACTACGCCGCCGGGGAATCAGCCGGCCAATGCGGGCCCTGCATGTTCGGGCTCCCCGCGGCAGCGGCCGGGTTCGCTGAACTCGCCGCCGGTACCGGAGGTCCCGGAGCGCACGCCGCGCTGCGGCAACGACTGGGACTGCTTACCGGCCGCGGGGCCTGCCACTTCCCCGACGGTGTTGCAGCGTTCACCGCCTCCGCACTGGAGGTCTTCAGCACCCACCTCCAAGCGCACGCGGCAGGCTATTGCCCCGGACAGGAAGAAAGAGATCAGTCGTGAGCTTTTCTGCCCGCCCGCCCCGGACCGATTCGGCCGTCCCGGTCCTGGCCGTCGACCGGACCGCCTGCACCGGGCACGGAGTCTGCGCCACCTTGCTGCCTGAACACATCACCCTCGACGAATGGGGCTACCCCATCCTGGACGGACCCATCCCCAAAACGACCGACGCTGAGCTGACCGTCCGGTACTGCCCGGCCCGGGCACTCTACTGGCGAAACCAAAACGACTGAGTCGGAGCCCGCTGACCCTTGCCCGCACGAGGACTTCCACTGCCCGCCCGGTGGTCCTCTGGCAGGTGCTGGAGGGGTAGGACCCAGGACACCGCATCTGCCCCCCGACCCGACGGTGTTTGTCCCGGGCACGCTTCCGCATTCTCTGACCGACGGTGCGCTCAGACGGGCGTCAACTGCCCGCTTCCGGGGCCGCTTTCGCGGCGCGGCGCCTGCGCAGGTGCCAGAACAGTAACGCTGCAAGGACAACAGCGACGGTGAGGAGGGCGGCTCCGTGTCCGGCTGTCCGGGCGATGCTCTGATATGAGTTCCCTGCCAGGAACCCCAGCAGGGCACAGCCGGTACCCCACACCAGAGCGCCCGCGGCGTTGAAGGCCAAAAACCGCAGGTAGGGCATATGCGCCATGCCGGCCAGGGCAGGCATGACAGCGCGGAAGAATGCTGTGAAGCGTCCCACGAAGACAGCCGCGCCGCCCCGGCGGCGCAACAGGTCCTGGGCTTTAGCCACCTGCTGCCCTTTCCTCGCAACAAGGCGCAGGCGCATGATCCGCGGCCCGAAGAACCGTCCTACCTCGTACCCCACCGTGTCGCCGGTGATCGCCGCCGTCACGACCAGAACGATCACCACCCACAAGGGAAGCCGTCCGTGGCTGGCCAGGACGCCGCCCAGAATGGCCGCCGTCTCACCCGGGATCACAAATCCGAGGAAAAACGCGTCTTCAGCGAATACCAGGGCAAAGACCAGCAGCGCGGCCAGCACCGGGCTGATATTCAGGATACTGTCCACAATCTGGCCCACAACACTGCCTTTCCTCCTGGCGCCCACCCCCCACGCACCTGCGGTTCCGGCGATCTTTCCGCGCCGACCTCAGGGGTATCCCGGCCCGAGGCCCCGATCCGAGGTGTCCCAGGGGAGCCGGCAGGCTCTGCAGCGGCCTACGCACCTGCGCTGTCCATGCCCACCGAGGCGGTCTGGACCGGTGCACGGCCGCGTGGGTACAGTGTGCGGTAGAGGATCCGGCCCAGGCACGGGAGTGACCAGATGCAGCACGTCAGCAAACGCGCGAACACCCTCGCCCTGGCGGTGCTCCTCGGTCTGGCCCTTCCCGGGACGGCAGGGTGCTCCTTTACCAACCCCCAGGAGACCACCCGGATCACGCCGGCCACCAACGGCATCAACACCGTGATCGGCCCGGTGAAGCTGGGCAACCTGTTGATTCTCGCCCTGGACGCCAACGGACCGGGCAGGGTCATCGGCACGGTGAGGAACACCACCGACCACGACATCGTCCTCACCCTGGCCCTGGCATCAGGAGAGACAACGACCATACCGGTCCCGGCCCAAGACCGCAGACAGCTCACCCTCGACACGGCCCCGGTCACGTTCGCCCGCACCGGCGCGGCCCCCGGCGCGACGCTCCAGCTCAAAATCAGCGCAGACACGACGACACAGACCATCCCGGTACCCGTCCTCGACGCGACCTTCACCGAATACGCACCCTACTTCCCGATCCGGCCGGAGCCGCCCCACACCCCCGGCACCACGCCGCCGGCCACTTCCCCAACCCCGGCGCCCACTCCTACTCCCTAACGACAAGTACCACTGCAGGCCTCAGCATGCCGTCTCATTCACGCGCCGGCGGGGCCCGGCTGGCTGACCTCCGCAGGACCCGGGTGAGCACCCGAGGGACGCAGGACCGTTTCCGGGTCCGGCGCTGCCCCCGCCAGGTTCCCTGCCGGTTCACTGCGGACTCTCAGCAACCATTCAGCGCAGCTCCGGATAATAGATGGCAGGCGTCGTTGAGACGCCCGCCCCGGACGGGCCCCCCATCCGGACGGGGCACCGACTTAGTAGGACGGATACCGGCAATGTCTGCGACCCGAACCCCCCGCTCAGCTGTCCTGTTCAGCACTCTGGCCGGAATCGCTTTGGTTGCCGGGACCGCGGTCGCCGGGATTGGGCCCGCGGTCGCAGCCCCTGCGCCGGGGCCGGCATCGTCCACCGCGTCCGCCCCCGCGCCGGCCGTGCACCAGGTGCCGGCAGGCGCGGACGGCCAGCAGCATGACGCAGGGGAAGCCAGCGGCGACTGACCGTCCCCGGGTGTTGGGTAGAATACCGTGCAGGGAACGACCCCGTGAGGGGCGGTGAAAGGGGACCGGTGAGGACAGCGCGAAAGCACCCCTCATTCCCGGCCCTTAACCCGGTTTCCCCGCCCGTCGTTGCTTTCCTGGTTCTCGCAGGCCTGGTACTCGGGATTCTGGGCATGCACGCCCCTGGAACCGGCCACGGCAGCCCACCCCCGCACAGCCCACCCCCGCACAGCACAGCACCGCACAGCGGCATCTCACAGGTGTCCGGCGGCCATTTCACTGCCGCGGGGGCGCGTCCGGCGGGCCGGGCGGCAACCGCCGGGCCGGCCGTGGCCGCAGTTCCGTTACCCGGCGGGAACCAATCTTCCGGTTGCCCGGCGCCGTGCACGATGACAGTACATGAATGGTCATGTGGCCCGCAAGCCAGCGCTGCAGTCCCTCAGCCTGTACTGCCCGCCCTCGCTCCGGATGCCGGCAGGGCGGCCCTTGTGGGCGCTCCTGCTCTTCCCTGTCTGAAGCCGGCAGCCCGCGGACGGGCCGCACCGTCCCTGACAGAACTCTCTATCAGCCGCACGTAAACCGGTCCCGGTCCGCCCCCACAGCCCCCGCGTACGCCGCTAGCGACTGCCTTCATCGTTGCAGGGCCCTGGCCGTGTTCGTCCCGGCTGCCTCCGCACCCCTGGGACAGAGACGACCAAAAGCTGCCCGGTCCATCCCGGGTGCGTGCGGCTCCGCCCGGCCTTCTCCTGGCCTCCGCCGGGCGCTGCTGCGGGCGTGCCCCGGGCCCGGGCCGGCGGTGCCTGTTTGCCGGTTGGCCGCAGCGGCTCCTCCCGCCCCTGGAGTACTTAGAGTTACCCCCTTTTTTGAGATTTCTCCGCGTTGCGCGGATACAGACCAAGGACACGCAAAAATGAAAAACGCCTACCCTCTTCCCTCCCGCCGTACTGTGCTCGGTACCGGGATCGCGGCCGCTGCCATGGCGGCCCTCGCTGCCTGCACGTCCAACCCGACCGCCGGGCCTTCCGCGGTGACCAGGATCATGCCGGGGGACCCGATGATCGCGGACTTCGAAGCGCGCCGCGCCTTCACGGGCAAGACCATCACAACCCGGCTCAGCGCCGGTGAAGCCGACGTCGTTATCGCCGGACAACCTGTCCGGACCTGGGGCTATGGGGGCACCCTGAACGGGCCGGTGATCCGGGCCACCGCAGGGGATAAACTCACGGTGCCGCTGATGAACCAGCTCAGCCAGGGGACCTCCGTGCACTGGCACGGGCTGGCCCTGCGCAACGACCAGGACGGGGTCCCGGGGCTGACACAACAGGCCATCGCCCCCGGCGCCGCGTACGACTACAACTTCGTTCTTCCCCACCCGGGAACGTACTGGTACCACTCGCACGTGGAAATGCAGCGCGAACGCGGGCTCTACGGGGCCCTCATTATCGCCGATCCCAAGGAAACCCTGGCCTATGACCAGGAATGGGTGATCATCCTTGATGACTGGATGGACGGGGTCACCGGCACCCCCGACGATGTCCTGAAGGAACTCTCCATGGGCATGGGGTCCATGAACACCCCGGCACCGGCCCATTCAATGCCCGGCATGGACATGGGCGGCGGGTCAGCGTCCTCGATGCCCGGCATGGACATGGGCGGGTCAGGGTCCACGATGCCGCCGATGCCGGGCATGAAATACATGTTGATGGGGGCGCGCAGCGACTTCCTCGGCGGTGACGCGGGCGACGTTTCCTACCCGTACCATCTTTTCAACGGCAAGGCCGCGGCCGGGCCTGAAACGTTTCCCAGCAAACCGGGCAGCCGGGTCCGGTTGCGGATCATCAACGCGGCCGCTGACACCGCTTACCGTGTCGGTGTGCCCGGGCAGAAAATTACGTTGACGCACACGGACGGGTTCCCGGCCGCGCACCGGGACGTTGACGCCGTTGTCCTGGGCATGGGGGAACGGATCGACGCGATCCTGAACGTGCAGGAGGGTTTCACCCCTGTTCTGGCGCTGCCCGAAGGTAAACCCGGGATGGCCTACGGCCTGATCAGCACGGGCACGGGTACACCGCCGCCGGCAACCGCCTTCCCTTCAACTTTGGGTGGCACGGTCGTTGACGGCGGCATGCTCAAGGCAGACGCCTCCGTCCTCCTCCCGGCGAAACCGGCGGACCGGGTCCATGAAGTGCACCTGACCGGCGGCATGGCAAAGTACGACTGGGGCATCAACAACCGCCGCTTCGACATGAACAATCCCTACGAGGGGGCGTTCGATCTCAAGGTCAATGAACGGGTCCGGGTGGACTTCATCAATGACACCACCATGTGGCACCCCATGCACTTGCACGGCCACACGTTCCAGCTCGCCGGTGGCGGGGCGCGCAAAGACACCGTCATCGTGCGCCCGAAACAAACAGTGAGCGTCGAATTCGATGCCGATAACCCCGGTCAATGGCTTACCCACTGCCACAACGCCTACCACGCCGAGCGCGGCATGATGGGGGTCTTCTCCTACATCAAATAGTCGACCCGGTGGCCCGCGTACCCCGCGTCTCTGCCTTCAGGGCCCGGGGTGCGCGCAGGCCCGGCGCAGCGCAAAATGCGGCCCGCACCCGGCCGCTATCGGGATCTGCCAGAGGCAGTGCCGGGTGCCGACCTGCGACGATGGTCCTATGAACACTGCCGGTAACACAGTCGTCGGGGCCCGTGAAGGGTTCGCCTCCGTTTTCCACCGTTCCTGGCTCCGGGTCACGGCCATGACGGTCACCGGTGCCGCGGCCGCGTTCCTCGTCGCGGTTAGCGGGCCGCCGGACTACGCGCCCGCGGCCGGTTGGGCTGCGGCGTCCGCGACGTACCTGGTCTGGGTGTGGGTTGTTATCGGGCGTCTGGACCCGGCAGGTACGGCCGCCCATGCCAAACGGGAAGACCCAGGGCGCGGCATTTCAGACGTACTGGTCCTGGCCGCGACCATGGGAAGCTTCACCGGAGTCGCGCTGATCCTGCTCGATGCCGCCACCTTGCAAGGCGGCAGCAAAGCCTCGGTAATCGCCCTGGCACTCGGAAGTGTGGCCCTGTCCTGGTTCCTCGTGCACACCCTCTTCACGCTCCGCTACGCCTCCATCTACTACCGGGACAAGAACGGGATCGATTTCAACGAAGAAAGCGCGCCCCACTACCGGGACTTCGCCTACCTGGCATTCACCGTCGGGATGACCTTCCAGGTCTCCGACACCAACCTGAAAACCGATGCGATCCGCTCCACGGTCCTGCGCCAGGCACTGCTGTCCTACCTCCTCGGGGCCATCGTCCTGGCCACCACCATCAACCTCGTCTCCGGCCTCATCCACTAAAAGGCCCTGGCTCTGCCAGTGTTCAGGAACCCTGCCTGTGAGGCGCCGGCCCGGACGGGGCAGAGAGTTCCCGTGCGCCTGTGGGAAAGGAAAGTAGAATTTTCCGCCGGCGGCGGCCGGGTGGAGCAGATGGATGGCTGTGCTGAGGGCGGCCGGTTAAAGCACGGTCGCACCGAAGAGCAACCCGATGCCGTAAGTGATCATCAGACCCACCGCTCCGCCGATCAGTACCCGGGTCGCGGCTCTGCGGATGGACCCTCCGCCTATCCTTGCCCCCAAGGCACCGGTGAGGGCCAGGGCCGCGAGCACGATCACGTAGGTGATCCAGACCCGCACCGACACCGGGGAGAGCAGGATCGCGGCTACCGGAAGCGCACCGCCCAGCAGGAACGCCGCCGCCGATGAACCTGCCGCGTGCCAGGGGTTGGTCAGCTCTTCCTCGTCGACGCCGAGCTCCATCCGCAGGTGTGCCTTCAGCGGATCCGCTGCTGTCAGCTCCCGGGCGACCATGGCCGCGGTGGCGCTGCTGAGGCCCTGCTCCTCGTAGAGCCCGGCCAGTTCCTGCAGCTCCCCTTCAGGGTCCTCGGCCAGCTCACGCCGCTCTTTGACAATAAGGTCCCGTTCGCTGTCCCGCTGGCTGCTCACCGACACGTACTCACCCAGCGCCATGGAAACGGCACCCGCGGTCAACCCCGCCATCGCCGCGATGAAGACCGGCTGCACAAGGGTCGTCGCACCGGCAACACCGATCACCAGACCGGCCATCGACAAAATCCCGTCGTTGGCCCCCAGCACGGCAGCCCGCAGGGCGTTCAAGCGCCCGGACATCCCGGAGGCATGCGGTTCCGGAAAGGCATGAACAGGCATGGGATTTCTCACTTTCAACGTCATTCCAAGGAGAGCGCAGCACGGATGCACCACTCGCCCTGCGGCCGGAGCGCGGGCCGGTGCCAGGACATCACACTAGCAGCGACGGACTCAACGGCCTACCCCCAAGTTCTCATCAACGTCTGGCCGCCGCCCTGCTCAGACCTGGATCATCCGATTGGTGCATTCCGGCCTGCCCTGAACGAGGATTCGGGCGCGCTCGAACGCGGCGTGAAACCCCTACACACCGTTCCGAACGCCCCAGCCGCCCCAGAGCTGCGGTCGAGGAGCGCAACGACGCGGCAGAGGCCCCCGGGCGCGTCGGTGCCCACCGGTAAGAAACCCAACGTCATCGACCGCATTTAATCGGTCCGCACCGTTCGGGCGCGGCCGCTTGGTGTGGCTGCCATCGGAGCGGTGCGCGAGTGCAGGCCGAGTTCTTCGAACCGGAACCAACCTGCCATATTCACCAGGCGACCCGCAGGCCGGCCTCGACGACGTCCCGCGCGGGGGACGTCGAGGAAGAACGTTCCGCCGGCGCCGCGGGGCCACATGACCGCCCGGGGTACCGACCCAGGGCTGTTGCTTTCGGCGTTGCCAGAGGCGGTGCCACTATTCAGGCAGTTGTATCTGGAAGCCGCAGCTGCAGCGCAATATGCGGGTGGTAAGGCAGACGTCGTTGGCGTTCTGCGGGTCGCGGTCCGTGTAGACGGCGTTGAGGCAGCCGGCCTCTGAATCGAGCGTATGCATCGGCCGGCCGCAGTGGACGTACTCTCCGTCGAATATCAGGACGTCATCCTCGCCCGGGGCCCGGCTGAGGACTGCCCCTACGGCGGCAACGTCGGCTCGTCGCAGGTAGTGGAGATCGCACGCGGTGCAGACATACCCTGCTTCCACGAAATCGTCCGAGGGCGGATCGAGGGCTTTAATCGACTGCAGCCTCAGCTCCGTGTCAGAACCGCAATGGCCGCACAGGAGCAAAGTACTGCCGGGGCGATCAGTGTGCGGGCGGATACTGGCGGCGCCGGGATCGAAGGACATTTTTACGCTCCCGCCGCGTAGCTGGACAGGCTGCAATCCGCCCCGTCGACACAACCCAGGCGCATTGCCGCGCTGAATGCGGTATCTGGCAGGCCGGTCCAGGCGGTGATGGCCCGGCCACCGCCCTGGTTGACATGCGAGGCGGCCATGCTCGGCTCCCTTTTAGCTGCGTGCATTCCAGCCCGCCATCCTGCTATAGCGGGATCTCCCGCCAGCTATGCACCAAGCCGAAAGGAGGATAGATACGTGATGCCTGCCACCAAAAACCTACGCCGTGGCTCCTGGCGTGTCCAGCCACCGTCGGCGGCGGCAGGACAGTCCGGGCAGAAAGAACCTGCCCACGATTCCCTTGTCATCTTGTCTGGGCTGGACTGGTAGCGGAGTATTTGAAGTGGCGGTGTTTCACCTTGCTGGAGAGGGTCCATTCAGCCTTCATCGGGGTTCCGTCCGGGGGCTGACTCGCGGCCTCAAGAAATTCGGGAGTCAGCCCCACTTGCCGGTGCCGCACCGGGTGCCTCGGCGCATAGCCTGTCGCGGTATTGCTACGGACAGTGGTTTCAGCCCTGCGAGGAGAATCACGAGGCAAGGCCCCTGAGCTCGCCGCCGGGATCCTGAGCCTGTCCTGAAAAACGGGCAACACCATTGGCACTTAGGACAGTCATCGTGCAGCGGCCACTTCCCGACCGAGCAGTCCGCGTTGAAGTGCGTCTACCTGGCTATCATGAGCCTGGACCCCACCGGCAAGGGCCGGAAACGCTGGAGCAACCGCTGGAAGGCCACTCTCAACGCCTCCGAGATCACCTTTGACGGCCGCCTGTCCGCCGGCAGGAGCTAGAGAAGACAACCCCAGTTACACCGAATAATTGACAGACCCCTAGCCCCCGGTGACACGCTCAGGAGTACTGGGCCCTAAGGTTTTGTCGAGCGTGGTAGCGGCCTGTATTTGCCGGCGTGGATGGGCTTGGGGCCCGGCCAGGTGTAGCCACGGAGTAAGAGCCCGGTATGGCAGGGATGCACGACTGCCCATGAAAGGACGTACGGATCATGATGGGTGGTCAGGTTCGGCATGGACTGGGATGGGCTATAGGCCTGCTGTTAACGTTTGGTAGGCGGGCAGGAGGAGGCCTCAGTCGTGGGCCGGTTCTCCAGTCATTAGGTGGTCGGCGTGGTTGATGGTTTCGCGGATGAGCCGGACCAGGTGCCCGTCGTGGAGGGAATAGATGACGTGCCGGCCGTCCTTGCGGGTGTCCACGAGGCCGGTGAGCCGGAGTTTGGCCAGGTGCTGGCTGACCACGGTTCGTGGTGCCCCGGACGCGTCGGTGAGTTCGGTGACGGTTTTCGGGCCGCCAGTGAGTTGCCAGAGCAGGTGCAGCCGGGTGGGTTCGGCGAGCATCCGCAGCGTCCCGGCAGCTGTTTCGAGCAGCTCCGGGCCCGGGGTGACCGGGTGGGCCAGGGACGGCTCTCCAGGGATGGTGCTCAGGGCACCGCTAGGGCTCAACGCGCTGCTAGGCCGGCTGCTCAACGGTTTGCTCCTCATTAGCCGGTTCCGCGGCGGTGTGCCGTGGCCAGGACAGGAAGGCACCTGCACTGCCTACCATCGCAATAATCATCAGGGCAAGAGCAGCCCAGCCCAACCCGGCCACGGCTCCGATCCAGCCGGCCAGCGGGTAGGTCAGGATGTAGCAGGCGTGGGAAAGGGAGAACTGCGCGGTGAAGACGTAGGGCCGGTTTTCCTCGGTGGAGGCATCGCGCAGCAGCCGGGAGGAGGGGGTGAGGATCGTGGAGTTCGCCGCACCGAGCAGGAACCACAGCCCCAACAGCAGCCACCACCCCGGACCACCGGACCCCAGGAAGGTCAGGAGTGCGGCGCCGGCCAGCACGGCAGGGATCAAGGCGGCGCCGGTGAGCATCACGGCACGGTCCCCGAACCGGTCCAGGACCCGGGGCGCTGACAAGGCGACGATCATAGACCCGACGCCGAAGCAGGCCAGAGCCAGGGCCAGGTCCGTGTCGGGACGCCGCAGAACGTCGCGGACGTAGACCACGGTGTTAACGAGCACCAGCGCCGTCGGGGCTGCGACCACGAGGTTCAGTGCCAGTAGGGAACGCAGGCGCCGGTTGCGCCAGAAAATCCGTGCTCCCAGAGTGGTCCGGTGCCACAGGGACGCCTGCGGCCCGGCCGGGACGGAAAGCCGCGGCAGGACCGTGAGCGTAACCATGAAGGCCGAGAACAGGAAACCGGCAACTGTGCCGATGAACAGGTTATTGTAGCTGATTAGCGTCAGCAGCAAGGCCGCAAGGGCCGGGCTGACCAGGGCCTCCATATCATAGGCCAGCCTGGAGAGGGACAACGCGCGCGTATAGTCCCGCTCGTCCTTCAAAATGGTGGGGATCAGGGACTGGAAGGCCGGGGTGAAGGTCGCAGAGGCGGACTGCAGCAGGAAGATCACCACGTAGATCTGCCAGGTCTCTGTAATGAACGGCAGAGACAGTGCCATCGCCGCCCGGATCAGGTCCGCCCCGATCAGCACCGGCTTTTTCGGCAGCCGCGCCCCGAGGGCGTTGATCACCGGGGCTAGACCCACGTAGGCGAGCATCTTGATCGTCAGGGCCGTGCCCAGCACCGCGCCGGCGTTCCGGCCGGCCAGGTCGTATGCCAGCAGCCCGAGGGCCACCGTGAGCAGTCCGGTGCCGATCAGGGCCACGATCTGGGCAGCAAACAGCCGCCGGTAGGTCATATTCCGCAGAACCGCTAACATCAGGCCGAACCCCTTAAGTGCATACGTGCGCGTCTATGCACTAACCATAGCGGATTTTCGCCGCTCGCGATTATCCGCATTCAGAGCCGGAGTTCCCACCCGTCATCCTCGCGGCCGGGATGTGGATGCGGCGCGCCGGTGTTCGGGGCGTCGCATCCGACGGGGCCGAGGTGCTGCTGACGGCGCGGATAGGCATATCGTCAATGTTCGGCAGCGCGCCGGCCAACCTGGCTTTGGCCTGGGCAACGACCTGTTCCGCCTCGGCCAGCGAGGTGCTGACAACCATGACGGTTGCCGCCGCCGGGGAACCTGAAGGTGCGCAGACCGGGGCGCTGGTCAGGGTCCGGCTGGGCAGCCTGGCCCGGGGCAGGGTCCGTCGGTGCCACGGGGATGTCATTCGTGGCGCTTCGCCTGATGGTCCGGTCAGTCGTCGCTTCCGGGGCGGCTGTTCCTGGTCGTGTTTCGGTTGGGTTCCCGATGGGCCCAATCCGGCGGGATGGCCGCTTCAAGGGCGTCATCGACGGTAATGACACCCAGGATGCGGCCGTCTTCATCCAGGACGGGAAGGGTCAGCAGGTTGTAGTCGGCCATGGTGGTGGTGACGTCGATGATGTCATCGCCCGCGGTCGCACTGACCGGTTCGGGATCGGCGGTGTCCCCGAGCAGGGCCGCCGGGTCGGATTGCAGTGCCTGGACCAGACCGATCACACCGGCGAGGGTTCCGTCCGGGTGCAGGCTGTAGATGGTGGTGAGTGCTTCGGGTTGCTCCGTGGTGGCGGTGCGGATGCTCTCGAGAGCATCCGCGATCGTAGAGGTAGCCGGCAACGCCGTGTAGTCGGTGCCCATGAGGCCCCCGGCGGTGGCGTCATGGTAGCCAAGGAGGGCCATGACCTTGGTGTGCTGGGCGGCGGGGAGGAGAGTGAGGATCCCGGTACGGCGCTCCTGCGGGAGATCCATGACGGCGTCGGCGGCATCGTCGGCGCGCATGTGCGAGAGCACGTCCGCGACTTCGGCGTCGGTGCGGTCTCTGAGGATCCTGGACTGGCGGTCCTCATCGAGTTCTTCGAAGACGTCTGCCTCCAGTTCGGGGTCGGAGTGGACCCGGGCCAGGAGTTCGTCTTGTTCTTTGTCTGAGGAGTCTTCGATCAGGTCCGCGATCTGGGCCGGTTTCAGCTGGGCGAACCGGGCCGAGAGGGAGCGGGTCTTGCTGGATGCCTCGTGGCCGATCAGGGGCAGGAACCGGTTCCAGTCCCGGAAGGGGTGGGTGTCGTGCCGCCGGCTGATGGTGAACCAGCGGGGTTTGTGTACGTCCAGGCCCGTCGCGGTCCATCCCGTTGCCGTGCCGTTCAGTTCGATGTCGAACGCCTTGACCATGACGGTGTGGTCGGTGTCGATCAGCCGGTGGCCCAGAACGTCTTCTTTGAGCAGTACCTCGCCCTCGCGGCGGGTGAAAGGGCGCAGGTCCAGTGTGGCTGTGCGCAGCCGGACGCTATCTGCGTCCATGTCGGAGATTTTCTCCAGCGGCGCAAAGACGCGGTTGGACCCGACTGCGACGACCAGGCCGGTCAGACGCGGGTAGTTTCCTTCGTCGAGGCGGACGATGGCGTCGGCGAGGGTCCCGACCTGGTGGCCTTTGGTGTCCAGTACGGGGCGGTGCAGCAGGGTCGAAAGCCGGATGGCCGGTGTTGCGGTGGTGCCGGTGGTGCCGGTGGTGCTCATCTTTGTGAGTGCCTTTCGAGGATACGGGAGGGGATAGCTGTCCTACGTGGAATCTACGCTGTGCCCGGTTCAGCCGCCAAGGGGGTTCAGCCGCCCATGGCAAGCTGGACTACCCGGACGATCACCAGGATCATGGCGATCAACAGGTAGGTCCGCAGCACGGTCAGCCCGGTACGGCCGGCGGTGGAGAGTTTCGGGGCCGTCAACAGCGCCAGGGGCGGCATGCGCCAGTCCTGCTTCCCGGTCCGGTCGATCGGCGCGGCACCCGGGCCGGGTCGGAATCTGGCATAGAGGAGGTATCCGGCACCGCCCAGAATGCTCAGGGCTGCCCCGCCGGCGAGGATGCCGATAATCACCGCGCTGCTCATGTCGGGGAAGAGCACCCCTGCGGTCAGGACGATGGAGAGAATTACCAGGACGGCGATGATGAGCGCGGTGAAGACGTTCGTGGCCCTGCCGTTCACCCAGGGGCCCAGGACCTGTTTGTCGTTGCACAGCAACAGTAGGAACACGGTGGCCGAGGGCAGCAGGACACCGGCGAGGACCTGGACACCGACGGTCAGCAGCCCCAGCGGGGCCCCCGGGATCAGGACAATGACCGCTGAGATGATCAGAACTCCGGCGAACACGGCATAGAAGCCCTTCGCGTCGGAGAATTTCCGGTGCAGGGAATGCTTCAGGCCCAGCACGTCCCCCAGTGCGTAGGAGGTGGACAGCCCGACGGCCGCCGCGCCGATGATTGAGGCGTCAATCAGGGCCACCGCGAACAGCACCCCGGCGGCCTTCCCGACGTACTTTTCCAGCCCGACGGCGACACCTCCGGCGTCCGTGAAGTTCCCGAATTCAGGGTGCCCGGCGAACGTGGCCGCGGTGAACCCCATGATGGCACCCGCGCCGATGATCACGATCACGATCCCGAGCCACAGGTCGACCTTCTCGTACTTCATATACCGGGGAGTGATGCGCTTATCGATGAGGTAGGACTGCTGGAAGAACAACTGCCACGGGGCAATGGTCGTACCGACGATGCCGATGATCAGCAGCGTGACCGTGGACAGGTCCGAACCCGCTGGGAGCCCGGGGATGAAGAAATCATGGGTCACCTGCCCCAGGTCCGGATGCACCATGACGATGATGGGCACCAGCAGCAGCGACCCCGCGACCAGGGTCATGCAGACCCGTTCGAACCGTTTGAACGACCCGGTTGAGGCTGCGCCGATGATCACCACTGCGGCCACGAGCACGCCCGCGACCTTGGGGATGCCCAGATAATCCAGGCCCAGGCTGATTCCAATAAACTCTGTAACGATGGTCAGGGCGTTGAGGATGAACAGATCGATCACGCTGAACGCGCCCCAGAACTTTCCGAACCGTTCCAGAATTAGCCGGGCATGCCCGACACCGGAAACCACCCCGAGGCGCAGGACCATCTCCTGGTTCACATACAGCACCGGAACCAGCAGCAGCAGCGTCCACAGCAGCGACGTGCCGTAGTTCTGCCCGGCCTCGGTATATGTCCCGAACGCGCCGGCATCGTTATCCCCGACCATCACGATCAGACCCGGCCCGATGATGGCCAGCAGGGTCTTGAACCTGGTCTTCCAGCCGCTTCCCGGCGACTCCTCACCGAGCCGGATCGTGCCGAAAGCACCCTTAATGTCGCCGATGTGTGCGCTGTCCAGGACCGCCGCCGGGGCAGGCCCGGAGGACGCTTCCGGCCCGGACCCGGAAGCCGTTGCTGGTGATGGTGACGGTGACGGAGCAGCGTGGGGTGCGGGCCCGGAATTGGTGGTCGGTTCGGGGCCGGTATGGGTGTTGGCGGGCATGGGCATGTCCTCCCGGAACATGAGACCTTTTGGATGCAGAACGCGGACATCACAGAAATCGGCGCAGCAGGAAGAGGTCCCGGAAATTGGCTAAGCGGTCAGGATGCCGGCCCGAGCAGAGCCGCGGCCGGCGGGGAAGAATTTGTGTTCAGGACCGCGCGAAGGCGGTACCGGTAGACGGACTATGACCATCGTTCACGGGTGACCACCTCCATTCCGGATCCGGCGGCGCCGCGGAGGAGGCCGGAGCTGGGACCCGGCAGTGCCCCTCCTCGTAAGACCTTTGGCACTTCACGGCGTGAACCCGGCGTTCCGGGAGCCAATCGGGGCAACCCCTTAGACCGGGGGAACCTGTCCTGACCCGGGGCGTCTCTCGACGTTGGGGGTCGCTGGCATGTATCCGCGAAGGAGCCTCAGCTAACGAACGGCACCTTGCAACCACTAATATATACCAACGTCAGACCCCGCATATCCACGAAACGCGCACCCGCAAACACCGCACACTGGCGGCCGAACAGCACGGACTGTTCCCCCGTCAGGCCGTGCCCGGGACGGAACCGGGGGATTTCTTTCCCGTGCCGGTGAGGAAGCCCTTCTGCCCTGGCCGGACAGGCACCGGCGCATCTTAGGCGCAGGACCTGACCCTTCCCTGCTGCACGATCGGTCCTACTCTCCTGCGCGTGTCAGCGACTCCTCCGGTGAGGCTCCGTCGGTGGTGGGCGTGCAGCTTCCCTGTGAGCGGTTTCCGACACGCAGGATTTCTCCGTTACGCAGGTACCAGACGGTGCCGTCCTCTGCACCGACCCTGGTGATGCGCAGGCCCACGGACTCAACGGTTCCGACGACTTCGCTGGTCTCGATCACGTCGCCGATGCCGTACTGGTCCTCCAAGGTGATGAAGATCCCGGCCAGGAAGTCCCGGATCAGCTGCTGGGCGCCAAAACCGATAGCGATGCCCAGGATCCCTACGCTGGTGAGCAGCGGCGCGACATTGACCTCAAGGGCGCCAAGAGTGTAAATGATGACGGTCACTACGATCAGTGCGGCGACGATACTCGTCAGCAGGGATCCGATGGTTTCCGCCCGCTGGACCCGGCGTTCGTGATCCAGGGTCCGCAGCACGGGCTGCGCCCACCGGAAATGAGGCTTCTTCAGCATGGCGTAGCCGTTACTGACCCGTCCCACGATGCGGGAAATCACGGACCGGGCAACCGCCCAGGTTCCGGCTCCAAGGCCGATGGTAATCACGACCTGGAGAAGGACGCCTATCCATTTATCACCCGTAAAAACCATTCTCTGGCACCCGCCATCCGTCTGCGGTAACCACCCCGCGGCTGAAAAAACTACGGCTTCCAGCCTAACGGCCGCCGCTCCTCGACCGCCCGGGGGCAGGAGCCCTCCGCAGCTCCGACGGACATCTTCGGTGCTGGAACCGGTCTTTCCCCGCACACGCTCCCTCGGCGGCGTACACATACACTCTCGTCTCCGGGCCGGTCCGCACTAATTCCGATCCGTGAGCGCCGGGACCCGAGCCCGGCAGAGCAGGAGCGGCAAAGACACCAACCGGTGCGTGCTGGTGAAACCAGCCACGAAAATAGGTCTCAACGAGTGCTGTTGCCCGGCTCCTTCCGAACCCTGTCAGATGTCAAAACGTGCGGGAGGCCGGACGGCGGGGCGGTAAAGTGGGGATTCAGATGAATCGAGGAACAAGCGTGACGGCAGACCAGATGTTGGACCAAGCCCATGATCCCTCACACGAACTGGCCGACGCCGTGGTGCAGCGGGTGTTTTATATCCTCAACGTGGGCCTATATGCCCCGTCCCCGGAATTCAGTAGCAAAGACCACGCAGTGGCATATGCACGGGAACGCAGCGCTGCCGGTGATTTCGGCGCTATCTCCCCGGCAGAGGTTGAGGTCGAGGTCCGGGCCGAATACCGGCTCAGCTCCGGCAGGATCACCCAAGGCATCGTGGAAGCGTTCACCGTTACTGCCTGACGGACGGGCCGGCCCGGCAGCCCTATATAAAAACGCCGGATACACCGTCACTGTGATAGTTCTAACAAGACTTTCGGGGCTCTCGTCCGCGATGGGTGGGCGGGAGATAGTGGACCCTCACCGGTGACAAGTCGTGGGAAGTCACCTGAATGGCGAAGAGCTAGTCGTGATCGGTGTTGATAGCTCGCCTGCGGGAAATGCCGCCCTGGAGTGGGCGGCCAAACGGGCCGACCACTTTCATGTCCGACTCAATGAGGTGCGCGTCGTTCCGGGAAGCTGGTCCTTCCGGCACTCAAGCCGACACCGGCAGTTCCTGAAACAAGCCGGAGAACTCTCACAGACAGAGCACAACTGACAGCGGCACTGGATGCTTCTCTGGCCGTCACGACGACTCTCCACGATGCGGAGATGTTCGTCGTAGGAACCGACAGACTATACCGGACAGACCGTAGTCGTCGACGGCTGTCGAAAGGCCTGGGAGCTTTGGCAGGGATCGCTTCGGCCGCCGGCCGATTCCCAAGGGCTGAATTCTCTGCGTTGCTGCCTGTCGTTCAGAGCCATTTGCGGTGTCTGAACGACAGGTAGAGGACGACGCCCATGGCGAGCATGAGGCCGATCGCGATCGGGTAGCCCAGCGTCCAGGCCAGCCCGCGCATGAAGGCAGAGTTCATTCCGTACAAAGTTCCTACGAGCGCGGAGGCGAACAGGATGGCCGCCCAGGAGAAAATCTTCTTGACGTCTTTGTTCCGCTGCTGGGCCATGAAGGTTGCATTGACCGTCAACGCGCTCCGGAGCAGGACACGGAATGTGTCCACCCGTTCCACGACCCAGATGACATGGTCCTGGACGTCCCGCAGTCTGTGCTGCAGCTCCAGGTCCAGATGAGATTTCTCCGCGTCGCGTTTCAGGGCCTCCAGCATGGCCTTGAGCGTGTGCGTTGCCCCCTGGAACTCGATGACTTCCCTGGAGAGCTTGTAGATGCGCCGTGCCATGTCCGGGCCGGCGCGGAAAAGATCGTCCTCAATCTCGTCGATTTCGGTCTCCAGATCACCGGCGACGGCCTCGTACTGGTTCGCGACTTCATCCATGAGCGCGTACAGCACGGACTGCGGGCCCCGGGCCAGCAGCTCCGGGGCGGCCTCAAGCTGCTGGCGGACCTTCGCCAGGTTCGGGGGGTGCGCATGTCCGACCGTCACCACGTGGTCCGGACCCACAAAGACGTGCATTTCACCGAACTCGACCTTCTTCACATCGTCCAGATATCGGGCCGGGCGCAGCACCGTGAACAGCGTGTCCCCGGAACGCTCGAGTTTGGAGCGCTGGTGACCGGTGAGGGCATTCTCAACGGCGAGCTCATGCAGGCTGAACGCATCCGCCACCGACCGGATCTCCTCCCGGTCCGGGCGGTACAGCCCGATCCACGCCATCCCGCCGCGGGCCCGCATCACCTCATACGTTTCATCCAAGTTCAACGGGTTGTCGGTCCGCCGGCCATCAACATAGACAGCGTTGTCCACCATGGTCATTTAGGGTCTGTCCCTTTCTCATCTCTGCCGTGTCATGCAGACGAGCCCCGGCTAAATGGTGGCAAGGCAGATGTGGCTTATTCTCAGACCACTTCCACCAGCCTGATCATCTCGTCGTTTCGCTCCAGCTCTTTGGACCAGTAGCCCGCATCCTTCGTCATCAGCCGGTATTCATACAGGAAGTCCCGGAAGAGCTCAGCCAGAAGGGCGTCGTCGTCCTCCACCACACGGCGGACCGCCTCAATGTCCAGAGGGACGTCCAGAAACCGCTCGGCGGGAACGATGGCTTCGTGGATATTGACCTGGTACCGGAGCCGGAACGAGTATGCGATGGCGAGTTTCATGGTTCTGCGCACCCCTTTCGGCTCGGGTTCCATGCGTTCGGGTGGACACCGCTGACCTTCATGCGCCACAGCAGTGAAGCCCCACTGTCAGCCGCTGGACGCAGGCACCCTTTTCGTCAAGCGCCTCCGAAAGCACGGTGTCCAAGTTAGGTTGTGAACGCCGGCGGCATATCATATTCCGCAGAACCGCTAACATCAAGCCAACTCCCTTAAGTGCATAGGTGCGCGTCTATGCACTAACCATAGCCGACTTTCGCCGTGGCGACGTTCCCCGTTTCAGATCCGGCGTTCCCACCCGTCGCCGTTCTGACCGGGATGTGCGTGCGGCGCCGGCGTGTGGGGCAGCGCACCTGTCGTGCCCGGGGTGCCGCTCACGGTGCGGATGGGCATGTCATCAATGTTTGGTAACGCGCCGGTCAGGCTGGCTTCGGCCTGTGCAGTGACCTTTTCCGCCTCCGCCAGCGAGGTGCTGGCCACCATGATGGTCGCCGCACCCTGAAGGCGGTGCCCGACCCACCGAAGCTGCAGCTTCGGGACGGAGAGCACGCCCGGTGTTTTTTCCAGGGCGGCCTGGGCGCGGTCCAGCAGCTCGGGTTCGATCCCGTCCATCAGCCGCCGACCGATGCTGCGGACCGTGCCCCAGAGCAGGAAAATGATCGCGATGGAGATCAGCAGTCCGACGATCGGGTCGGCCAGCGGGAATCCCAGCATGACGCCGCCGGCGCCGACCACAACGGCGAGGGAGGTGAACCCGTCGGTGCGCGCATGCACCCCGTCGGCGACGAGCGCGGCGGAGCCGATCTTCTGGCCGACCCGGATGCGGTGGATCGCCACGGCCTCGTTGCCGATGAATCCGACGACGCCCGCGGCCAGGACCCACCCCAGGTTATGCAACGGCTGCGGGTTGAAGAGCCGGTCGATCGATTGCCAGGCGGCAACAACCGCCGACAAGGCCACGACGGCGACAATAAAGAGCCCGGCCAGGTCTTCGGCCTTGCCGTAGCCGTAGGTATGGCGGCGGTTCGCGGCCCGCCGGCCGAGGATGAACGCGATCCACAGCGGAACCGCCGTCAGGGCGTCGGAGAAATTGTGGACGGTGTCGGCGAGCAACGCGACAGATCCGCTGATGAGAACAACCACCAGTTGCAGAATCGTTGTGCCGAGCAGAATGAAGAGACTGATTTCAGGGCCCGGATGCCTTCCGCGCTTGCCTCCAACGCGTCGTCGATTGAATCCGAGGCGTCATGGCTGTGCGGGACGAAGAGTCCGTGGAGGAATCCCTTGATACCGGTCGGGTGAGCATGGCCGTGGTCGTGCCCCTCGCGGGGATGCGCGTGGCCGTGGTCGCCGTCCGCGTGGTCATGCCCCTCGTGAGGGTGCGCGTGGGCATCCTCGGTGGGGTGGTGGCCGTGGTGGTCGTGGGGGCCGCCGGCGCGGGGGTCCTCGCGCACCGGCTGGTCCTGGTCGTGGCCGTGCGGATGTGGGTGCGGGTGCTCGTGCGGGTTGCTCAGGGTGTTGTCCTGCTTCCGGAGTGGTGGTGGAGCGGCGTGGCCGCCAGGCGACGTTCCGCCTGAAGAACCGCTGCGGTCACGAGGTGGCGGGCGTGATCATCCTCGATCCGGTAGAACACGCGGGTGCCCTCCTGGCGGGAGGCAACAAAGCGGGCCAGGCGCCTCTTGGCCAGGTGCTGGGAGCCGACATCGTTTCTCAGATCAATTACCCGCACCAGCGGTTCTCCCTCCACGTTCAGCCCTTGCGCGACACTTTGCGCTTCCGCCCCTTGAAACGCAATACTAAGCCACTTGCGCACATGTGTACGCGTTCATCCGCACAATACAGCCCTTGGCTGCTCACAAGAGTCTGCCGCGCACCGGTCCCCAACACCGATGTACGGAGGGATGCGCCCGGCCAGCAGTTGATTGCGGTCGTCTCCTTGGCATCTCAAATACGATCGTTCGCGAGACATCTCTCGACCTGTTCAGCGGATCGCGCACTTCAGGGGTCGATTTTGTAATGCTTTCCGCGTACGCGTCTGTGTAATGCCGTGCAGGGTTGGTGATACGTTATGGGGATGCGCGTTGGATACGGACGGGTCTCTACCCGTGATCAGCACCCCGAAGCCCAGCACGATGCCCTGACCGCGGCCGGCTGTGACCAGGTATTCGTTGATGTGGCCTCGGGAAAGCTAGCCCGCCGGCCAGAACTGGACAAGGCCCTGCTCTCGGCCAACCGCGCTGGGGACCAACTCGTCGTGACCAAACTTGACCGACTCGGCCGGTCGTTGGAAAACCTCATCGAGGTCTCCAAGACACTCCAGGAGCGCGGGGTTGATCTGGTGGTCCTGGACCAGAGCATCGACACATCCACACCGATGGGGCGGATGTTCTTCCAAATCCTTGGCTCGATCGCCGAGTTCGAACACGCGCTGATGTCCGAACGTACCCGTGACGGTCTGGCCGCGGCCAGGGCGAGGGGGCGCACCGGCGGCCAGAAACCCAAACTCGGCCCCCGCCAAGTACGGCTGGCCCAGGAAATGTATGAAGAAAAAGGCCCAGACGGCAGACGTGCCCACACGGTCGAGCACATTGCCAAGGAATTTGGCGTTACCCGGCCCACCATCTACCGCCACCTCGCCAAATCATGAACGACGGTCGCTGCCACAACAGAACGACGGCATGTCCGTAAGGTAGGGCCGTTCAGGGCTCAGTCATCGCCTACAACCACTGAACCAATAGGACTCGATCATCCAGATTGCCCCTGCCGACACTCTCAGGAGTACCGGGCCTGATTGGCCCGGTGCTCCAACAGAATGACGTACACCGTAACCGGACATGAAGCTAGATTGAGGCAGTGCATATCCGTTTCGTCTGCGATATCACACCAAGTTGCCGCGGAGCGGCCTTCGGAGCATCTCTGACCCGCACGTCCATGACCTTCCCAGCGAACGGGGTCGCTACCTGTTTCTTATCGCTGCGGTTAGGCTAATCCAGCCCAGAGGATGCCTCCACCGATACCCACAAAAAGCGTTAGGGCTGCTCCTGCTATGGCAACCCGGGTGGGCCAGGCCCGGGGGCTGAAGTCACCGGCTCCGGGTGAATCGGGTGAGGCCGCGCGGAAGGCAGGAGCGAGCCAGCGGAGGTAGTAGAAGAGGCTGGCGACCGTGTTGAGTGCTGCGAGGGCGGCAAGCCACCAGAAGCCGCCATCCCAAGCTGCGGTAAAGACGGCCAGTTTGCCGAGGAAGACTCCGGTGGGTGGGGTCCCGACCAGGCTGAGCAGCGCCACGACGAGTGCTACGGCGTGCCATGGCCGGGCGGTGGATAACCCTTCGTAGCCGCGGAGTTCGGCGCGGTCCGGGTGGGCCCCGATGATGGCGAAGGCAGTGAGGTTACTGGCGGCATAGCTGGCAAGGTAGATCAGCAGGGAGGGCAGGGCCAGCGGAACCGCTCCTGCCACGGCGACGGGCATGAGCAGGTATCCGGCCTGGCTGACGGTGGACCAGCCCAGCAGACGCCTGGGATTTGTCTGGGCGAAGGCGGCGAGGTTTCCCAGTGTCATGGTGACCGCCGCGAACAGGGCGACCAGCAGCGGCCACGCTACGGTTCCGGGTATCTGCTCCAGCAGACGGTAGGCGGCCAGGATTCCGCCGATTTTCGGCACCGTGGTGGCGAAAGCGGCAGCCGCGGTCCCGGCCCCTTCGGCGGCATCCGGGACCCAGAAGTGGGCGGGAACGGCTCCTGCCTTGAACATCAGCCCGGCCAACACGCCCACCAGCCCCACACCGGTTAGCGCCCCTGCGGCATGTTCGAGTCCCGGCCGGAGCCCGGAGTAGGACGTGGTTCCGGCGGCGGCGTAGAGCACGGCGGCGCCGAGCATGAGCAGGATGCCGAAGAATGCGCCCTGCAGGTAGGTCTTGAGTGCGGCCTCGGCGCCGTTCCTGGTTCTTCCGATGCCGATAAGGGCGTACAGGGGGATGCTGGCAAGGAGGAATCCGGCGATGAGCACCAGAAGGTCGGCTGCGCCTGAAAGTACGGTCGCGCCCAGGGAGGCCAGCAGGATCAGGGTGTAGGTTTCGCTTTCGCGCTCGGTTCCGCGGAGTTCATCGCTGCCCAGCACGATGACCAGCAGGGCCGATATTGCCACTACCAGCCGCCCGGCGCCGGTGCCGGCGTCGATCGCGTAGCTTCCGGAGTAGGCGGACGTGCCCGTTCCAGCCAGGGCGGCGGCAGCCGCGGTTGCGCTTGCTGCCAGCGCACCCAGTGCAATGATCCGGCTGATCCATTGCTGTTCCTTGGCAAGGAATGAGCCTGCCAGCAGGGCGGTGATGGCACCTGTCAGCAGCAGGATTTCCGGGAGCATTGCGAGGGCGTCAGCGCCTGGATTCATGGATTCCACGGCGCCTACCCTCCGAGCAAGCTGACCAGCGATGCCGAGGCCGGGCTGATGGTCTGCAGCAAGGGTACCGGGATCAGTCCGATCAGCACCGAGAGGACCAGCAGGCCGCCTGCCGACCAGGCTTCGGCAGGGCGGAGGTCTGCCAGCCCCGGGGACTTTCCCTGTGGTTCCCCGGTGAACACGCGCTGGAGTGCGCGCAGGAAGAGCGCGGCGGTGATGAGGATGCCGGGGAGGGCGAGGGCGGTCAGGGGGACGGCGCCGATGCTGCCGGCGAAGATCTGGAATTCGGCGATGAAGCCGCTGAAGCCGGGCAGGCCGAGCGAGGCGAAGGCAGCCACGGCGAAGAAGGCCGCGAAACGGGGTGCGGGGGAGGCCAGACCGCCGAAGGCGCCCATGTCGTAGGTCCCGGCGCGGCTGTGCAGCACTCCGGCCAGCAGGAACAGGGCGCCGGTGATCAGGCCGTGGCTGACCATCTGCGTGACGGCGCCGGTCACTGCTGTTTCCCTGGCCGCGGGATTGCCGCCGGCACCGGCTGCGGCCAGGGCGAGGACGATGTAGCCCATGTGGTTGACGGAGGTGTAGGCGATCATGCGTTTCAGGTCGCTCTGGGCCAGGGCCACGAGTGCCCCGTAGAGAACCGACACCACGCCCACGGCCACCAGGGCGGGGACCCACGCCCGCCAGGCGTCGGGAAGCAGTGGCATCGCGATCCGGACGAAGCCGTAGGTGCCCATTTTCAGCAGCACACCGGCAAGGACGGCTGAGCCGGTGGCGGGTGCATCGGTGTGGGCCGGGGGCAGCCAGGTGTGGAACGGCAGAGTGGGGGTTTTGATGGCCAGGCCGACGACGACGGCGCCGAGCACCCACAGGCCGGCCGGGTTGTCACGCAGTGGCTGGGTCCGGAGCAGTTCCGGAATATCGAACGTGTGCGGCGCGGCGCCGAGGTATAGGCCGATGAAGCCCAGCAGCAGTGCCAGCGAGCCAAGGAAGGTGTAGAGGAAGAACTTCAGGGCTGACCGTGCCTTGTCCCCGTGGCCCCATCCGGCAATCACGAAGTACATGCCAACGATGGACAGATCGAAGAACAGGAAGAACAGGATGAGGTCCTGGGCGGCGAACAGTCCCATGCTGGTGGCTTCGAGGAATAGGAACAGTGCTGCCCTGGGGGCCGGCCGGTCCCTGGCGCCCCAGTCGTAGACAGCGCAGGCAAGGAAGATGACGGCGGTGAGGCCGATCAGGGACAGCGAAAGCCCGTCCACCCCCACGTGGTAGCTGCTTCCCACGTTCGGGATCCAGCGCAGGCGTTCCTCATAGGCCAGTCCGTCCGGTCCCGGAGTCCGGTACCCGGCCCACAGGATCGCGGTGAGTACCACCTCGACGGCGGTCGCTCCCAGGAAGAGGGCGCGGGCCATGCCTCCGCGTCCGGCGGACAGGAGGACGGCCGCCGCTGCGGCGAGGGGGAAGAGGATGGCGAGACTGAGCAAAGTTACCTCACGACGATCAGAAGGACGGCGGCCACCACGATCACCGTGGCGGCCTGGACGTAGTAGTGGTGCAGTTGGCCGGTCTGGGGCCGGCGGGCGGCTGCACCTGCGCGACGGGCGCTGCGGGCAAGCCCACTCACCGCGCCGTCAATGGTGTGGTCCGTGATGGCGGAACGGCCGGCCAGGCGGGAGGTTGCAGCGGCTGCAGCATCGGTGCCGTGATCGAGTGCCCCGTCAGCGCGATTAAGGCCTCCTGCGCCTTGCAGGACCTTTTCGGCGGCGCGCTCCACGCCACGGGAGAGGACGGCATCATCGAACCGTGCCAGGGAGCGGGCGGACGCAAGGACCGGGCGTACCAGGACGATGTGGGCGGCAGGTTCCATGTGAAGCCAGGCCAGCGCCCCAGGAAGTGGTGGAAGGTTGCCGCAACGCACCCACACCGCAACCAGGACCGCCACGGCAAGCAGCCCCGACGCGGCGAGTTCGAGCAGGGAGGACTCCGCCCTGCTGCCCAGCACCCCGCGGACAGCATCACCTGTTACGCCCAGCACCAGGAGGCCGGAAACAGCGGCGCCGGCGGCGAGGACTCCGATCGGGACTATCTGCCACGGGGTGACCTTCCGGCTGCCCGTCTCCTCTGCGTCGTAGGCGGACGCAGTTCCCGGGAGCACCGATCTCCAAATCAGTGCCACGGCCTTGGCGGCGTAGGCGGCGGCGAGAACAGCGCCTGCCAGCCCGGCAATATATAGGGAAAACGAGTGTTCTCGCGCTGCGGTGAGGATGTTGTCCTTGGTGGCCCACAGCGCCAGCGGAGGAATCCCGGCGAGGCTGAACACCGCGACGGTGAACGCGCCACCCAGCAGGGGCCAGCGGCGACCGGCCCCGCGAAGGTCGGCCAATTTCTTGGTTCCGAGTGCCGCCAGCCAGGCGCCCGCCGCCAGGAACAGCGCGCTCTTCGTTGCGGCGTGGGCCATGAGGTGCGCGACACCGCCCGCTGTATCACCCACTCCGGCGGCCATCACCACAAACCCGAGCTGCGCCGCCGTCGACGCTGCCAGGAGTTGCTTGAGGTCCTGCTGGCCTATCGCGATGAATCCCAGGATCACGGCGGTGGCCGCACCCGCCCACGCCGCAGCGTCCGCAGCCCATCCGGTAGCGGCCAGGAGGGGCTGGACCCGGAGCAGCAGGTATCCGCCCATGGCCACCATCGCGGCTGAATGCAGCAGGGCGCTGACCGCGCTGGGTCCGTCCATGGCCCGGGAGAGCCAGAAGCTGAACGGTAGCTGCGCCGCCTTGCCTAGCGCGGCCACCAGTATCCCGGCGGCAGCGATGTCCCGCCATGGCCCGGGAAGGCTGTCCAGGCCGGCCAGAGGCATGGCATCCCCTGACTTAGCGCCGGAAGCCATCGCCGCCCCCGCTGCGAGGTAAAGTCCAAGGTCCGCGGTGCGGGTGGCCACGAACGCCGTCAACCCGGACGACACTCGCCGAGACTCCTTCCAGTGGAACCCGATAAGGGTGTAGGAAGCGGCTCCCATGATCTCCCATGCAAAGAGCAGGGTGGAGAGGGTGGTGGCAGTCACGGTGACCAGCACCGAGGCGATGAAGATCAGCATGAGGCCGTGGAACCGGGCGGGCGTGCCTATGCCGGATGCGGCCGCGTAGAGCAGGACCAGGAAGGCCACGCCGGCAACGGCCGGGAGCAGCATCCCGCTGAGGGCATCGACGCTTAGGCCGAACTCGCTTCCTGCCAGGAAGGGCGCGGCCAGGGAGGGGCGCAGGGCCGCGGCTGCGGAGGCGGTGCCCAGCACCAGGGCAGAGACGACGACGGAGAGCACCGCGGCGAAACGGTCCGCCTTCGCCCCGGCGAGGGCAAGCGCTGCTCCGGCGGCGGCCGGAAGCCCGATGAGCAGGATCAGCAGCCAGCTCACCCGGCCAGGTCCGATGCCATCTCGGTCATATCGGTCTGACGGCTGCGGTGCAGCAGGATGGCAACGGCAAAGCCCATGGCCATTTCCACCGTCATGGCGGCGATCACCACCAGGAGCAGCACTTGGCCGTCCGGTGCAGGGGCGAGGAACCACCAGAACGCGGCTGCTGCCAGGATGACGCCGTTGAGCATCAGCTCCAGGCCCATCATGACCATGACCACCACCTGTTGTGACAGTGCGCCATAAAGGCCCACGCAGAACAGGGCGGCCGCAGCAATCAACACCAGTTGAAGTGTCATTTGTGCCCACCGCCCCCATGGTGCTGCCCGTGGCCATCGCTGGTCCCCGCGCCGCCGTCCGTCCCGTCCATGCCGTGGGCCGCATGTCCCACGGAACCACCTGAGTGGCCCTGTTCCTTGCCCTGTCCGTCGTCGTCGGCATCCCTTGCAGGAACCAGCGGGTAGGCGCTGTACCTCCCTCGCGGGTTTGCCAGGACCAGGGCCGCCACAATAGTGGCGAAGAGCACCGGGCTGATCACAAGCATCACGAGCATTTTCGGTTCCATGATGGCTTCGCCGAGGGACGCGGTGACGTCACCGCCTGCAGGGCCTCTGCTCTCCGGCCAGTCCGCGAGCAGGATCCCTGCAATCAGCAGCAGAAACAGCCCGCTGGCCGTCCATGCGGACAGTTTCTTGCTGTGGACCATGTCCATGGGCATCAACGCCGGGTTCATGCCCATGAACATGATCATGAAGATAGCCATGACCGCCATCTCCATAACCATCATCAGGACAGTGATCACCCCGATGTACTCCAGCCTGAACTGCAGCAGCATAAGGCCCACTGCCACGAAGGACAGCGCCAAGGCGTAACTTGCACGCGCCATTGAATCGGTGCGGAACACTGCCGCGCCGGCGGCAACGGCGATCAGGGCAAGGACGGCAAAAAGTACTGCCTCGGGCATCAGCTGCTCCTTCCGTTAAGGGTGACGACAGCGACAACGAGGACCTGCAGAAGGACAAGGGGAAGTCCCACTACCCAGGCCGGGGCCATCAGTTGCTCCGGACGCAGCTGCGGAATGCGGCGCCGCAAGGCCACGAGCAGCCACAGCAGAACAACAGTCTTGCCAAGGAACCAGGACCAGTCCGGCAGCACCGGGCCGGACCCCCCGCCCAGGAACAACGCCACGGCGAAGCCGGCACCTGCCGACAACAGTGAGTAGCGGCCGGTCAGGACAAGGAAACGGTCCACACCGGAAAGCTCTGCCGTCATTCCCCCTGCAATGTCGGCGGACATAGGGGCGGTGAATGGCCGCTGCAGGGAAAATGCCAGCACCGCGGCCAGGAACACCGTGAAGGCGACCGGCATCCAGACCACGAACCACAGGCCGTCCTGCGCGGCGACGATGTCACCCATCCGCAGACTACCGGCCGCTGCCGCAGGAGCGGTCAAGGCGAACATCAACGGCAGTTCATAGGCCACGGCCAAAGCAAGGAACCGGTACGCTCCCACCAGCGGAAATACGCTGTTCTGTCCCCAACCGGCCAGCCATACGAAGGCCCACACCAGGACGTCCATCGCATTGAACCAAACCAGCCCCACGGCGAGATCGGACACCACCCACGCACCCACCGGCAGCACGGCCACCTTCAGCGCCGCGGCCACCGTCAACCCGGCCACGCCCACCCTGCGCAGCAGCTCATCGGCTGCCACAGTGGACCGCCTTCGCTGCCGCAGCAGCCGGGCCGCCTCCGCAATTGGAGCGAAACCCCCGCCCCGGCGCCCAGCGGAGCGTGCAGCCAGAACTCCATTGATCATCGCCCCGGACAACGCCACCACCGCCAGCGCCATCAGGGCTGCAAGTGGCCCCCAAGCAGGAAGCTGCTGCACCATCCCCGGAGTCATCGCGCCGGCCCTTCCACTGCCGGTACAGGTAGGGGCGAAAGGTCGAGGCTTGCAACCACAAGGCGAACCACGGACAACTCCAGCCCGCGGACCAGGTCCGACAGGACGCCCACTGGGTGTGCGCCTGCGGTTGCCGTGCCGGCAACCCTGGCATCCAGCATGGCAAGGAGTCGGTCCCAGGCATCCGTGCCACCGAGTTCCCCGGATTCCCTGCCCTGCGGGATCCGGCCGACTCCCTGCAGCGTCCGCCGCAACAGCCAATCCCGACGCAGCTGTGCGCCGATGGCCGCAAGCGACCGCCGACACTCATCCAAAGCCCCACCATCCAAGGCAGCATCACGAACACCCCGCACCTTCGCGGCCTCCCGTGCGGCCCCGGCCAGCTGCAGGAGCCGTGACGCGAGATCCGACTGCCGCACCAAGGCCCCGCGCTCCGTCCCCAAAGGCCCGCCAACATGAGTCTCAGTGGACGGGTCGAACGCGTACTCAGCCCTGGCAGCGAAAACGATATCCCCCTGCAGCTCGCAGTGCAGGACCAACCCGGCAGGCCAGAACGGAAGAAACGGCCCCAAAGGTACCTTCAAGACATCCAAGTCAAGACCGTCGCGGTCCTTGCCCTCGCCCGCCAAGCCAATTCCCCCTGGCATCGGCATATCCATGCCGCCGTGGTCCATGCCTCCATGGCTCATACCCCCATGGTCCATGTTCATCTGGGAGTCTCCGCCGCCGTCGTCCTTCCCGCCGTGGTTCATGCCCTCGTGATCCATGTTCATCTGGGAGTCTCCGCCGCCGTCGTTCATCCCGCCGTCGTCGTCCTGTTTCAGTTCAGGAGCCGTGCGTTCCGCTTCGAGCCGGAATTGTTCGCCCACATCCAGGAGCTCCGAGACGCAGCCGTCCAGAGCCCGACCCGGATGTTCGGGCCCGGTGACCAGGGTCCTGCTCCTGGGGCCCGGCAACTGATCCCAGAGGCGCTCCACCGCGTCGGTCTGGTCATCGGGAACATCTCCGCAGATGCAGAGAATGTCGGCGTCGCCAGGTGAAAGAGCCTCCACCCAACCTTTGCCGGCAATGTCGCGTTCTACCGCCATCCTCGAAAGAGAGCCCGCATAGCCCTCGACCAAGAACACATGGCAGCGTGCCACCGCAGCCCGGGCCAGCATTTTCTTCAGGCCCACTTGAAGGCTCCCTCGCGCCACGCCCACGCCACGCCGGTCATCAGCACGCCCAGGAACACAAACATTTCTATGACAGCCGACGCGCCCATTCGAGACACCACAACAGCCCACGGATACATGAAGAGCATCTCGACGTCGAACGCCAGGAAGACCAACGTCACCGGGTAGTAGCGGGCGTGATACCGCGAGAGGGCGTGCTGTTCAGGGATCCAGCCGCTGGTATACGGCTTACTTACCAGGGGATTCCTCGCCATCGCAGTCAACTGGTGGAGAGCGTACAGGCCACCCACCCCCACGAGCGCAACCACGAAGGTGATCGTCAGATTCAGGTAAGCCGACATTCACGTCCCTTCACAAGCCAGGCCCCACAAGTTAAATCGTCAGTATGCTGACCATACTCCGGTGGTTGCCGCGGCACGAACCGAACATAGTACTTGGAAGGCCCAACATGACTTCGTGATGGATAACGAACCCGAAGTCCAATGATCAACTCTCTGCATGCCGGAGCCGGAGCAAATGCCGAGACAATCTTTGCCCGCGAGCAAACCGAGACCAGAATGCGAGGCCGTTCATGCATGGGGCACGCTTTACTCGTACCGGAGTCTTCTGCCGTGGTCTTGGGCGTAGGAGGCCAGTACTTCAGGCAGTTCGCCGCCGGTGTGCAGAAACTCATCGTCGAGCTTGTTGCCGAGCTCCTCTAACGCCTTTGTAAGAATTGCGGCGCTGCCGGTGATTTCAGGTGCTGCAGAGCCGGCAGCGGTGTCGCGGAGGGTCAGCGCGTATGGGAGATGACGAGCCAAGGACAGGCCGGGATCATCTTCCTGGAAGTAGTAACTTTCTCTATGCTGGGTGAAATCGATCCGGGCTTTAGCGATTCCCGAGGCCAGTCTGTCCAACCCGCAGCTCACCGCCAACGGGTTCAGTTCGTGGAAGCGCTTTGCATAGCCTGTGTCTGCCAATCCCTTCAACTCCAGGGCCAGGGCTCGGCGTCGGGAGAGCGGCGGGTAGACCTGGGTGAACCAGGTCAACGCACTGGTCAGCAGGGCAAAGCCGGTCAATGCCTCAAGCGGAGCGCCAATGCGAACCCAGGGATCTACTGCGACGACGTCACCGAAGCCGAGCGTCGTCAGCGTGACCAGAGAGACATAAAGCGCCTCAGCGAAATCGTTGTATCTGCTGGGTTCTATCCCCGCCGAGTAGGAAAATCCGTCGGGTATATGGGGGAGATAGATGAAGGCCCAGCCCAGCGCCTGGAGCCCAACCCACAGTGCTATTACGGCCACCATCGCCCCAGGCCCTACGGCGGAGCCAAAACGGTGGTTAAGTCCTTTCGAGATCCGCCACACTCCACCCATAACTGCGTTGCTGAGTGCACCCTTCCCGCTGGGATGGAGCAGACTGTGATACATGTCGCGTAACCCAAACGCGATCAGGGCCATACCAACAAGGGACACCAGTACGCTCATCGGAAAACTCTCCTGTCCTTCGTGTTCACCAGTCTGGTCCAAAAGAAATCTGCGTCCGGGCGGCCAGCTGTCACCAAGTTATCCGGCACTTTGAAGTACACCCTATCCCGACGTCAGGCACCATTAAGGTGAGCGTCAGATTAGGGCCCTGAAGGCGGTTGCTACACGCTCCCGCTCGTCAGTCTTAGATTCAAACCTGACAGCCGGCTGCTTTAGGAGATTGTAAGGATGGGGTGCCCGGCAAAGTACAGCCGTCTGTTCTCGGAACGGCCTGTGGCGCAATTCGTCCACGTCGCCTTTGGACAAATGGTTCCGCTGCCCACAGCCGGGGACAATCCTGGAGGGGTTACCCACCGCTACTGCTGCTAAGGGAGCTTCCCCATGGCTCCCTATTCCAGCCGTGGATAACCCGGATTGACCTCAACCGTGGACAGCTTGGGGTTGCCTTTGAGTGCCGGCGCTCCTCAGCCGGTGAATTATTCGTCGAACGTGACGCGGAGATTGCGGAACACTGCGTCGCGCTGTTTTTGGGAGAGCTGCATTAGCGGCACATCACGCAGCTCGTCGAGGTTGAGATCGTCGTCCTCCTGGTCCTCGTCCTCGAGCATGGCGAGCATGTCCTCGTAGATCAGGACCATCGTGGTGCCGTCCAGTGGCCGGAATCCGAGTTCGCCCCAGTACTTGGCAAGGGCGCGGCATTCCCTCCGGTGTTTCAGGGATCCTTCATCCATATCGTCCTTGAGCCCGGGTGCCGCGTGCAGGACGGTGACGACGGTACCGCGGCCGATTGCACCGAGGATGGCCTTGAGTACTTGTTGCCCTGCCCTGTGCCCACGGAACCGCGGCTGGACGCTCACCCAGGACACGATCATCAGATCGCCTTCTAGGACCGGTTCACCCTCGACGCTGAGCTGACTGGGCTCGGATCCGGCGACGATGAACGCTTCGGCGAATCGGGACAGTTCAGCGCTGTGGGCGTCCAGGGTGTCGAAGAGGTTGACGTTGCCAACGTCCGGGACGAGGTAGACGCTGGCTTCGGCGACGGTTACCCGGCCGTGGGCGTCGGCGTCGAAGGTGTCGTAGTCGGGTTCGAGGATGTCAGCGTCGATGTAGGCGCGAATGCTCCATGACTGTGGGTAGTCTTCGGGCCGTTCCCAGGAGTCGGGGCGGGCGGCGTAGTCGAGGGCATAGGTCAGTCGCATCCACTGAAGGGCGTCGCCGATCCCGTCGTGGTTGTCGGGTTGCATTTCGATACCGGCCATGACTTTTTCCTGCCCGCTCCCCCACCAGGGGCGATCTGAATGTTCTAGGAGTGTTGTCAGCTTCACCGTAGCCGACACTCGCCTGACGTGACAGTAAAGCCCTTCGAATTTCCGGGTGGCTATTTCAGGCCGGGTAGCGTCCGCACGTCCGGGAACCAGCCGGCCGAGCCCGGGTTCTCAGCCAACGCGGATGCCATTGTCCGCGAGGACTTCACGGGCACGGCCCATCTGCCGGTCGGTGGAGAAGGCGTACCAGTTTTCGCTGAGGTTCTCGTCGTGGACGATTCCCCTGAACCGGGAGAAGGCACCCTTGCCCTCGATCGCCCGCTCCAGCCGCTCTCGGAGGGTTTCATCGTGCTGCCGCCCGGCGAAAGCTGCCATGTCCTGCCAGCCGTTCCCAGAACCCGTGCGGTTCAGCCGAAGCCACCGGTCCGACTCATCCTCCACGTCGATCGCGTTGTCCTGCCCCACGATCATCGGGTCAGTGGCGGCCTCGTCGTACACCTGGCCGGTGTGCAGGTCGAGGTAGCCGCCGGTGGACAGGTCGGGATCCCCTTCCAGGATGATGCTGAGCATGTCGAGGTCTACTGGCACGGCCCTGCCGGTCAGCGGCACGCGGCGCAGAGATGCCAGCAGGTCCTCGGCCAGCGCCTGGTCACCGGCGCAGCCGCGTTGGGTCAGCCGGTTGATAACTGACAGTGCCACCGGCTCGGCTTCCTGACGTTGCTGCTTCAGGGCCATGGGTATGCCGGCCCCCACCTGCTGCAGGGTGTCATCGATGTCGCGGCCTGTCACCGCCGCGAGTAAACGGGCCGCGTCTGCTGCCGCGATGGCTTGACGCAGCTCGGGCAGGTCGAGCCCCGGCACCTGGACCTGTGCGGGCCAGGCGTGCAGCAGCATCGGATGCGGTTCGCTCGGTTTTGACGGGACCCGGCTCTCTCCGTCATCGGTGGCCCACCGGCGCCCGTATTGGTCGGGTATGCGGCCCCAGCCCCAGTACGGCAGGGGGGCATCAGGGCGGATGCCCAGTACCTCCAGTGGGTCGATCTTTACCTCCCCGAGCACGCATCGGTGGGTCCAGGCGTCTCCGAGGTCGAACATGAACTTAAACTCAGCCCCCGGCTCCAGCGTCCGGGCGACCTTGGCAGTAGCGATGTTGATTGGTGCGATGATCGGCCCGCTGATGGATCCGGCCATCTCGGCTCCAGTCTCTTCGTCGGTGATGAGCCGGCCGTCGTCCAGGGTGAACATTGACAGGTGCGAGCGGTCCCATCGGGCGAAGGCATCGTTGATGGCGTTGGCGAGATCCATGAAGGTGTGCGACGGTCCGACGGCGAAGACTCGCCCCGGCCAGGGCCACAGCTCCTCACCGCGACCACCGAGCAGTTCCACCGTCACCGATAACCAGGTTCGTGCCATATTCCAAGGATGGCACGAACCGCGGCGGTGCCGCCGTCGCTTTACTGCAGGGCGTCGGCATCGCGCAGGAGGGCGGTCGCGGGAAGTGATGCTAGGCGAGCAGGTCCACGTACTGGGCGCGCGCCTTCATTGCATGGATCAGCAACTCATTGCCGCTGTCGAATCGAAGGACGACGAGTTCGAGCAGGCGGCCAGCGGGGTCGAATCCGAGCCTCAACTGGCGGGCAGGGCTGTCCTCGTCGAGGTCTGCAACGTACACCGCGTGACCTGCCGCGTAAATCCCATCCTCCGCGCTGATCCCGTGTTTAAGAGCCGATGAATGCGCCTGCACTACGCGGCGCTGATCCACGCCCGGACAGCCGCGCGGATCGCTTCCGAACGGCTCAGGTGATCATGCTCGGCTCGAGCGGTCAGCTCCTGCAACAGGGAGGCATCCATGCGCACCGGTACCACTTCGCCGGGGCCTTCACCAACTGGACGGCGGCCTCGCTTGCGCAGTTGCTCGACAGGATATCCACGCTCAGCCTCGTCGGCCCACCCTTGGATCATCCCGTCAGTAACCGGCACCCCGTTGATCTTCTCATCACTCACATCCAAAGCGTATTACGAAATTTAAATTGGTGGAAGGTCTTGATGGCAGCTCACTCCCAAGGATCTGCAAGGCATGCTCGCCTCCCTGGTAAAAGCACTGGTTCCAAGCGCGCAACGGAGGGCAGTCCATGCTAGTCAAAGATTCCTGCTTCGGGGGTCTTGTGGGGCAGGGCGGTTTTGTCCGGGGCGGGGGTTTTGTGTCCGTCGTAGGCGCATTTTTTGAAGGGGCCTTCTTTGTCCATGAGGACGCGCATGTGTGGGTCTGCGTGGTTCAGCCACCAGGTGCTGACCCCGAGAGCGGGTTCGAGCCGTAGGTGTTCCCAGGCCCGCCAGATGGCTTCCATTCGGATGAGGGCTTCGGGGTGTTTGTACCACTCGGGGCACCATGCGTAGGCTGCGCCCTCGTTGACTTCGCGGACGTAGGACTGGGCCAGTAGGTCAGCGAAGAACTCCACGGCGTTGGAGTACACCAGTTCCGGTTCGGGCTCCGGGTGGCTGTGCCCGTCGGCCGGGGACTGTTCCTCTTCGTCTCCGAAGGAGTCCGCGAACTCTTCACTCATGCCTTGTCTCCGTCTGTCCATGGGTTGTGGGCGGCGACAGTCACAGGGGCACGTTCAGTTGTTTCGTTGGCTGCGAGGGAGTCTTTGACCTTTTGGGCATGGGGACCGTTCATCCAGGGAATCGTTTCGATCATGGTGGCCGGGGCGCCGGATGCGAGCAGGATGGCCCGGAACCTTGGCAGTGCGGTCAGGTCGGCGACGGACAGGATCTCGTCCTTGCTTTCCTGTCTGGATGAGGAGGATCCGGTTCTGCTGTGGCTGCGGGAGACGTTGATGTAGCTGTATTGGCCGATGAGGCGGGAGAGTTCGTCGAGGTAGCCGACTTCGGAGACGCCGCCGCCGTAGATTTTGACGTTGGATGCTGACCAGAGTTTCCGCATTCCTTCGAGGTTCCAGACTTCCACGCCCTGGGACCAGGATTGCAGGATGGTCATGAGGATGATGCCGCGGGAGCCGTAGTGGCTGTATTGGTCCGGCAGGGCTTTCCACCGGCAGACGTTTGCCGCTTCATCGAGGATGCCCAGCAGCGGGGTTGCGAGGCGCCCGCCGGGTTGGGAAGTGGCGTACTTTTCCGCCGCTTCAACGACCGCGACGGTCAGGGCCGTGACGAGCGGCCCGGCGGTTCCGACGCCTTCGCGGGAGAGGCTGTAAAGCGTGCCTTTGCCGCGGACGAACTCTTCGGGGACGAACTGCGGACGGGGGTCGGTGTCGACCGTGGTGCCCGGAGCTGGGGTGACCCATTGGCTGACGTCCCGGTCGGTGAGGCAGGAAACCATTTGCCGGGCGGTGCCGTAGACGCCGGCCCGCTGCTTTTCCGGTTCCCTGATGTGGCCGATGACCATGTCTGCCAGCAGGTCAAAGCCGGCGGTGCGGAGGATGTCAGCCGGTGCTTCGTCGTGCGGGCGGGTCAGCCAGGTGTACACCTGCGTGATCGGGGCGGCACTGAGCGAGGCGGCGAGCAGGAGGGCTTTGAGCAGGTTTTGCCCGGCCGGGTCGAAGTAGGCATCGGGCTTGGTTCCGGGTTCCCGGGAGCCTGCGGCGAAGTGCTGGGCCATGTTCCCTGCCGTGGCTTCGTTCTTCACGTACGAGAGCGGGTTCCACCACCAGGATGGCTCTTCCTCCGACACGGCCTGGGGGTCAAAGACCCACACCTGCCCGGCCTCGGAGCGGATGGGGCGGGTGACGTCGACGATGTCACGTTTGTTCGACGTCGCGATCACCGCGCCGGGGGCGTCCAGGATGGCGGGGACCGCGTAGGAGGTGGTCTTCATCGTGCGCGGCCCGGCGATGAGGATCAGCATGTCCTCCCAGGACGCCCAGAGCGGGCGCTTCCCGGCAACGCTGCGGCCGAGACGGACACCGGTGGAGTTTTCCACGCCGAGGCGCACGGCCGTGGCCGTGGCCCCCTTGGTCGAGAGGTGGTTCAGGTCCTTGCCCCGGCCCATGTACACCGCCGCCTTGTCCACCCGGGTGCGTTTGCTCGCGCTCCGGGACCGCACCACCAGCACTGTCACCACCAGTGCGGTCAGGACAGCGGCCAGCACGCAGGCCACCACTGTGGACTGGTCCGGCCAGGGCACCCGGCCCTTGGCCAGCCCGGCGATCAGGTCAATCGGGTGCGCAGGGGGGGCGGCGAGGCCGGCCATCCACGACCCGAGGTGGGCCGCGACCCAGGTGCCGCCGCCGAAGATGGTGGCGGCGCCGATGGCGAGCCAAATCCCCAGGGCGTCGCCGAGGCCGGTTCCCTTGCGGTTCGGGGCACTCATGCCGCACCTTCTTCCCGGATCGGAGCTGCCGCATCCAGCAGGGCTTCTGCCGGTGCATGCCAGAGGCGGTTTGTGTCATTCAGGGAGGCTTCGATGGAGGTTAAGCCAATGGTCACGGGGATGCCTGGGCGGCCGCCGACCTTGATCAGGAACTTTCCCCGGCCCGGGGGTTCGACGTCACCGCCGCGGGAATCCCACGCGGGCGGGTCCTGCCACGAGATGAGTTTCTGCTGTTCCTGCCTGGAGAGCGGGATCGCAGCGGTCAGCAGTGGCATTTCCGAAGCGGGGAGTCCTGCGCAGATGACCATGCCGGAACGTTCAACGAACCCGCGGGCTTTCATCCTGTCTTCCTCCGCCGGGAGGGCCAGCAGGTCGGACATGGTGTGGGAGATCATGACCTGCCCCACACCAACGGACCTGTTCAGCCGGGTGAGAGCGTCGACGCGGTCAACCATGCCCTTGCCGGAGCGCAGCGCCCGCCACAGCTCATCCAGGACGACGAAGTAGTTCCTGCGAGGTTCCAGCCCGGCATCGGCGAGGGCGTTGGCGACGTTGACGGTCCCGAATCCGTAGGACCAGCACGCCAGCAGGACCGCTGCCTGCAGGTCGGTCTCGGTTTCGTCGATGCTGGAGACATCGAAGACCACGGCACGGTCCCGCCGCATGGGGTTGGTGGTCTGCTGGGAGAAGATTTCCCCGAGCTTCCCGCCCCCGGTCAGGCCCAGCAGGGTCGCTTCCAGCGCGCGCGTTTCCCGCAGGTAGACGGTCATGTCGCCGCGGTCCAGGGCGACCTGGCGCAGCTCGGCCGGGGCCGCGGTGATGACGTCGAGTAGGTCTTTCAGGACCGGAATGCCGTCGAACGTGTCATCGAGCACCCGCAGGGCCCGGTCAAGGATGGTCTGTTCCTGATCTGTCGGGGGTGAGTTCCGGCTGATCGTAATGAGGGAGACGACCATATTCAGCCGCCGGCCGTGGGCGTCGGCCCGGACACGGACGGCCGCGTCGTGGTGCCCTTCTTCTTCCAGCAGCTGGGCGACCTCGACGGCCTGGCCGGGATCAAGGATGTTCAGGTAGCCCCGTCCCCGTCCGAGCCTAATGACCTGACCGCCCAACGCCTGGACCGCGTCGACGTGCTCTGCCTTCAGGTCCCCCAGCACGAGGGGGTGCACGCCCTGACCGGAGAGGCCCAGGAGCATCCTTCGCACCAGCGTGGATTTCCCCAGCCCGGGTTTTCCGAGGATGAACGCAGACGGGTTGGAGATCAGGTGGGCGCGCTGGAACCAGCTGATCGGGTCGCAACAGACTGTCGCCTGGGTTTCCTCATGCCGGCCCAGCGGCACACCAATCATCGGCGACGACGTGCCGGAGCTGAACGGCCACAACCCGCATACCTGCACCGTCGTGCCCCGGTACTCCCGCACCGCAGGAACCAGGGCAGCTGCTCCCCCACCACGGCCGGCCCAGCCGCGTGAGCCGGGACCCCGGACACGGCCAGGACGCGACGTCCCCTCCCTTTCACTGGAGGACTTTTTTGCTGTATTTACTGTTTTCACTTTTTTCGCTTGCAGGATCGTGTTGCGGGCCATTTAGAGGGCCTCCCTGATTTCGCTGGGGAGCAGGATGTGTTTGGGCAGCACCAGGCCCAGCGGCAAGGACGCGGCGAAAGCGGTGTCCTGTGAGCCGTAGGCGCGGCGAAGCAGGACCCTGGCGGTCCCGGAGGTCTGCTCGATCGCGGCCACCGCATCCGGAAGCCGGGCAGCGTCGGTCACCGTGGCAGTGACGACCATGCCGAAGTTCACAAGCCCGGCACCCTGGGCCTCTTCCTGGGCAGTCTGTGCCGCCGACCGGGCATCGACCAAGGCCCGTGCACTGGGCCGGTTTCCGGAGGTGATCCGAACGTTCGCGTTGTTCTGATCCCGCTCCACCACTGCCGCGGCACGGGCCGAATCCATCGGACGGTAGAGCAGGGAGACGCGTTTGCGGTCAACGTCCCCGTGCGGGGCCAGCAGCGGGGACAGGACCGAAGAGTTCACAGAACCCCGCGGCGCACCGGTCATGGTCCAGGAGACAGAGAACGCGGAATCGTGCCGGTACTCGTTCCAGCCGGCCTGGGTTGCCGTGGGGCCGACCTCGCCCCAGGTCAGGGCGACCGAGGAACCGGCGGCGTGGGCTTCATCGATGATCAGCGCCGCGGGCGGGTCGTAGGCAATCCGGACGACCTCGCACAGTTCCTGCGCTGACATCGGCCGGGCGATCCCGGCGCCGGTGGCCTGCAACCGGGCACCCAGCCCAGGGATGCGGGAGGCGATGTCGCGGGCGACGTCCTCCGGGTCCCGCTTCCTGGAGCCTGCACGGAGGGAGGCGGTGAAGGTCAGGGACACCCAGGCCCGCACGGTGGCAGAACCTTCCGGGTAGGTCCGGATAACCTCCCGGAGGATGGCCTTGGCCGCTTCGGGTGCGTTCTCGTCAATGTTCATCTCGACTTCATTGCGCAGCCGGTAGCCCGAGTCCGGGGCTGTCTCCACGGTCACTGCGGCGGCTTCGAGCCCTGCCTCATCGCCCAGTCCGGCGAGCCAACCGCCCCAGTTCGCCACCCACGCATCGACCTGCTCGGGATCCACGAGGGAGGCGCCGTCTGGTTCGGTGGAGAAGATGACGGTGAAGTGACTGGTGGTCGGTACGTGGAGCATGGCGAAGGGGCGGTTGTAGGAGTCCTTGAACTCATAAAGGCGCGACTTCGCCGCCAACCCCGGAAGCTGGTACATGCCCCATTCCGTCACTCCCAGCGGGCCCGAGCGGTACAGGTTCGCACCCGAGGAACGGGCGAGCCGGAAATTCATCCGGGTCGAGAAACGGTCCACCACGGACTGGCCGTGCTTGTCCTTGACGGTCAGCAACAGGACCAGCACGCCGGCGACGGCCAGGACGCCAAGGCCCGCGAAAAGGCCCCAAATGGCAAAACTGATGATGCCCAGCAACAGCCCGGCCATGACAATGCCGGTGCCGATAGCGCCAAGGTCCCCCAGACCTGCTGACCTCGGGACCCGCCAGTTTCCGTAGGACGGTTCCTTGTATTCGGTGTCAATTGCTGCCACTGGGGCCCTCCCCCGTTGAATCCTGCGCGGTCTGTTGTGCTGCCGAAGAGGCCCGTGAAGCTACCTGCGTACCGACGGCGACAGCGACGCCGGCCGGACCTGCAGCCTTCGCCGCCCCCGACGCGGCCCCGGTACCAGCCGTTCCGGCCCCCGCCCCTGCTGTCACAGCACCGGGGCTTCCTGTAGTGCCCTTACCGGGGACTCCCCCGGCTCCGGACACTCCGGCGGATCCCGGTGAAGGTTTAGCGTTGCCGCCGTTGGTCCCGCCGGGACCTTGGCTGCCGCCAGGAGACGCACCATTCTTGGACGGCTGGCTGGGCGGGGTCGGGGAAGCATTCCCGCGGCCGCTTCCACTGCGGCCCAGCGATACAGCACCAGTGGCCATGGCGCCTGCAGCAGCAGCGGCTCCCCCGCCAGAGCCTGAAGCGACCGCACCGACCATCGGGGTGACAAACCGCATCAAAGCCGGGAGGGCAAGTACTGCGACCACCATGAGCGCGAGTCCCGTAATTGAACCGAGCAGTGCGTCTTTTTCCGTGCTGGAGTCCATGAGTTTGAAAGCTGACGCGTACACGATGGCTGCTGCGGGCTTGTAAAGAATGAAGGCAATGGTCCACCCAACGGCCTTCTGAAACCACTGCCTGCCCATCTCTGTATTAGTGAAGGCAGCGGTAGTGGGAAGAATGCCGGCCAAGATGACCAGCATTCCGCCGCGGACAACCATCAGGACTATCTGGACCAACGAGGTCAGCAGGCCGATAAGACCGAGGATGATGAGGATAAAGACAGCGTCGCTTTGGTGAATGACTGCCATAGCCGTGAATGCCTCGGCAAACCCCCTCCCGTCTGTGGAGCGCTCAATGATGGCAGCCGAGAAAGCGTCGGCCGCCATGACCAAGATTGAAATCACGCCGAGGCCAAGCCCTGCAACCAGTGTGAGTGTCAGAAGCGACCAGAGGAGGTCCTTTAGTGGCGCGCCGCGCTGCTCCCAAATCATCCGAGTACCGCCAAGAATGACCGAAAGTACGGCTAGCGTCAGCGTCCAGTAAGACAGTTCAGAATTCAGGAAGCCCACCACCGGGCTGGCCGTCACGCCGTCCTCTGTCGTGAGGTTAGTCGTCGGCATGCTCACCCAAAACGTCGACAGGGTAGTCACCATACGGCTCAGTCCTTCCAGGATGGACTGCGCAAGATTTCCTATCGCGTCATTTGCGATGTCGGCAACTACATCCCCGGCGACGCAAGTAATGTCCCCCAGCTTGCATTCAGCCACGTCAGACTCCGGACCAGAGGATGAAGCCGCTTAGGGAACTGAGCTGGGACGTGCCGTTGAATATCTGTCCATCATCAGCGGCCTTTACTTTCCAGTCTCCATCAACCCACCGGAGCGATAGCACCGAATGAGCCAGGGCACCGTTCGGTAACTCAAGGGCCAGATCAACGTCTGCTTCCGTGGCGCTGTAGGACTTGATCAGAAATCCGCGTATCTGAGCGCTGTCTGTGCCAGTCGCTGACGAAGACGACCTATTCTCGGCATCCCTTATGGCAGCATCCCGGCCGGGGCCGGGGACCAAGAGCTTATCGGCCAGCTTCAGTTCGTCCTGCTCGGTTGAAGAACCTAGGGCAATGACGTTGGCCGCGGCGTAGAGGGCTCCGGTTGGTGAGTGCGCGAAGCAGGAACGGAAACCGTCGGTGTCTGTGACTCCTGGCCCGAAGGTGTCAGGGTCTGTGGGCGTTGCCATCCTCCCTACTAGCTCCCAGTTGGACCCGGGAGCAGTTCCCAAAGCCGTTTCCGAGGTAGAGGGCAGACCGCAGATGCTACTGGACGCGGCGTTATTTGGTGTGGAGGCCGCCGCTGAGTTGCTTTCCAGAGCGGACGGGGCAGGCTGCTGCGCGCCACCGTCCCCCTTCGGGAGCAGGAAGATGACGATGACGGCTGCTATCAGTGCGATCACGAGGGCGGCCGAAATGACGAATCCAGGTTTGGTGAATGGATTCCGTTCGGTGTTGTTCTGTGTGGATTCACTCATGATGAACCTCCGGGTATTGGGTTAGACGAAGGCGCGGACGATACCGGAGGCGCCGGTGATGATGATGCAGCCGGCGAGGACCCAGCCGAGCTTGGCGATGGATTCGCCCCCTTCGCCGCGTCGGAGCTGGATGACCATGCCGATGCCGACGATGATCACGCCCAGCACGCCGAGGACCAGGCCGATGCCGGAGGCCCAGTTCAGTACGGTGAGCAGGCCCTGTGCCTGGGGAGGTACGACCGGGGTCGGGTTCGGGATGACGCTGGCGGGAAGAGCTGCGATCAAGTTCATGGTGAGACCTTTCGAGGTATGGCGCTGTAGAGCTGTTGGTTGGTTAGTTGGTGAGGGCTGTGAGGTCGGTGATCAGGCGTTGGTAGTCGCGGCCGGATGTCCCGGTGTTGGTGTCCCCTAGCCGCCAGGATTCGACCCAGGGGAGCATCCAGAGTCGGGGGGCTCCCCCGCCGATGAGAGCTGCGAAGTCCCGCAGGGCTTTGGGTAGTTTTCCCGGTGCATCGG